>NZ_JBFAMT010000045.1:0-76830 GCF_040656635.1 Actinosynnema sp. NPDC049800 | reverse complement strand
ATCGCCGACTCCGCGATGGAAATACCGGTCGCCCACCCGTTGTCACCGGTACCCGCGTTGAAGAACGAACCCGACTCCGCCGGCGGCGCCTCGACTAAGGGGTTCTCGCCCGCCATCAGTCACCGGCCTTGAAGCTGTCCCGGATCGCCTCTTCCATCTCCCGGTACTGGTTGACGGTGTCCTTGACCGCCTTGCCGGCGGCGTCCATCGCCTCCACGGCACCCTGGAGGGCGTCCAGCCCGTACTGCTCGACGGGGTCGAGCATCATCCGGAACGGCTGGCAGATGATGCCGTAGGCGTCGGTCGGCATGCTCACGGTCTTCGCCGCGTCCACCGCGCCCTGCAGCCGCGCGCCCAGGTCGTCCAGCTGCTTGCTGTGCGCCTCGAGCGTTTCCGCGACGATCTCGAAACCGGCCATGTGATCCCCCTGGAAGGCTGGTCAGGAAAGGAAGGACTGTCCGCCGAAGTCGTCGTCCTCGTCCGGACGGCGCGCGGGCCTGCGCGCGGGCGGCGGGGTGGGCGGTGGCGTGGCCGGCGGTCCGGGACGCGTGGCGGGCGGCGGGGGCGTGTCGTCGTCCTCGATCCCGAAGCGCATCTCACGGCCCACCGGCGGCGGCACGGGCTCTTCGTGCGGCGGGGTGGGGAAGTTGCGCTTGGCCTCGTTGAACAGCACGTTGGCCGTCTCGTCCTGCGTGCCGATGGTCTCGGCCATGGCCTGCTGGAGCAGTTCCGGGATGCGCGCCTGCGCGCGTTGCAACGTCCTCATCACCTCGGCCGACACCTCGGCCATCCGCTTGTCCCGCGCGGACTCGGCGATCTCCAGGTGGGTCAGGATGCCGTTCGAGCCGATGGTGAGCTTGACCGAGCCGTCGCGCGAGGCCTCGGAGATGGTCATGCCCTGCACGCGGGCGGCCATCTCCTGGTAGCGCTCGGCCTTCTGCTCGATGCTCTGCTGCCACTGGCTGAGCATCCGCTCGGACGCGCCGATGTCCTCGGGCACGACGGCTCTCCCCCTCGAAGATGACGTGCGGTTGGTCCACTCAGGATGACGCAATGGTGAACGGCCCGGTTCCGCCCCCGGGTCAAATGCTCCGAACGGAGCAGGGGGCGCAACCGGGCCGTGCCGGCACTAGTTCACGCCGAGCAGGTCCACCACGAAGATCAGCGTCTCGCCGGGCTTGATCACGCCGCCCGCGCCGCGGTCGCCGTAGCCCAGGTGCGCCGGGATGACCAGCTTGCGCCGGCCGCCGACCTTCATGCCCGCGACACCGCGGTCCCAGCCGGCGATGACGCGACCCCCGCCCAGCGGGAAGCTGAACGCCTCGCCGCGGTCCCAGGAGGCGTCGAACTGCTCGCCGGTCGAGTGCGACACACCGACGTAGTGCACGTGCACGAGCTGACCGGGGGCCGCCTCGGGCCCGTCGCCGACGGTGATGTCCTCGATCACCAGGTCGGCGGGCGGGGCGCCCTCGTACGGCTCGACCTCGGGCTTGCTCGGGGCCATTTGACTCTCCTGTGGTCGCTCCGCCCCCGGACGCGAGGGCGTTGGGCAATCGGTCCTGCCCTACTCAATCATGTCGCCCCGGGTGCGGCCGATCGGCCTACGCCCGGACCGTGACCGCCGCCGCGCAACCTTTTGCCCCGTCCGTCCCGTCCTGGGTGCATGAGGCGACGGTCCTGGGGTACGCGTGCGGCGCTGTTCGGCGGCGCGGCACTGGTGGTGGGGGTGAGCGCGGCCTCCGCCGTGCCCACCGAGGCGGAGGACTGGCGGATCGTGCCGCCGATCGAAGCCGTGCCGGTGGAGCTGGTGGCGTTCGACACGTGCGACACCGCGCTGGCCGAGCTGCGCGAGGCGATCTCGCCGCACGTCGGCGCGCACGGGGTGGGCGGCCGCACGTTCCTGGCCAAGACCGACGGCGACGTCGCGATGGAGAGCCAGGCGGACTCCCGTGCGGGCAGCCCGCCCCGTGACGCCGCCGCCGTGCCCGAGCACTCCAAGACGAACGCGCACGAGGCGGGCGTCGACGAGCCGGACCTGGTCAAGACCGACGGCAAGCGGGTCGTGACGGTGGCCGACGGCAAGCTGCGGGTGCTGGACGTGGCCACCCGGCAGCTCACCGGCACGCTCGACGTGCCGGGCGGCCACGCCTCCCAACTGCTGCTGCACGAGGACCGCGCGTTCCTCATCGGCGCCGGGCACGGCATCGCGGGCCGCGGGATCGAGTTCGACGGCCCGACGGAGGTGTACGCCGAGGACTCGTCGGTGACGTTGGTCGACCTGTCCGCCGCGCCGCGCGTGCTGGGCACGCTCACCGTGGACGGCCGGTACGTCGACGCGCGCCAGGTCGGCGGCGTGGTGCGGGTGGTCGTGCACTCGGGGCCGCGGCTGCCCTGGGTGTACCCGACGAACGACCGCAGCGAGGCGGAGTCCCTGATCGCGAACCGGGAACTCGTCGCCACCGCGCCGATCGAGTCGTGGCTGCCGCGCTACGAGCTGTCCGACGCGGACGGCTCGCGCTCGGAGGGCACGCTGGTCGCGTGCGACCGGGTCAGCCACCCCGAGCAGCACTCGGCCACGTCGATGCTGTCCGTGCTGACGTTCGACTTCCCGGGCGAGCTGGGCAACGGCGACGCGGTGACGATCATGGCCGACGGCGACACCGTGTACGGCACGGGCACGTCGCTGTACGTGGCCGACGACCACCACCTGCGGCCGATGACGCGCTTCGCGCCGACCACGCCCGCGACCACGGCGATCCACCAGTTCGACGTGTCGCAGCCGGGCCCGCCGAAGCACGTCGCGTCCGGGCGGGTCGCGGGCACGCTGCTCAACCAGTACTCGCTGTCCGAGCACCAGGGTCACCTCCGGGTGGCGACGACCTCCGGTGACGCGCCGGGCATCCCCGAGCAGGCGCCCGCCACGCAGAGCGCGGTCACCGTGCTCAAGCGGGACGGCGCGACGCTCGTGGAGGTCGGCAAGGTCGACGGGCTCGGCGTCGGCGAGCGGATCTACAGCGTCCGGTTCGCCGGGCCGGTCGGGTACGTGGTGACGTTCCGGCAGGTCGACCCGCTCTACACGCTGGACCTGTCCGACCCGGCGGCGCCGCGCAAGGTTGGCGAGCTGAAGATCACCGGCTACTCGGCGTACCTGCACCCCGCCGGTGACGGGAAGCTGATCGGCGTCGGCCAGGAGGCCACGGCGCAGGGCCGCGTCACCGGCACGCAGGTGTCGCTGTTCGACGTGTCGAACCCGGCCGCGCCGGCCAAGCTCGCGGGCCACCACCTGCCCGGCGCGAGCTCGGAGGTCGAGTTCGACCCGCACGCGTTCCTGTACTGGCCGGCCCGCGACCTGGTGGTGCTGCCGGTGTTCGGGTCGGGCGCGAGCGGGTCGGCGGCGGGCGGCCTGCTGGTGCTGCGGCTCGGTGACGGCGCGTTCTCCGCGCTGGGCACGGTCCGGCACGAGCAGTCGACCTACGACCCGGGCATCCGCCGGGCGCTGGTGATCGGCGACGACCTGTGGACGGTGTCCGCCGTGGGCGTGGGCGTGGACCGGATCGACGGGTTGGCGCGGCAGGCGTGGGTGCCGTTCACCTGATCTGGTCGTGGAGCAGGCGGTGCGCGAGGACCGTGCCGCCTGCCATCGCCGCCGGCAGCACCACCAGCGCCGCCAACGGGATCAGGCACAGCAGGTAGGTCGGCACGGCGAAGCCGAGCGTGACGGCGCGCCGCTTGCGCAGCGTCCGCCGGCGCACGTCGAGCTTGAGGCCGCGCCGGGTGAACGGGATGCCGGTCAGCTCGATCGCCAGCAGCGACGCGTTGACGAGCACCGCGACCACCGGCACCACCGTCTGCCCGACGACCGGGATGAACCCGGCGGCGAACAGCGGGATGGCCAGCAGGATCGCGATGCCGACGAGCACGATCGCGTCCCGCACGCCGACCGCCGCCGACCGCAGCCAGGTCACCTGCTCCGCCTCGGGCACGCCGCCGAGGTGCGTGTCCTCGACGGTCTCCGCGATGTGCTCGTAGAACGGTCCGCCGATGATCAGCGTGATCGCGGTGAACAGCAGCAGTCCGATCGCGACGAACGCGCCGATGATCGAGAACCCGGCGGCGAACCGGGTGGCCGCGCGCAGGCCCTCGTTCCAGTCGTCGGCGAACGGCGTGACCCAGGCGGCGATGTCGTCGATCCACACCGCGAGCCCGACCAGGCCGCCGACCAGCAGCACGGTCGTGATCAACGCCGGGACGGCGCCGATGAGCAGCAGTTTCGGCGAGCGGAACACCAGCGAGAAGCCCTGGCCGAGCAGTCCGACACCGGTCGAGAAGTCCCGCAGCACCCTGATCACCGGCGGAGCATATCCACCGTGGGGCCCGTGAAGTCGAAAAACGGTGGTCGCGCCGTTCTGGGAGCGGTGCCAGACTGAGGGTCTCTGGGGAGAGGACGTTTCGTCATGGCACTGGATCACACCGAGCCCATCCTGCTCGTGCGCAAGCGCGCGGACCTCGTCGGCGAGTGGGAGCGGAGCTGCCACCTGGCGCCGCTGCCCGACGACGGCACGCGGTCGACCCTGCTGACCCTCTGCGGGGAACAGCTCGACCTGGACATGGCCGAGCTGCTGCCGGAACCGGAGGGAATGCCCTGCGTGGCGTGCCTGCTCACGGCGCCGCCACCGCACCGCTGAACCGTCGTCGTCAGCCGACGTGGCGGGAGAGGGCGTGGAGGTCCTTGCGGAGGTTGGCGCGCACGAACCGCGCCACGAGCGGGCCGACCAGCCGGTAGTGCCGGCCCGCGTCACCGCGGACGCGGATGGACGCCATCGTCGCGCCCGCGTGGGCGGTGTCGAACCGGTAGGTGACGTGCATCGGGAACGGCCCGGCGACCGACTTCATCTCCAGCAGCGTCGGCGGCTCGTGCGCCACCACCCGCAGCACGTAGTCGATGCGCCTGCCGAGGAAGTGCGCGGTGCGCGTGACCTCCGCGCCGACGCCGAACCCGCCGCCGGGCGCGGGCGCGCTCAGCTCGGCGCGCTTGATGCCGCGCGTCCACTCGTGGTCGTGCCGCCAGTCCATCGCGTACCGCGCCACGACCTCGGGCGGCTGGTTGATCAATCGGCGCGCGGACACGTCCACGCGCCGATTGTCCATCCGGGACGGCCCCCGCACCCGGCGAGGGCCGTGCTCTCCTAGCGACGGCGGCGGAAGCTCAACGCCCGCGCGCCGGCGCCGACGCCAGCCAGGTGCAACGCCACGCACAGCAGGCCCGCCACGAGCAGCGTGCCGCCGTCCAGGACCGAGCCGAGCGAGGCGTTCGCGAGGTCCAGCAGGAGGGCGAGGCCGAAGATGACCGCGGCGATGATCGCTAACACGGGAAACCTCCCTGGTGAGGTGGGTGACCACCAGTTACCCCGCGGCGGGGTCCGCCAAGCGCGCGTTCGGCCGCACTTCGCGGTCCGGACAGGTCAACGGCACGGCGGCAGCCGAGCGTGATCAGTTCGTCACGAATCCTTGGCCAGCCGCGGCACGCCGTCGCCCGACGCCGCCCAGGCGACCAGGCCCGCCACGTCCACCCCGTGCGGCGGGTCGTCGCGGTAGGGGGTGATGTTGCGCGCGCCGCGGCTCAGCAGCGCCGAAGCGCCCGACGCGTTGCCGCGCGCGGCGTGGGTCATGCCCACGGCCAGTTGCGCCAAGCCGCGCCACAGCTCCCGCTCGGGCTCGGGCGCGGCCTTCCACGCGTCCTCCAGCACTTCGTGCGCGTGGAACGGCCGGCCGAGGTCGAGCAGGCGCTGTGCTTCGACGAGCGACTCCTCGGGCGTGCGCGGCACGCCTTCGGGCTGGCGCTCGACGCCCGGCAGCCCGTAGGGCAGCGGGCGGCCGAGCCCGTCGCGCGGGCGCGCGTTGCGGGCCCGGCCCTGCTCGTCGCGGTCGCGTGGGCTGGTCGGCACGTGGTGATCGTGTCACGAACCCCGTCACCGCGAAACGGCGCGGTTCAGCTCTTGAGCGGCCCGGAGAACCGCAGGTGGTTGCCCGACGGGTCGCGGAACGCGCAGTCGCGCACCCCGTACGCCTGGTCCATCGGCTCCTGCATGACCTCCGCGCCCGCCGCCCGGAGCCGCTCGAACGTGGCGTCGCAGTCGTCGACGCGGAAGATCGCCGCGCCCAGGGAGCCCTTGGCCATCAGCTCCATCATCGCGGCCGCGTCGTCCGCCGGTCGGCCCATGCGCGGGTCCTCCAGGACGATCTCCACGTCGGGCTGGCCGGCCGGGCCGACCGACAGCCAGCGGAACTGCTCGATCGGCGCGTCGGTGCGCACTTCGAGGCCGATCACGTCGCGGTAGAAGGCGAGCGCCTCTTGCTGGTCGCGGACCTGCAGGAACGTGTGCGAGATCTTCATGCTCATGCGGGGAACCTATCCGCGCTGGTCAGACTCGTGCTTCTCGAGATCTGCTCGGGCGGGTGACCATTTTGGACCAGCACGCGGGCACCGCGGCGACCTCGTCGTGGCGGCGTGCCCGGTAGGCGCTGGGCGTCTCGCCGACCAGCTCGGTGAACCGCGAGCTGAACGAGCCGAGCGACGTGCAGCCGACCTCCATGCACACGTCGGTGACGCTGAGGTCGCCCCGGCGCAGCAAGGCCTTCGCGCGTTCGACGCGCCTGGTCATCAGGTAGTTGTACGGCGTCTCGCCGTAGGCCAGCTTGAACTGCCGGGCGAAGTGGGACGGCGACATCAGCGCGGCGCGCGCCAGGGCCGGCACGTCCAGCGGACGGGCGTACTCGCGGTCCATCAGGTCCCGTGCCCTGCGCAGGTGGGCCAGTTCTTCCGGTCGCACGGTGACAGCCTCCCACGGCGATACTGGCGTGGTGTCCGGATCGGACTGGGTCCTGCACGTCGACCTCGACCAGTTCATCGCGGCGGTCGAGGTGGCGCGCCGGCCCGAGTTGCGCGGCAGGCCCGTGGTCGTCGGCGGAGCAGGCGACCCGACGCAGCGCGCCGTCGTGGCCACCGCGTCCTACGAGGCGAGGGAGTTCGGCGTCCACTCGGGGATGCCGTTGCGGCTGGCGAAGAAGCGCTGCCCGGACGCGGTGTTCCTGCCGTCCGACGCGCCCGCGTACGAAGAGGTGTCCGCGCACGTCATGGACGTGCTGCGGGAGCTGCCCGTGGTGGTCGAGGTGCTCGGCTGGGACGAGGCGTTCCTCGGCGCGCGCACCGACGACCCGGAGGCCTTGGCCGACACCGCGCGCCGCGCGGTCAAGGCGGAGACCGGGCTGGAGTGCTCGGTCGGCATCGGCGACAACAAGCTGCGCGCCAAGCTCGCCACCGGGTTCGCCAAGCCCGCCGGGGTGTACCGGCTGACCAGGGACAACTGGGTCGAGGTGATGGCCGGACGGCCGGTGACCGCGTTGTGGGGCATCGGGTCGCGGACCGCGGCCAAGCTCGCCGAGCTGGGCGTCGGCACGGTCGAGGAGTTGGCGCGGACCGAGCCGGAGGTGCTGGCGGCGCGGTTCGGGCCGGCGATGGGGCCGCACTTCCGGCAGCTGGCGCTGGGCGCCGGCGACACGGACGTGACCGCGACGCCGTGGGTGGCCAAGTCGCGCAGCCGGGAGACGACGTTCCAGCGGGACCTGACCGAGCCGGACCGGATCCGGGAGGAGGTCCGGCTGCTCGCGCGGCGGGTGGTCGAGGACGTGCGGGCGGAAGGGCGGCCCGCGGTCCGGGTGGTGGTGAAGGTGCGGTTCGTGCCGTTCTTCACCTACACGCGGGGCGTGTCGCTGGCGGAGCCGACGATGGAACCCGGGCCGATCGAGGACGCGGCCGTGGCGGCGTTGGCAAGATTCGAGGACACACGTGCCGTGCGCCTGCTGGGGGTGCGCGTCGAGTTCGCTGGAGGAGCACCGTGACGAAGGTCGTGCTGAACGGCTCGGTGTCGCTCGACGGCTACAGCGCCGGGCCCAACGTGGGCGAGGAGCACCCGATGGGCGAGGGCGGCGAGCGGCTGCACGAGTGGATGTTCGCCGAGGGGTCGGACGGTGACGCGCCGTTCGCGGCGACGGTCGGCGCGGTCGTGCTGGGCAGGCGGACGTTCGACCTGGGGCTGAAGTACTGGCAGGACACGCCGTTCCCGGTGCCGAGCTTCGTGCTCACGCACGAGCGGCGCGCGCCGCTGGCGATGAAGTCGGCGGCGTTCACGTTCGTCACCGACGGCCCGGAGAGCGCGATCGCCCAGGCCCGTGCGGCGGCGGGGGACAAGGACGTGCTGGTCATGGCGGCCGCGGAGTCGGCGGGGCACGTGCTGCGCGCCGGGTTGGTCGACGAGATCCGGCTCCAGCTGGTGCCCGTGCTGCTCGGCGGGGGCTCGCGGCTGCTGGACGGCCTCCCGCCCGCCGAGCTGGAGCGGATCGAGGCCGTCGAGGCGGACGACGTCCTGCACCTGCGGTTCCGCGTGCTCAGGTGACCTCGGTCCAGGTCGAGCGACGAGATGAGGTCGCGGTAGATCTTGCCCGGCTCGTGGACACCGCGGCGAGCCCGACACGCCCCCGTGCCGGGCTCGCCTCATTGCCGGCGTTTGCCCAGTTCGTCGTGGCCATGGACGACAGCATCGTGTACGTGGCGCCGCCGGACGTCGGCGCGCTCGGCTTTCCAGCCAGTCCCTGCACTGGCTGTATTCCGTGTTGCCTTGGTGAAGGCCGATGTTCGGTGCTGCTCGATGCGAAGCCCGACCGACACCTCAGACGCCATGGTGATCCCCGCCCAGGGTCGTGATCGGAGCTTCCGGATACCGGGACACGGTTCCCGGCGATGTTCGTGGCCGCCTCGTCCGGAGTGGCCGATGAGGAGCAGGGCGCGGCCTCCGCGTTGACCACCACGTTGCAGCAGGTCGGCGGCTCGCCGTCGTTCCGCGTCACCGCGCCGAGGCGGTGATGTCCTCCAGCACGGCGTAGAGCCGGGCGGCGGCGGTCCGGTCGAACTCGGGCCTGGCCAGGTCGACCGGCGCGCCCGCGCGCGAGGCGGTGAAGGCGGCGGCGGGTGGGTCCGCCAGGAACCGGTGGACCTGGTCCGCCGCGTCGGCCGTCGACCGGGCGAACAGGCGGGCCACCAGGTCCAGCGCCCGGCCGCGCGCACCGCCGACCTGCGCGCCGAGCCCGCTGTCCACGAACATCGGGTTGTGCAGGACGTACCGCACCGCGCTGCCCGGGTGGCGGTCCGCGAACCCCGCGCCGAGCAGGTCGGCGGCCCGCGCGCCCTGGCTGACCGCCCCGAACGCCCGGAACCCGCGGCTGAGCGCGAGGTCGTCCCACTGGATGCCCGGTCCGCGCAGCCCGGCCACGCCGCACAGGCTCACCACCACCGGCGCGGCGGAGCGCTCCAGCACCGGCAGCAACCGTTCCACCAGCGCGAACCGGCTCACCGCGTAGAGCGCGAACGAGTGCTCCAAGCCGTCGGCGGTGACCACGCGGCGCGGGGTGAAGCGGCCCGCGCCGAGCACGAGGTGGTCGACCACGTCGAACCGGGCCGCCACCTCGTCGGCCACCGCGGTCGTGCCGGCGACCGTGCCGAGGTCGCCTCGAATCAGCTCGACCCCGTCCGGCGCGGCGGCCGACCGGCCCACGACCGCGACGCGGTGCCCCTCGCTCGCGAGCCGTTCCGCCAGGGCCCGGCCGATGCCGTTCGTGCCGCCCGTGATCACCGCGTTCGCCATAACCTGAAGCCTGGTGCGCACCGCGACGACCCGGAAGAAGGCACATCCATGTCACTGGTCCCCGCGCCGGTCACGGTCGCCGACCGCGCCGCCTGCTCGGTGTCCGGCCTGCTGGCCCGGGTCGGCGACAAGTGGAGCCTGCTGCTGCTGGCCCTGCTCGCCGAACGGCCCTACGGCTTCAACGAGCTGGACCGCGCGGTGCACGGGCTGAGCCGTCGCATCCTCACCCGCACCCTGCGCAACCTCGAGCGCGACGGCCTCGTCAGCCGGGACGTGCGGCCGGGCAAGGCCGCCGGCGTCACGTACGCGGCGACCGCGCTCGGCCGCTCCCTGCTGGACCTCGTCGTCCCCTTGGGACGGTGGGCGCTGCGGCACGAGGACGAGATCGAGGCCGCGCGTTCGGCCTACGACAACGCTTCCAGCACCCGCCGCGCGGTGTCCACACTGGACTGAGGGTTCTGGCCGGTGACCAGGTTGCCGTCCACGACGACCGTGCTGGACCACGCCGGACCGGTCTGCGGGACCGCGCCGAGCTCGCGCAGCCGCGCCTCCACGAAGTACGGCACGGCCAAGCCGCCTTGGCGCTCCTCCTCGTCGGTGAACACGGTCAGCCGCCGCCCGGCGAACGCGAACGAGCCGTCCTCGCGCACCGCGGACAGCAGCCCGGCCGGGCCGTGGCACAGCGCGCCGACGACCTTGCCCGCCTCGTCGAACGCCACCAGCAGCCGACCGAGGTCCGCGTCGGACGCGAGATCCGCCATCGGGCCGTGCCCGCCGGGCAGCAGCACGCCGTCGTAGTCGGCCACGTCGACGTCCGCCAGCCGCAGCGGCGCCGCCAACTCGTCGTCGATGGACGCCAGGTAGGCGCCGAACTCCTCGGTCACGCTGACCGCGTCCACGGTGGGCCGCGCGCCGCCCGGGGTGGCGATGTCCACCCGCACGCCCGCGTCCCGCAGCACGCGCACCGACTCGACCACTTCCTCCGCCCAGAACCCGGTGGGGTGGCTCGACCCGTCGGCCAGCACCAGCCGGTCGGCCGCCGAGACGACCACGAGAACCCTGCTCATCCGTTTCATCCCTCTCGAGAAGTCGCTGTACTGCTCGGACAACGACCACCCCATCACGTTTCATCCGGTAGCGTGCGGCCGGCCATAAGCCTTCTTATAGCTCTGGAGTTGCGGTGGCCGACCTAGACCTGCTGTCCACGTTCGTGGAGATCTACCGGTCCGGCTCGCTGACCGCCGCCGCCCAGCGCCGCGGCCTGACCCAGCCGGCGGTCAGCGGCCACCTCGCCCGGCTGGAGCGGGAGCTGGGCGAGCCGCTGTTCGTGCGCTCCAGCCGCGGCGTCACGCCGACCGCGCGCGCCGACGCGCTGGCCCGCCGGGTCGGCGCGCACGTGGACGAGCTGCGCTCGGCGCTGTCCGAAGTGGACGACCGGGAGGCGTACGCGGGCACCGTGCACCTGGCGGGCGCGGTGGAGGTGGTGGCCGCGCGGGTGCTGCCGGCGCTGGCGCCGCTGACCGCGCGCGGGCTGCGGCTGAGGATCACCCTCGGCCTGGCCGACGACCTGCTCGCCGCGCTGGTCAACGCGAGGCTGGACCTGGTGGTGTCCGCGGTGCGGCCCGCGGACCGGGCGGTGGTCGCGACGCCGTTCGTGGACGAGGAGTTCGTGCTGGTCGGCGCGCCGACGCTGGTGCGCACGATCGACCGCGCGCTGCTGGCGTCCGACCCGGTGCGCGCGTTGGCGCACCTCCCGCTGGTCGCGTACGCGGAGGAGCTGCCGATCGTGCGGCGGTACTGGCGCAGCGAGTTCGGCCGCCGCCCGCCCAACCCGGTCGCGGTGGTGGTGCCGGACCTGCGGGCGGTGCTGGCGGCCGTGGTCGCGGGGGCCGGCGTGTCGGCGCTGCCGCGGTACCTGGCCGACCCGGCGCTGGCGGCGGGGTCGGTGGAACTGGCGCACCAGGCGGTCGTGCCGCCGTTGAACACGCTGTTCCTGGCCACCCGGGTCGGCGGGTTGGCGAACCCGTCGGTGGCGCTGGTGCACGGCCACCTGATGGCCCGCGCGCGGGACTGGGGCGTGCTGTGACGCCCCGGTCCCGCGCGGGGGGTCAGACGCCGGCGATGGACTGGATCCAGGACCGGTAGCGCGTCACGTTGGTGTAGGCGGTGGTGGTCTGCCGGTCGCTGGTGGACGCGACGCCCACCTGCACGCCGCCGGCCATCATCGGGCCGCCCGAGTCGCCGCCCGCGGTGATGCCGTCGCCGCGCCGGGCGCAGATCGCGCTGCCGCCGTAGGCGTCGGTGCAGCCGCCGGTGACGGTCACGTTCGCGACCTTCAGGTACTGCGACTGGCAGTTGATCTCCGAGCCGCACCGGGACGTCGCGCCCCAGCCGTAGACCTGCACGTTCTGGCCGACGGTGACCGAACCGGGCTGGCCGAGGCGGGCGTAGGTCGCGGACACGGAGCGGTCGAGCCGGACCAGCGAGAGGTCCGACGAGTGGTTGTGGGTCTGCACGCCGTTGGCCATCGTGCCGCCGGAGGTCTGGTCGAGGCTGCCGATGCGGAACGACAGCCCGCCGCCGCTGACGCAGTGCTTCGCGGTCAGGATCCACGTGGGCGCGATGATCGTCGCGGTGCACGTCTGCCTGCCGTTGGAGAACAGCCGGGCCGCCCACGGCGCGTTGCTCGCGTAGCCGCCGCCGATGATGTACGGCGTCACGCCGCCCTCCGCCGCCGGCGCGGCCGACGCCGACGGCGCCAGGGCGAGCAGGGAGAGCAACGCGGCCGCGAGCGCAGGGATCAACCTGGTGATTCGCAAGGGTTTCCTCGATTCCGAAGACACGCGATTCCTCGCGCACAGGGGTGTCTTGGGTCACGAGATTCGTACCACTCGACCGGGTGAAAAGGGATATCTCGAAACAGTCATAACGCGCGCTATACGGTGTGCGTCATGCTCGTCGAACTGGCCATCGGGGACGCGTACGGCGCGGGCTTCGAGTACGCCCCGGCATCGCTCGTGGCCAGCCACAACACCCTCGCCGGGTACGTGCGGCACCCGCGGCACCTCGGCATTCGCCCCGGCGCGTACACCGACGACACGCAGCTGACGCTGGCGTTGGCGGAGTTGCGGGTCTCCGGCGCGCCGTGGACGCCCGAGTCGGTGGCGTCGGCGTTCGTGACCGCGTTCCACCGCGACCCGCGCGAGGGCTACGCGCGGGGTTTCCAGGCTTTCCTGGAGAGCGTGCACTCCGGCGCGGAGTTCCTGGCCCGCATCCGGCCCGACAGCGACAAGAGCGGCGCTGCGATGCGCGCCGCGCCGGCCGGGCTGCTGCCCACCGTGGCCGACGTGCTGCACCACACCGACGTGCAGGCCAAGGTCACCCACGACACGCCGGACGGCGTGGCGTCGGCGCGGGCGGCGGCGTTGGCCGTGCACTACTGCCACCACGGGCTCGGTCCGGTGGTGGAGGTCGGCACGTGGATCGCCGCGCGCCTCGGCTCCGACGCGTGGGCGCGGCCGTGGCGGGGCAAGGTCGGGTCGAAGGGCGTGATGAGCGTGCGCGCGGCGCTGACCGCGTTGGCCGACGGCGGCTCGCTGAGCTCGGTGCTGCGGGCGTGCGTGGCCTTCACCGGCGACGTGGACACGGTCGCGACCGTCGCGCTGGCCGCCGCGTCGCGGTCCGCCGAGATCCGCGCCGACCTGCCCCGGGCGCTGGTGGACGGGCTGGAGAACGGGCCGTACGGCCGCGACCACCTGGCCCGGGTGGACGCTCAGCTGCTGTAGCGGCCGAGGAGTTCGGCGACCCGCTCCTCCGGCCACGGGCGGACGTCGCCGAACGTGGCCGCGAAGAACAGCTCCAGGTGCGCGTGCCACGCCGCGAGCGCCCGCGGGGCGAACGCCGGGTCGGCCAGCGCGTGCGTCAGCTCGACCGTCGTGCCCTGGTCGGGGTCGTGCCGGAACTCCCAGCGCACCCTGCCGGTCGGCGAGTCGAACGCCAGCACGCGCGGCGGCGTCCGCTCGACCAGCGGGCCGGCCGGCACGTGCGGGTTGGCCGCGCGGGCGGGCACGCCCTCCTCGCCGTCGGTGAGCAGCGCCCACACCTCCTCCAGCGGGCGCCAGACGAGGTCGCGGACGAACCGCACCACGCCGTCGTCCACCCGGCCCTCGTCCAGCCCGAACTCGCGGATGTAGTGCTCCATCGGGCCGCGCACGTCCGTCGGCGGCTCGAACGGGCGGTCGTCGAGCCGCGCCTCCAGGCCCGCGAGGCAGGTGTCCCAGCCGGCGGCGTTGCGCCCGGCGCCGTGCTCGTCGCCGAGGACGTGCGTGAACACCAGCAGGCAGCCGCGCTCGTGCGGCAGCAGCTCGAACCGCAGCACGTCGGTGTTCCAGCGGAACGCGAACACCTTCGGCGGGTCGGACTCCAGCACCTCGCCGGTGGTGACCTGGTCGGGGAAGGAGAACGTGATCTCCCGGCCGTCGATCGCCACCGCCGCCGGGAACCAGTGCGCCAGCTCGGCGGGCTCGGTGACCGCCCGCCACACCAAGGCGGGCGGGTGCGCCAGCACCCGTTCGAACCTCAGCACGGGCTTGCCGTCGATCCTCCTCAACTCGGTGCTCACGAGTCCCTCCCGTCCGTCCCGTCGATCGCGTCCAGCCGCCGTTCCAGCGCGTCCAGGCTGTCCTCCCACATCCGCCGGTACGGCGCGAGCCAGGCGTCGACCTCGGCCAACGGCCCCGGCCGCAGCCGGTAGAGCCGGCGCTGGGCGTCCCGCCTGACCTCGACCAGCCCGGCCTCGCGCAGCACCTTCAGGTGCTTGGACACCGTCGGCTGGCTCACCGACAGCCCGTCGACCAGGTCGTTGACCGGTCGCTCGCCCCCGCGCAGCACGTCGAGGATCCGGCGCCGGTGCGGGTCGGCGAGCACGGCGAACGTAGATGCCATGACAGGAATATAGCCCGATCGGCATATGCGCTGTCAACCGAGGGGTCGGAAAGGTAGGATGGGTTCGGCGCCTCGACCCCAGTGCGGCCTACCTCATGCGTGGCACAACCGCGTGAACCCTTCCGCTCGACCTTCGAGGAGCCCTTCCATGCCGCGCACGTTCGCCGGCTCGCCGGTCCGCGACCTGCTCGCCCTCACCTCCCGGCCCGAGGTCATCTCGTTCGCGGGCGGCCTGCCCGCGCCCGAGCTGTTCGACGTCGACGGCCTGCGCACGGCGTTCGACCAGGCCGTGTCCCGCCGTTCCCTCCAGTACGCGCCCACCGAGGGCGACGTGGACCTGCGCGGCCTGGTCGCCGACCGGCTGACCCGGCGCGGCCTGCCGACCGCGGTGGAGGACCTGCTGGTCACGTCCGGCTCGCAGCAGGCGTTGACGCTGGTCGTGACCGCCCTGCTGGAGCCGGGCGCGGTCGTGGCGGTGGAGGAGCCGACCTACCTGGCCGCGTTGCAGTGCTTCCAGCTCGCCGACGCGCGGATCGTGCCCGTCGCGGGCGACGAGCACGGCATGGACCCGGCCGCGCTGGCCGAGGTGATCGAGCGGGACCGGCCGGAGCTGCTGTACCTGGTGCCGACGTTCGCGAACCCGACCGGCCGGACGTTGAGCGCGCGGCGGCGGGCCGAGATCGCCGCGCTGGCCGACCGGCACGGCCTGTGGGTCGTCGAGGACGACCCGTACAGCGAGCTGCGCTACCGGGGCGAGCCCGTGCCGCCGCTGGCCTCGATGAGCGACCGCGTGCTGCACGCGGGCAGCTTCTCCAAGGTCGGCGCGCCGGGCATGCGGCTGGGCTGGCTGCGCGCGCCCGCGTCGATCATGCGCACGCTGGTGATCGTGAAGCAGGCGGCGGACCTGCACACGTCCACCGTCGACCAGGCCGCGGCGGCGGCGTACCTGAAGGCGAACGACCTGGACGAGCACATCCGGGGCCTGTGCGCGGCCTACCGGGAGCGGCGGGACGCGATGATCGGCGCGCTGCCGTCGACCGTGCCCGCGGGCGCCCGGTGGAGCGACCCGGACGGCGGGATGTTCGTGTGGGTGGCGCTGCCCGGCGGGGTGGACACGTCGTCGCTGATCACGGCGGCGTTGGCGCGGGACGTGGCGTTCGTGCCGGGCGCGCCGTTCTACGCGACCACGCCGGACCGGTCGACGCTGCGGCTGTCGTTCACCACCAACACGGCGGACGAGATCGTGGAGGGGATGCGGAGGCTGGCGACCGTGCTGCGGTAGCGCATGGTCGGACCGTGCGATCCGCACGGGTTCCCGGTGACACCGCGGGGGTGGGGCTTGTGCGCGGCCGGCCCCAACGTGGTTGCCATGAAACGTTCTTCGATCCTCTCCTTGGTGATCTCGACGGCGCTGGGCATCGCGATCGTGGCCGACGGCGACGACGACTGGACCGGTTTCGGCACGTGGGGACTGGTCGCGTGCGCGTTGGTCTACCTGGTCGCGGGGCTGCTGCGCGGCGAGGTGCGCCGCACCCGGCTGGTGTGGGCGCAGGTGGCGGGCGTGGTCGGGTTCGGCGTGGTGGCCGGGATCGCCCTGCTGGTGGACCCCGGGGTCGGCCGGTACCTGGTCGCGGCGGGCTGGTTGGCGC
Source organism: Actinosynnema sp. NPDC049800 (assembly GCF_040656635.1). Classification (NCBI taxonomy): domain Bacteria; kingdom Bacillati; phylum Actinomycetota; class Actinomycetes; order Pseudonocardiales; family Pseudonocardiaceae; genus Actinosynnema; species Actinosynnema sp. NPDC049800. The sequence goes on along the minus strand of NZ_JBFAMT010000045.1, from coordinate 60,539 downwards.
ACGCCGGCTGGGACCTCGCGCACTTCCGCGCCAACCTCGTCGTGCCGACCTGGTACGCGCTGGCGTGCGCGGTGGTCGACGCGTTCGTCGGCGTGTCGCTGGCATGGTGAGCCCGTGATGCGACAGGCGAGGGTGCTCACGCTCGTGTCGCTGGGCGTGGCGTGGTCGACCAGCCTGGCCGGGCCGGGTGTCGGCGTGCTGCTGGAGACCCGGCCCGCCTGGGTGGTGGCGGGGCTGGTCGGCGTGGTGCTGTTCGGCGCCGCGCACGCCGGCGTGCTCTACGCGGCCGTGACGCCGGGTGTGGCGCGGGGCCGGTGGGACGTGGCGTTCGTGGCGGCGTCGCTGCTGTCGGTGCCGTTGCTGGCGCCCGTGGCGGTGGGGCGGTGGGACACGTGGGCGTGGGTCGGCGCGGCGCTCGTCGGCACGGCCCCGGTGCTGGTGCGGCGGCGGTCGTGGGCGGTGGCGCCCCTGGTGGTCGCGGTGGCGGTGGTGGTGTCGCCGGACCCGGTGCGGGCGTTGGTGGTCGCCGGTGGTGTCGGTGTCGGGTTGGCGCTGATGCACGTGCTGCCGGTGTGGTTGTGGGACCTGGTCGTGCAGGCGCAGCGGGGGCGTGAGGCGCGGGCGCGGCTGGCGGTGATCGAGGAGCGGCTGCGGTTCGCCCGGGACGTGCACGACCTGCTGGGGCACCGGTTGACCGTGATCGCGCTGAAGGCGGAGCTGGCGTCGCGGCTGGCGCTCGTGGACGGTGAGCGGGCCGGTGCGGAGGCGGACGAGGTGCGCGCGCTGGCGTCGGCGGCGTTGTCGGAGCTGCGGGAGGCCGTGCGCGGGTACCGGACCGTGGAGCTGGCCGAGCAGGCGTCGGCGATCGAGCAGGTGTTGACCTCGGCCGGGGTGCGGTGCACCGTGTCGGTTCCGGCGGAGTTGCCCGCGGCGGCGCGCGAGCTGTCGTGGGCGTTGCGGGAGGCGGGGACGAACGTGCTGCGGCACAGCCGGGCGCGGTGGTGCTCGGTCGACGTGGTGGCGGGCGCCGACGAGGTGCGGCTGACCGTGGCGAACGACGGCGCTTCCGGCAGCGGTTCCGGCGGTGCTTCCGACGGGTCGCGCGGGTCGGGGTTGAGCGGGCTGGCCGAGCGGCTGGCCCGGGTGGGCGGGACGGTGCGCACGGGGGAGGAGGACGGGGTGTTCACGCTGGTGGCGACCGTGCGGACGTGATACGCGTGCTGCTGGCCGACGACGAGGAGCTGATCCGCGTCGCGGTGGCGGCGTTGCTCGGGCTGGAGCCGGACCTCGAGGTCGTGGCGCAGGCCGGTGACGGCCGGGAGGCGGTGCGCGCGGCGTTGGCGCACCGGCCCGACGTGGCCGTGGTCGACCTGCAGATGCCGGAGCTGGACGGGTTCGAGGTGACCGCGTCGCTGGCGTCGGCCTTGCCGGGGTGCGCGGTGGTGATCCTGACCGGGCGCGGCAAGCCGCCCCACCTGCACCGCGCGTTGTCGGCCGGGGCGAAGGGCTTCCTGCCGAAGGGGTCGCCGGGCGGCACGCTGGCCGACGTGATCCGGCGGGTGCACGGCGGCGCCCGGTACGTCGACCCGGAGCTGGCGGCGGACGCGCTGACCACGCCGCCGTGCCCGCTGACGCCGCGTGAGCTGGAGGTGCTGCGGCTGGCGGAGTACGACACGCCGGTGGCGGTGATCGCGCGCCGCACGCACCTGTCCGCCGGGACGGTGCGCAACTACCTGGCCGCGGCGGTCGCGAAGCTCGGCGCGGCGAGCCGGTCGGAGGCCTACGTCACCGCGCACGACAACGGCTGGTTCTGAAACGCCCCCGGACCGGCCCGGTCCGGGGACGGGTTGCGCGCCGTCCCCGGCAGGTAGCGGAAGTTTCCGGCGGCCCGAGGCTTGGCCGGCGCCCGCCCCCCTCCCTACTTTCGTGGCATCTCAAGGGAAAAGGGGGCCACATGACCGACCACGCGCTGTCGATCCCGTCACCGCCACCACCGCCGCGGCCCCGGCCACGTGCCGCCGTCGTGCTGCTGGGCCTGCTCACCGTGGTCCTGGTCGGCGCGTCCGTGCTGGCGATCGTGCTGTTCGTCGGGGCGAAGGAGGAGCACGGCCTGGAGGTCCAGCGCCTGGACCAGACCAGCCGGTCGCTCGCCGAGGCCGAGGAGCGGCTGGAGGAGACCGAGTCGGCCAACGACACCGTCATCGGCCGGATCTCCACGCTGGAGGCGCAGAACGCCGAGCTGCACAAGTGCGCCGACCCGGCCAGGGACTCGATCATCGCGGCGCGGGACGACGATGACGCGGCCCTCGGGCCCGCCGTCGACCGCGCCTCGGACAACTGCTGAGCCGGGGAGCCGACATGACCACGCCAGAACCCGACCAGGCGTTCACGCCGCCCTCGTCGAACCCGACTGCGCCGACCTCGTTCGCGCCGACGCCGCCGACCCCGCCGAACGGCGTGTCGATGCAGCACCAGCCGACGCCTCCGCCACCCGCGCGCCCCGGCCGGGCGCCGATCGTCGCGCTGACCGCGCTGGCCGCCGTGTTCGCCATCGTGGCGGGCTTGTTCACCGTCCTCTACCTGGGCGAACGCGCCGACCGCAACGCGCTCGCGGCCACCAGGGCCGACCAGGAGCGCACGCTCGCCGACGTGTCGGGCAAGCAGGAGGAGGCCGACGCGACCCTGGAGACCAACCGGTCCCGGGAGTCCACCCTGTCCACCGAGCACGACCTGCTCACCCGGTGCGTCGAGGCCGCCAAGGGCTACTTCGACCTGCCGCCGGAGCAGTCCCCGGAGTCCTCACGCCTGTTCCGCATCATGTACGACGTCTGCCCGCAGATCTGACTCCATCGCCGCCCGGACGCCGCGGACCGCCAGCCGGTCCGCGCGTTCGTTCTCCGGGTGCCCGGCGTGGCCCTTCACCCAGTGCCACTCGACCTCGTGGGGCGTGGTGGCGGCGTCGAGGCGCTGCCACAGGTCGACGTTCTTGACCGGCTGCCTGCCCGAGGTCAGCCAGCCGTTGGCCTTCCACTTGGTCATCCACGACAGCACGCCGTTGCGGACGTACGTGCTGTCGGTGTAGATCCGCACCACCGACGGCCGCTTCAAGGTCTCCAACGCGCGGATCGGCGCCATCAGCTCCATGCGGTTGTTGGTGGTGGCCGACGACTCCCCGCCGAACAGGTCGCGCTCGTGCGACCCGTACCGCAGCACCGCGCCCCACCCGCCCGGTCCGGGGTTGCCGCTGCACGCGCCGTCGGTGTAGATCTCCACCACCTGCTCCATGCGGGGAACATACCGACCGGTTCGAGCAGGCCGGGACACGGCTTGTGCGGCGGGACGTCACCCGGGAGGTGGTGGTCGTTCCGCCGTGAGCGCAATCGCTTTCGCCCGGACGACGGCCGTGGGCACGCTGTCCGGCATGGCGCAGGGATTCCGGGGTGACGTGGCCGAGTTCTACCACCGCTACCGGCGGGGGTACCCGCCGGCGGTGTTCGACGCGGTGGTCGAGGTGTTCGGGCTGACACCGGACGACGTCGCGGTGGACCTCGGCTGCGGCACGGGCCAGGTGACCGTGCCGCTGGCGGCCCGGGTCCGCGCCGTGATCGGCGTCGACCCGGAGCCGGACATGCTGGCGCACGGCCGCCGCGCGGGGGAGGAGCGGGACGCCGCGAACCTGGCGTGGGTGGTCGGGACGGACGCGGACGTGCCCGCGTTGCGCGCGGTGCTCGGCGACGGGTCGGTCGGCGTGGTCACGATCGGCCAGGCGCTGCACTGGATGCGGCACGACGAGCTGTTCCGGGCGGTGCACCCGCTGGTCAGGCCCGGCGGTGGGGTGGCGGTGCTGACCAACGGCACGCCCCTGTGGTTGCAGGACGAGGACTGGTCGCGGGCGTTGCGCGAGTGCCTGGAGCAGTGGCTGGGCACGCCCGCCGGCAGCGCGTGCGGCACCGACGAGGAGAGCCAGGCGCGGTACCGGGAAAGCCTGGCCGCGGCCGGGTTCCGGGTCGACGTGCGCGGCGTCGACTACACCGACACCCTGGACCTGGAGTCCATTGTGGGCGGTGTCCTCTCGGCGCTGCCCGTCGACCGGCTGCCCGCGGACCGCGAGGCGTTCACCGACCTGGTCCGCGACGCGTTGGAGCCGCACGCGCCGTTCACCGAACACGTCCGCGTCACCGTGCTGACCGGGCGGCGGTGACCTGGTCGGCGGTGACCTGGTCGGCGGGACCCGCGGATCCCCACCTCGATCCCGCCGCTCGCACCTAGGCTCGGCGGGGTGGACGAACCGAGCAGCCCCGTGGCCGGGATGACGATCAGCGTGCGGACCCGCCGGGACGTCGTGGTGGTCGACCCGGAGCGGTTCCTGGCCGCCGCGCGGGCGGCCTACCGGGAGCTGAACCCGGGCCTCACCGACGCCGAGGTGGCCGAGGCGGTCGCCGACGTCACCGACGCCGCGTACGCGTTGATCGACCGCGACGGCGACCTCGTCCCCGATCCCGCCCACGCCGGGCGCCCGCCACTGCCCGGCGTTCGCGTCCCGGACCGCCCGGACGGCCTGTCACCCGCCGGCCGCGTCCAGGAGCTCGTCCTGGACGAGCCGCAGCCGTTGCAGGACTACGGCTGCTTCCTCCCGGAGGACGTGTTCGCCCGCCCCACCGCGGCCCACGACGAGTAGCCACGCGCCCGGGGCTCGTCCTCGTACAGTCGGGTGCGTGGAAGTCTTCCTGCTCTGGCACGTCCGCCACGCCCGGAACCTCGACGGCTCCCCGGTCGAGCACGTCGACGAGGACGGCGAGCTGACCTGGGACGAGTGGGACGGCGACAACCTGAAGTTGTTGGGCGTCTACTCGACGGAGAGCCGCGCCCAGGAGCGGATCGAGCGCGCGAAGTCGACGCCCGGCTTCGCCGACGAGCCGGACTGCTTCCTGGTCGACCCGCACGAGATCGACCAGGACGCGTGGACCGATGGGTTCATCACGATCGTCGAGTGACCACGGGCGGGGCCGCCGCCAGTCCCCGGAAGTCCCCGCAGTCACGGTGTCCTTCGCCTTGGCCTCGACGCCGACCGCATTGCCGATCTTGGGAGCGGTGCGGGGCGCTCCCCCTGTGACTCCGTCCGCGAGACGAGGCCGCCGGGCGAGCAGGCAGCCGCGTCCCGCGGACGGGCAGTACACCTGGTCTGGTCACAAGCGTGCCGTGTCGACTCCGCTCGGGCCGGGCAACCATGCGTGTCCTTCTGGCCAAGTGGTCAAGCACGGGCCGTCAGCCCTCAAGGCCGGCATCAGAGGTCGGATGGCGCCCGGCGCGTCACGTGCTCGATGTGGTGCGACGTGGCGATGGCTATCCAGCGGGGTACGGTGCCCGCGGTTCTCCCGCCCCCTCGCCTGCAACGGGTCAGCTCGTGGTCACCCCACGAGAAGTCCCTGCCGGCGAACTCCGGCCGTGCCAGCAGCTCCTCCGCCAAGGCGGTGAAGGCCTCGACGGCGGCACCCTGCACCGGCTTGCCGTCTTCCCGGGCGAGCTGTCTGCGCAGCGCGACCACGGAACCCGGAGCCGTGTAGTAGAGGTACGGGTTGACGGTTCTCGGGCCGGGGTCCCCGCCTTTGGGTGGCACCGGGTGAACCACGCCGTAGTCCCCGTAGTTCACCGCCCCGCCCACCTGCTCGGCGACCGCATGCCACAGAGGCACTTCGGGGCGATGACGGGTAGTTGTGGCGAAGCTGTTCCGGTTGGCCGGGATCGAACCGGCCAGCAACGTCGTCGTCGACGGCCCGATGCCGTCGACGACAGTGCCGATCAGCCGTGCGGTCCGTGTCACATGGGCGGGCTGCACGGTCTCGATGAAGCCGAGGTCGATCACAGCGTGCAGCTGCCCCGCCTCGACACCGGTCCGGCTGACGACGCGCCGGAGCCGGGCGACGATCTCTGCCGGCGGGGTGGCGACCCCGCGCACCCGCACCACGACGTCCCGCGGCCGGTGCTGCCGGAGCAGGGAGATCGTCCTGAGCTCGTCGTCCGTCGCCGAGTCGCCAACGACTGGGGTCAACGCGGTGACGTCGAGCGCCAGAAGCCCGAGTTCGTCGTGCAGCGTGTTCTCGATCTGCTTGTCGAGGAACTCCAACGGGCCGCCCGGCTGCCGGGCCAGCGAACTGGTCGCGCTGAGCAGGTGCGCGTCGATCCACAGCGGATTGTCGTGCGCCGCAGCGTCCACCGCGGCTCTGACGAGCGCGGGCAGGAGTTGCCCTCTTTCCGCTACTCCGACGGAGTCCAGCAATTCCACGAGGATCGCCGGTCGTGACCCGGGGCTCGCCGGAAGGTGGAGGAGCGCGTCGAGTTCGCCCTTTTTGCTCTTCAACGCGACCAGTGGGGTGAAGGTCATCGCGCGACTCCCTGCCGAACAGTGCCTGTGGTCGCAAGCCGGGCAACTTCGATCCTGGGAGTTCGACCGGTCCGCTGACGCCCGCCGATCGGGTGATCTTCAGCTCCGCTCTCGCGCCGAGAGGCCCGGTGACCCGTGCGGGATCCAGGCCACCGCATAAGTGCGGTCAAGCTACGTGCCCGGCGATGGCGGCGGTGCGGTGGTGGCCCGGTTTTCCGGAGGTCGTGGTATTCGTGGTGCATGGCAAGCGTGAGTCCCGACCGCCGAACAGGGCGTGTGGGATTGAACCGGGTGACGGCGTTGTTCGAACGGCATCACCACATCGTGCAGCCGATCGACGGTTCCAACGACTTCGGCGTAGACCTTTACGTCACCTTCGTGTCGGATTTCAAGACCACGGGTGACACGATCGCGGTGCAGGTCAAGGCCGGAAAATCCTACCGCTCCGCAGGCGGTTACCGGGTGCGGGTCGGCGAGCACCGCGACGACTGGTCCAAGCCGAACATCCCGGTGGTCTGCGTTGTCCACGATCCTGAAGCCGACACCCTCCACTGGGCGAACGCCACCGCGCAGTTGCGAAACGCGAGTCGATTCGGCGATGAACTCAAATCGATCCGGGTTCCCCGTGAGTCGGTGCTGGCCGACGACACGTTACCCGAATTCGTCGACGAACTCCGCCTCCACCTCTCCTCGCGCACCGATCTCATTCACGCCCTGGCCGATCACGTCGGTGCCAGTGTGGAGTCCACCGACTACGTGGCCCATTTCATCAACGAGTTCGGCGATCTTCTCTTCTTCCAGCAGCAACTCGGCGTGCCGTGGGCGGTGTTGCGCCACAGCAGGGGAGGAGGGGTCACTCTCTTCGTCGAGAATCCAGATTCCCTGGCCATAACCGACTACGGCGAGGCGGCCTGGGTGGAGGGAGGCAGGATGGTGGACGACTTCTTGGAACACCATGACACCCCTGGCCGTGTGGTCTTGACCGTGGACGAGCGGATGTGGATGCGATTGTGCGCGACCGCGAGCGCGTGGTGGCGCAAAGCGCCGGCGCGGAAGGGCTGAGCGAAGCAGGTCGTGCGGGTGGACGGGCTGCTCGTTCTCACCGAACAGCCCGTCTGCCGGCTCACCAACCTCGCGCGCGCCACTCGTCCAGGTGAGGTCGCTCACGCCCCAGGGTGGTGTCGTCGCCGTGACCTGGGTAGACCCACGTGTCGTCGGGCAGCTCGGCGAAGATCCGGGTCTCCACGTCGTCGATCAGCGAAGTGAAGGTTTCGGGCGACGTGGTTTTGCCGACCCCTCCCGGGAACAGCGAGTCCCCGGTGAAGAGGTGGGGGTGGCCGGTTGGGTCGCGGTACAGCAGGGCGATCGAGCCCGGCGTGTGGCCGCGCAGGTGGATCACCGTCAACGGGACCTCGCCGACGTGCACCGTGTCGCCGTGCCCCACCAGCACGTCCGGCGGGATCGGCAGCACCTCCGCGTCCGCCTCGTGCGCGATGGTGTTGGAGCCGTTCGCGCCCGCGACCGCGCCGAGGGCGCCCCAGTGGTCCTGGTGCCGGTGCGTGGTCACGACCGTCTTCAGCCTCGGCCGCTGCACGTCGTGGCCGACCACGTCCGACAGCCGCTCCGGGTCGGCCGCCGCGTCGATGAGCAGACCCTCGTTCGTCGCGCGGCAGACCAGCAGGTACGCGTTGTTGTCCATCGGGCCGACCGAGACCTTGGTGATGGTCAGCGCGTCGAGGGTGCGCCGTGCCGCCGGGCCGCCCGGCGACACGTGCCCCTGGTAGTCCTCTAGTACGTCCACAATGGCCGACCGTATCCGACCCGGCACCCTTCAGGGCTCCCACAGGTCGACCCCATAGGGTTGGTAACGGTCACCGCCGCTCCCGGCGATAACGTCTGATTAGGGTTCTTCTTCCTCGTGCCTACCAAACGTCGGATCAACTGGGACGTCCTGCGCATCCTCGCCGTGCTGTGCGTGCTCCTCCAGCACGCCACCCGCGTCGGCCCGGCCAACCACCCCGAGCTCAGCCGGCCGTCGTTCGTGTTCGGCTTCGAGTTCGGCGCGAGCACGCTCGTGGTGATCTCCGCCTTCTTCGCCTGCGCCTCGCTGGCCAAGGGCGAACCCGGCCGCTTCCTGCACAACCGCCTGGCCCGCCTGCTGCCCGCCTACCTGGTCGCCGTCGTGGGCACCTACACCGTGCTGCGCCACCTCGCACCGGACGGCTGGAGCGAGCTCGAACCGCGCGACCTGCTCGTCAACGTCCTCATGCTCCAGAGCTGGTTCCCGGAGGCACGCCTGGTCGACGCCGCCTACTGGACCCTCCCGATCCAGGTCACGGGCTTCATCGCGGGCGCCCTGCTGGTGTCGCGGATCCGCGGCCGGGCGGTCAAGCCGCTGCTCTGGGTCCTCATCGTCGTCCCCCTGGTCATCCGGGACTGGACCGCCGACCCCGGCCTCGTCCACGCCCTGTACAACGGCCTCGGCGCCCAGCGCGCGCAGCTGTTCGCCATCGGCGTCGCCATCTGGCTGTGGTCCAAGGGGCGCCTCGGCGACCGGCACCTGTTCGCCCTGCTCACGGCGACCCTCCTGGTGCAGGTCGGGCACAGCGGCGACCTCGCGTCGACCATCGGCTTCGGCGTCCTGCTGATCGGCGTGTGCGCCGCGGCGGGCGGCCCGGACTGGGACATCGCCCCCGTGCGCCTGCTCTCCCGGCCGATCAAGTGGCTCGCGGGCATCTCCTACGGCGTGTACCTGGTCCACCAGGAGCTCGGCTACCTCGTCATGGCCAAGGTCTCACCCCACGGCGGGCCGTGGGTCGAACTGGCGTTCTTCACCGGCTCGGCCGTCTTCCTCGGCTGGCTGCTCACCAAGTTCGTCGAACGCCCGGCGCACCGCGCCCTGACGGCGAGCCGGCCGACCCTCGCCGGCCTGCTGCTCACCGCCCGGCTGCACGCCGCTCAGAGCCACTTGGGCAGCGTCGGCGCCGTCCCGTTCAGCCGGGCGCCGCTGTGGCGGCCCGTCAGCCACGCCAGCACGTCCGCCGCCGCCCCGCCGACCGCGGGCGACGTGGCGCTGTCCGCGGTCAGCTCCCAGCCGCGCTGACGGCCGTCCGGGAACACCGCCTCCACCCGCACCGACGGCGTGTCCGCCCGGTCGGCGTACTGGCCGACGGCCTCCTCGAGGAAGTGCTCCAGCAGCTCCGGCGGCAGGTCGGCGAACCCGACGCCCCGGTCGAGGTCGACCAGGTGGAACCACACCTCGCGCAGCCGCAGCCACGGCACCCGGTGCGCCAGGAACGGACCCGACGTCGGGTGCACCACCTCCGCCTCCCACGCCGTGGCCGGCAGCTCGCGGGCGGCCGTGGCGAACCGCTGGCACGCCGCGTCCAGGTCGGCCCGCAGCAGCTGCGGCAGCCGTCCCGCGCCCTCGGCGATGTCCGCGTCGCGGTCCACCGCGCTCGGGTACATCTGGTGCTCGACGCCCGTCTTCGCCCACATGAGCAGGTTGACCAGGGCGTCGGCGTTGCGTGCGAGGTGCGTCACCACGTGCGCCCGGCTCCAGCCCGGCAGCAGGCTCGGACCGCGCAGCGCCGAGAGGTCCAGGGCCGCGACGACCTCGTACAACGCGCCTGTCGCCCGTTCGACCTCGGCGAGCCCGGCGACCGCGTCCTGGACCGCGGCCGACTGCTCGCGGGGCGCGGGTACGCTCGTCTGGGCGGATCGGACCTGGGCGGCATCAGCGAAGCTCATGGGCACCTCATCCCGGCGTTTGCGGCCGAACGGCCTATCACCCCAGCGTAGGGGCGTTCACTACCGACCGGTAGAGCCGTTGGCGCACGATCGTGGGAGTGTGCCCGTCACGATTTGTCGGTACCCGGCCCTAGCATGGTTGACGCCCTCCCCGACAGGGCCGACGCGGTGGCCGGGCCGACGCGGTGGTCCGATACGCTTTTCGAACGTCTGTTCGGGGGAAGGTCAAGAACCGAAGGGAACCGTTGTGGCCGACCGGCTTGTCGTTCGCGGGGCGCGCGAGCACAACCTGCGAGGGGTGGACCTCGACCTGCCGAGGGACAGCCTCATCGTGTTCACCGGGCTGTCCGGCTCGGGCAAGTCCAGCCTCGCCTTCGACACGATCTTCGCCGAGGGCCAGCGCCGCTACGTCGAATCGCTCTCGGCCTACGCGCGGCAGTTCCTCGGTCAGATGGACAAGCCGGACGTCGACTTCATCGAGGGCCTCTCGCCCGCGGTGTCGATCGACCAGAAGTCGACCAGCCGCAACCCGCGGTCGACCGTGGGCACCATCACCGAGGTCTACGACTACCTGCGGCTGCTCTACGCCCGCGCCGGCAAGGCGCACTGCCCCACGTGCGGCGAGGCGATCAGCAAGCAGACGCCCCAGCAGATCGTGGACCAGGTGCTGGCCATGGAGTCGGGCACCAAGTTCCAGGTGCTCGCGCCGGTCATCCGCGGCCGCAAGGGCGAGTACCTCGACCTGTTCTCCACCCTGCAGTCGCAGGGCTACTCGCGCGCCAAGGTCGACGGCGTCGTCCACGCCCTCGCCGAGGTGCCGAAGCTGAAGAAGCAGGAGAAGCACGACATCGCGGTCGTCATCGACCGGCTGAGCGTGAAGGCGAGCTCCAAGCAGCGGCTGACCGACTCGGTGGAGACGGCGCTGCGCCTGGCCGACGGCCTGGTCGAGCTGGAGTTCGTGGACGTCCCGGAGCACGACCCGGGCCGGGTGCGCGGCTTCTCCGAGAACCTGGCCTGCCCGAACGGCCACGCGCTGGCGATCGAGGACTTGGAGCCGCGGTCGTTCTCGTTCAACTCGCCCTACGGCGCCTGCCCGGCGTGCACCGGCATCGGCGTGCGCAAGGAGGTCGACCCCGAGCTGGTCGTGCCGGACGACGAGCTGTCGCTGGCCGAGGGCGCGATCGCGCCGTGGGCGTCCGGCCAGACCGCCGAGTACTTCACCCGGCTGCTGGAGTCGCTCGGCCTCGCGATCGGGTTCCGGATGGACACGCCGTGGCGGCAGCTGCCCGCCAAGGTGCAGAAGGCCGTGCTGCACGGCGTCGACGAGCAGGTCAACGTCCGCTACAAGAACCGCTACGGCCGTGAGCGCTCCTACTACGCCAACTACGAGGGCGTGATCCCGTTCCTGGAACGGCGGCAGGAGCAGACCGAGTCCGAGTACATGCGGGAGAAGTACGAGGGCTACATGCGGGAGGTGCCGTGCCCGACGTGCCAGGGCACGCGCCTCAAGCCGGAGATCCTGGCCGTCACGCTGCACCACGGGCGCAAGGGCGACAAGTCCATCGCCGAGGTGTGCGCGATGTCGGTGGCGGAGTGCTCGGAGTTCCTCGACGGGCTCAAGCTCGGCAAGCGCGAGTCGATGATCGCGGGCGCGGTGCTCAAGGAGATCCAGGCCCGGCTGCACTTCCTGCTCGACGTCGGCCTCAACTACCTGTCACTGGACCGTGCGTCCGGCACTCTTTCGGGTGGAGAAGCTCAGCGGATCAGGTTGGCGACGCAGATCGGCTCCGGGCTCGTCGGCGTGCTGTACGTGCTGGACGAGCCCTCGATCGGGTTGCACCAGCGTGACAACCACAAGCTGATCGAGACCCTCGTCCGGCTGCGCGACCTCGGCAACACGCTGATCGTGGTCGAGCACGACGAGGACACCATCCGCACCTCCGACTGGGTGGTCGACATCGGCCCCGGCGCGGGCGAGCACGGCGGCAAGGTCGTGCACAGCGGCCCGTACCGGGAGCTGCTGAAGAACAAGGAGTCGATCACCGGCGCGTACCTGGCGGGGCGCAAGGAGATCCCCATGCCCGCCACCCGCCGCAAGGTCGACAAGAAGCGGCAGCTCACCGTGGTCGGCGCGCGGGAGCACAACCTGCGCGGCATCGACGTGTCGTTCCCGCTCGGCTGCCTGGTCTCGGTCACCGGCGTGTCCGGTTCCGGCAAGTCCACGCTGGTCAACGACATCCTGGCGACCGTGCTGGCGAACAAGCTCAACGGCGCGCGGCAGGTGCCGGGCAGGCACACGCGGGTGCGCGGGCTGGACCAGGTCGACAAGCTGGTGCAGGTCGACCAGTCGCCGATCGGCCGCACCCCGCGGTCCAACCCGGCCACCTACACGGGTGTGTTCGACCACATCCGCAAGCTGTTCGCGGCCACCACCGAGGCGAAGGTGCGCGGCTACCAGCCGGGTCGGTTCTCGTTCAACGTCAAGGGCGGGCGCTGCGAGGCGTGCGCGGGCGACGGCACGATCAAGATCGAGATGAACTTCCTGCCGGACGTCTACGTGCCGTGCGAGGTGTGCAAGGGCGCCCGGTACAACCGCGAGACGCTGGAAGTGCACTACAAGGGCAAGACGATCTCCGAGGTCCTCGACATGCCGATCGAGGAGGCGGCGACGTTCTTCGAGCCGATCAACGCGATCCACCGGCACCTGCGCACGCTGGTCGACGTCGGCTTGGGGTACGTGCGGCTGGGGCAGCCCGCGCCCACGTTGTCCGGTGGTGAGGCGCAGCGGGTGAAGCTGGCGGCGGAGCTGCAGAAGCGTTCGACGGGCAAGACGGTGTACATCCTCGACGAGCCGACCACGGGGCTGCACTTCGAGGACATCCGCAAGCTGCTCGGCGTGATCAACGGGTTGGTCGACAAGGGCAACACGGTGATCGTGATCGAGCACAACCTCGACGTGATCAAGACGTCGGACTGGCTGGTCGACATGGGCCCCGAGGGTGGGTCCGGCGGCGGCACCGTGGTGGCCGAGGGCACCCCGGAGCAGGTCGCCGACGTGCCGGACAGCTACACCGGCCAATTCCTGCGCGAAGCCCTACCAGCCACCGCCGCCGTCGGCTGACCAGTCGGCCCCCGACCCGCCGGGCATCCGGCCAAGATCACCCGAAGGCGTGACGGCCTCCGGGTATGAATGGAAAGCCGGTCGGCGTTGCCGGAAATGATAGGGAGGCGCGGCGGCCCCGGTCACATCACCATCCCGGTGTCCGCGGGCCGTCACCCACCCAACCGGTCCACGTGACCATGGCCACCATGCCGCTCGACCGTGGCGGGCGTCCTCCCGCTGAACCGTGGCGTCCACCCGCTGAACCAAGGCGCCACGCCGCAGAACACCAGGGCGCTCTGCTACGGAACTATGGGCGTCATGCCGCTGAACACGTACCGCTTCCGCAGCGTCTGGTCGGTGGACAGCACACCCGAGCGGACCTTCGACGTCCTCGCCGACCTGGGCAGCTACCCGCGGTGGTGGCCGCAGGTGCGCGCGGCCCGCCGCGTCGCCGACGACGTGGCCGAGCTCCGGTGCCGCTCGGCCCTGCCGTACGACCTGGTGTTCCAGGCGCGCCACAACGCCCGGGAGCCGGCGGCGGGTCTGCTGCGCGCGGACCTCGTCGGCGACCTCGACGGCACGGCGAGCTGGCGGATCTTCGCCGAGGGCACCGGTTCGCGCCTGGTCTACGACCAGGAGGTGGTGGTGCGCAAACCGCTGCTGCGCCGCCTGGCCCTCCTCGCCCGGCCGCTGCTCTTGGCCAACCACGAGGTGATGATGCGCAGCGGCCAACGGGGTCTGCGCACCTACCTGGCCGGGTTCCAGGCGGCGTTGGGGCAGGCGGCGGGTCAGGCGACCGGGCAGGCGGCGGGTCAGGCGGCGACGGGCGGTCAGGCCTGAAGGGGCGGGCACGGTCAGGTCTGAGCGGTCGGGTTTGGTCAGGCTTGAAGGGCTGGGTTCGGTCAGGCCCAAGGGGTGGGCTCGGTCAGGTGTGAAGGGCGGGGGCGGGGGCCCAGGTAGGCCCGAGGGCGTGCTCGGTCAGGTCTGAGGGTCGTCGGGCCACGGCAGCCGCGGGTCGGGGTCGGGGCAGCGCGGTAGGACCTCGCTCAGGTAGCCGACCAGCTGGGGGTCGGGCATCGAGATGTGGTCGTCCGCGGCGGTGGCGCCGGTCAGGCGGAACGGGCCGAACCTCAGCTCAGGGCCGTTGGGGGCGGCGAGGCGGTCGGCCCACGACCCGCCGTCGCTCCACTCGATCTCCACCTTGCGGGCGAGCACGGCGGCGGTCGGCAGCAGCGGCATCACGCCGGTCGGCACGAGCGACCCGACGAGGTCGCCGCCGGTGGAGATCCGGACGCCGTAAGTCCCGCTCGCCCGCGACCACCGCCAGGCGCGGCTGTGCAGCACCAGCGGGTCCAGCCACGGCCGGGCGATCTCGACCCGGCGCAGTTCACAGGTCAGCCGGAACCGGGTCGGCACGGCGGTCGGCAGCCGCAGGCCGCCGTCGAACTCCGCGGTGGACGCCTGGTGGAAGCCGCCGCGGGCGGGGGCGGGCCCGTCGCCGCACCGACAGCGGCACGGTTCCAGCCCGGCCCCGCCGGAGCGGTCCTGGTGGGCGAAGTCGAGCTCGTCGAACGTGAAGTCGGACCACCCGTCGTCGGTGAACCACTCCCGGTACGGGGGCGCGGTGTCGACGTGCTGGTAGTGGCCGCCCACGCCGTAGGGCCGGGTCCACTGCCCGAAGCGCTCACCCAGCCGCTGCCAGAACAACGCCGGCTCCAGCGCGTCGTACTGGTCGATCGTGGCGAACGCGAGGTCGACGCCGTCCCGGTCCCCGTCCACCCGCCACCGCTCCACGGCCCGGTCGAGCGCCTTGCGCAGCCGGGGCGGCACCTTCCGGCCGCCGTTGCGCTCGGTGGCCAGCGCCTGCTCGTAGGCGGCCGACGCCTCCAGGTACGCCAGTCGGCACGCCAGGTACCGCTCGTACCGCGCGGTCGGCGCGCCGTCGGGCTGGAAGACGAGTGCGCGGGCCGCCGCCAGGTCCTGCCGCTGCCGTTCGGTCAGGTGCGTCAACGGCGGCTCCTTGCCGTTCAGCACGGCCTCGTAGACCTCCGTGACGTTCGCCGCGCCGCGCTGCACCACCCACGAGCACGCCAGCGTCGGGTTCAGCAGGTTCGACAGCACGTACTGCGTGCCCGGGTCGTCCGGGTCGAGGTTCTGCTTGACGTACTGGCCGGGCACCATGAGCGACAGCAGGGCGCCGCTGCGCTCGGCCACGGTCTGGGCGGCGGAGAAACCGGTCGCGAGCTTGCTGTACAGCTGGGCGAACAGCTCCGCGTCGAAGTCCTCCGGCGTGAGGTCGAACGGCCCGGTGCGGTACCGGGCCGTTCGGTCGTGCCGGCGTGCCGTGGTCACGGGTTGGGCCACTTCAGCGTCGGGTCGGGGTCGGGCGACTTGGGCAGCACCTCGCACACGAACGCCACGATCTGCACGTCCGGCGCGCTGATCTGGTTGTTCGCGATGACGCCGGTCTGGCTGCCGCTGTGGTCGGCCATGTTGAACCGGCCCGAGATGCTGAACGGACCGATGCCGACCGACGCCTTCGCCTTGATGGCGGTGTTCATCTGCTTGACGATCGTGTCGGTGAAGTTGCCCTTGACCAGCAGGTCCTTCGACAGGATCGCGGCGGTCGGGATGACCGTCATGGTGCCGGTCGGCGCGACGTCGGAGGCGATGTCCGCGCCGGTGGAGAACTGGCTGCCGTACGTCGGCGTGCCGGGCGCCCACCGCCACGCGCGGCTGGACAGCACCAGGGGGTTCATCCACGGGCGGTCCAGGCTGACGCGCAGGAGCTTGCAGCTGAACGCCAGCTCCGTCTGGGTCATCTTCGTGTACGACGAGTCCTTGCTGTAGTCGCCGTCGCCGGAGACCTTGAAGATGCCGAACGTGCCGTCCAGGCTGCCGGACACGCCGATGGCCTGGGACTCCTGCTGGTTGTCCATGTCCTTCTGGTCGAAGGAGAACGAGGTCCAGCCGTGCTCGCCGAACCACGACTTGTACGGCGGTGACACGCCGACGGGCTGGAACGGGCTGCCCAGCCCGGCGTCCTGGGCGCCCGTCTCGAACCGCTCGGTCAGCTTGTACCAGAACGTCTCCGGCTCCAGCGCCTCGTAGCGGGCGATGATCGCCGTGGCCGAGTCGACGGCGGAGCGGTGGCCGAGGCGCTGCCAGTCCTGGAGGGCCGCGGTGACCTTCCGCTTCAGGGACGGCGGGACGGGCGGGCCGCCGTCCTTGTAGTCCGCGTACGCGCTGTCGTAGGCCGTGATCGCGACCTCGTAGGCATCCCGGTACTTCTCGTAGACGTCCTCGTACTTCTCCGCGGTCTTGGTCGCGGCGTCGAGCTGCTTCAGCTGCTCGGGGGTGAGGTGCACCTCCGGTGCTTCCTTGTACTCGAGGACGGACCGGTAGTTGTTGTCGACCGAGCTCGCCGCGGGCTTGTACACCCAGCTGAACTGGGGGACGCGGCTGAGCAGCACGGACAGCGCGTACCAGTCGTCGAGGTCGTGCGCCGGGTTGAGGTCGGCGGGCACGTACTGGCCGGGGTTGAGGATCGCGAGCAGGAACTGCGGGTCCTGGCGCGCGGCGGTGGGGGAGTAGCGCGGTGGCAGCGGTTCGCCGAGCTCGGCGGCCAGTTCCGCGTCGCCCTGCTCGTCGGGCGTCACGCCGAGCGCGAGCGCCATCTTGGAGTACAGCTTGGTGAAGAGGGCGGCGTTCCAGTCGGTCACGACCCTCACCTCCCCGCCGTCGCGGGCTGCGCGGGCACGAACGGCAGCGCGCCGGCCACCTCGGGCACGCCGAGCCCTTCGGGGCTCAGCCAGCCCTGCGCGGTGCGGACGGCCACCAGGCAGGCCACTTCGCCGACGTGGACCGCGCTGAAGATGCGGTGCCCGTCGATCTGGATGCCCAGCACGTCCTGGTAGCTCGGCTGGCTGAACGGCATGGCGAGCATGACCCGGTTCGAGCCCGCGTACGCGGGGCTGACGGACTGCTGGAGCTTGTCGAGGTCGTCGATCACCCCGGGGACGAACGCGGCGCGGTTGTGCCACGACTCGGCCTTGAGCTCGACGATCACCTGCGCGTCCGGCGCGGCGGTCGTGTTGAGCAGCAGGTCGCACCGCTGCCGGGTGTTGGTGTAGACGGGCTGTTCCCGCAGGATCTCGGCGGTGGGCGCGGCCGTGAGGATGGACGCGGTCAGGTCGACCTGGATCCAGCCCTCCCACCCGCCCTTGACGGGCCAGTTGTACTTGAATTGGCCATCGCGCTGCCGGGCCCACCCCTGAATTGCTCCGATGAATTGCAGCACGTCGATGTGGGACATCATGCGCCTCCCAGTGGTCTCGATGTCCACTTCAGGTTGCGCGGCGCCGGCGGCGGTGGTCATCCACAATTTTGATGAAATCGCCGCCACGGGTGGCGCGGGTCGAAGTCGGGGCCGCAGCGGTGGGCGGTGGCCGCGGCGGCGGTCTGCGAGCGGACGTCGAGCTTGCGCAGGACCGCGGCGATCTGGCTGCGCACGGTGGCCACCGAGACCGACAGGTCGCGGGCGATGTCCTCGGCGCGGTAGCCCGCCGCGATGCCCGCCAGCACCCCCGCTTCGCGCTCGGTCAGCGTGCTGATGCGACGTGCCTCGTCGAGCCTCGCCCGCAGGCCGGCCAGTGCCAGGTCGCGTTCCGCGGCCGTGGGCGAGGCCGCCCGCAAGGCGTCGTGCAGGGCTTTGAGCAGGCATTCGTAGGGAAGGGCGGCGTCGACGGCCCGCGCGCCGCGGGCGACGTGGCCGATCAGGTCCTCGACGGCGCGGATGTCGCCCACCGCCACCACGACCCCGGCCCACCTGCCCTCGGCGGTGGGCAGGCGACCAGACTCGTCCTCCACGAGCACGACGCGGCGGGGGTTCGGCGGGCCCGGCGGCTCGGCCAGGCGGGGTCGCCAGCCGAGCAGCCGCAGGCCGCTGGCGAGCGCCTCGGCGAGCGCGTGCCCCTTGCCGAGCACCAGCACGTCCGCGTCGGGCGGCTGCTCGAAACGGGCGCCCCCGGTTATTCCGGGACCGTCGTCCGAAATGGTGGGCGGAGCCGAACAGCCACGTATCGGGAACAATGGGAAATCGCCCCCATCCCGAACCGGTGAACCGTTTCCAGCGATATTACCTCCGGTCGCGCATAGCGCGTCGCAATTCATCCCACCGGTTCAACGGGCCCTCCGGCGGCCACTCGGATGGCCGCACGGCGTACCGGCCGCCGGGGTGCGGTGTAGGCCGTTCGGACCAGTGGGTCACTCGGCGGGACCAGCGCCGCCACCTCCGCCGGCCGTGCCCGCCCGCGGTCCGCCTGGGTGGCTGCCAGGTCGCCCCCGGGAGGTTCACCACGCACCCCGCCGGCTACACCACCAGGCTCAGCAGGGCGGCCACCACGAACCCGACCACGGACAGGATGGTCTCCAGCACGGTCCACGTCTGGAGCGTCTCCTTCACCGACAGGCCGAAGTAGCGCGACACGATCCAGAACCCGCCGTCGTTGACGTGCGAGGCGATGATCGAGCCCGCGGCGATCGACATGACCACCAGCGCCAGCTGCGGCTGCGAGTAGTCCAGGTCGGCCACGACGGGCACGACGATGCCGGTCGTGGTCACGATCGCCACGGTGGCCGAGCCCTGCGCGATGCGCATGCCGCAGCTGATCACGTACGACAGCGCGATCACCGGCAGCCCGACGTCGGCCAGCGACGTGGCCAGCACCTTGCCGACACCCGTCGCGGACAGCACCGCGCCGAAGAACCCGCCCGCGCCGACCACCAGGAGGATCATCGCCACCGGCCGCAACGACGCGGCGGACAGCTCGGTCACCTGCTCGCGCGTCATGCCCCGGCGGAAGCCCAGCAGCCAGAACGCCAGCAGCACGGCGATCGTCAACGCCACCGCGGGCGTGCCGAAGAACGTGAACACGCCCAGCACGGTGGAGCCCTTGGGCAGCAGGATGCTGCCGAACGTGCCCGCCAGGATCAGCACCAGCGGCACCGCGATGATCCCCAGCACCAGCGACAGCGGCGGCTCGCCCTTGGCCTGCTCGCCGCGCGCCGTCTCCGCGGCGGCCAGCATCTCCTCCGGCACGGGCACGTGCAGCCGCTTGCCCATCCACGCGGAGAACAGCACGCCGCCGATGAACCACGACGGCAGCGCCACGGCCAGCGCCATGACGATGATCCAGCCGAGTTCCACGCCGAGCATGCCCGCCGCCGCGACGGGACCGGGGTGCGGCGGCATGAACGCGTGCGTCACCGACAGCCCGGCCAGCAGCGGCATGGCGTACAGCACGATCGACCGGCCGCTGCGCTTCGCGGCCACGTAGACCAGCGGAGCGAGCACGAAGATGCCGATGTCGAAGAACACCGGCACGCCGAAGATCAGCCCGGACAGGCCCATGGCGAGCGGGGCGCGGTTCTCGCCGAACGCCCGCAGCAGGGACCGGGTCAGCACCTCCGCGCCGCCGGAGGCCTCCAGGATCGAGCCGAGCAGCGTGCCGAGGCCGATGATCGCGGCGACGTGGCCGAGGATGCCGCCGAAACCCTTCTCCACCAAGGAGTCCGACGCCTTCTGCGCCGAGCCGACCAGCGTCTCCACGGGCAGGCCCGCGGCGAGCGCGACCAGCAGGCCGACCACGAGCAGCGCGATGAACGGCTCGACCTTCCACCTGATGATCATCGCCAGGAGGAGGGCGATGCCGATCGCGGACAGCGTCAGCAGCCCTCCCGTGCTGTGCTGCAACCAGTCGATCACGGGCGGCTCCGGTGGTGTCGCAGGGAACGTCCGGGCAGGGCGTCGGTCCGCCCGCCCTCGTCGAGCACGGGCACCCCGTTGACGACGACGTGGGTGATGCCCGCGGCGGCCTGCCGGGGTTCGGTGAACGTCGCGGTGTCGGCGATCGCGTCGGGGTCGAACAGGACGAGGTCGGCGGCGTGCCCCTCGCGGACGAGTCCCCGGTCGGCGAGCCGGAGCCGCCGCGCGGCCCGCCCGGTCAGGTGGGCCACGCACTCCTCCAGGCCCAGCACGCCGAGTTCGCGCACGTACCGGGCGAGGTAGCGGGGGAACGTGCCCCACGCGCGCGGGTGCGGCCGGTCGCCGACCAGCAGGCCGTCGCTGCCGCCGGTGTGCGCGGGGTGCCGCATGATCGCGCGGACGTTGTCCTCGTGGCCGACGTGCATCAGGCACGAGGTGCCCAGCCGTTCGGAGAGCAGCACGTCGAAGTACAGCTCGGCGGGCGGCCGGCCCGCCCGGCGCGCCGACTCGGCGACCGAGTGCCCGACCAGGTGGGCGTTCTCGGCCTTGCGCACACCGTTGACCTCGATGGCGGACCAGTCGACAGGCACGCCGTGGCAGCCGTCGGAGCCGGTCTCCTCGACCTCGACCCGGATCCGCTCGCGGGTGCCCGGATCGGCCAGCCGGGCCAGGGTGGCCTCCGGTCCGCCCTCGCCCGCCCAGCTGGGCAGCAGCGCCGACAGGTACGTCGCGCCGGGCAGGTACGGGTAGGTGTCGAGGGTGATGTCCGCGCCGTCCGCGATCGCCCGGTCCAGCAGGTCCAGCAGCTCGCCCGCCCGACCCCGGTTGACCTCGAAGTTCATCGTGGCGTGCGCGAGGTGCAGCGGGCAGCCGGCGTCACGCGACACGCGCACCATCTCCGCGTACGCCTCCAGCGCGCCCGCGCCGTAGCTGCGGTGGTGCGGGCTGTAGAACCCGCCGTGCGCGCCGACGACCCGGCACAGCTCGGTCAGCTCGGCGGTGTCGGCGTACATGCCGGGCGTGTAGGTCAGGCCGGACGACATGCCCATCGCGCCCTCGCGCAACGACCGCGCCAGCACCTCCCGCATCCGGTCCAGCTCGGCGTCGGTGGCGGGCCGGTCCTCGTAGCCGACGCACAGCATCCGCAGCGTGCCCTGCGGCACGAGGTAGGCGGCGTTGACCGCGATGCCCCGGTCGAGGCGGTCCAGGTACTCGCCGACGGAGCGCCAGCCCCAGTCGAAGCCGGGCGGGTCGTCGTTCCACCCGGCCAGCTGCGCGCGCAGCACGGCCAGCACGTCGTCGTCCACGGGCGCGTAGGACAGCCCGTCCTGGCCGAGGACCTCGGTGGTGACGCCCTGCGACACCTTGGCCAGGTGGTCGGGGTCGGCCAGCACCTGGACGTCGGAGTGGGAGTGCATGTCGATGAAGCCGGGCGCGAGGACCCGGCCGTCGGCGTCGATCACCCGCCGCCCGTCGAGCCGGTCGCCGATCGCGGCGATCCGCCCGTCGCGCACGCCCACGTCCGCCCGGTAGGAGGGCGCGCCGGTGCCGTCCACCACCCGTGCGCCCCTGAAGACGATGTCCACGCCGAATCCCCTAGAAGTAGGTGCGGATCAGGTCGACCACGGTGGTGCCCTCGACCACCGGGATCAGCGGCCACTTGTCGAACACCGTGCAGGGGTGGGACAGGCCGAGGCCCACCCAGTCGCCGACCTCGACGTCGTCGCCGGACAGCCGCACGAACGCGTGCTGGTCGTTGAGCGCGGTGACCTCGGCGGAGAACGGCCGCTCGACGCCGTCCAGGCCGCGCCGGACCTGCGGCTCGGGCAGGCCCTCGTCGAACGACGCGTCCCGCTTGCCCAGCGTCAGCAGCGCCAGGTCGGGCTGCGGACGTGAGGTGACCTGCGCCCACGCGCGCAACGCGCTGCGGAACGGTTGCGCGCCGGGCGTGCGGCCCAGGGGCGAGATGCCGCGGTAGAACCCGTCGTCGTGGGTGATGTACGCGCCGCTGCGCAGCACCGGCCGCACCGGGAACGGCCACGGCTCGGTGAGCTTCGCCGCCACCTGGTCGAAGTACGCGCTGCCACCGGCGGTGACGATCGGCTCGTCCACCCCGAACAGGTCCCGCGCGGCGATCGCCAGCTCGCGCAACGAGGTCAGGTAACCGTCCACGACGGACCGCGCGGCCGGTGACGCGTCGTGCGCCAGCGCGCCCTCGTAGCCGCCGACGCCGGCCAGGCGCAGCGCGGGGCTCGCGGCGGCGGCCCTGGCCACCTCCAGCGCGGTGGCCAGGTCCCGCGCGCCGGTCCGCCCGCCGCGCGCCCCGAGCTCGACCAGCACGTCGACCGGCCGTTCGACCGCGCCCAGCGCCTCGGTCATCCGCGCCACGCCCGCGACGGAATCGACCCAGCAGGTGAACTCGAACGTGTCGTCGGCGGCCAGTTCCGCGGCCAGCCACCGCAGCCCGGCGGGGTCGACGAGCTGGTTGGCCAGCACCACCCGCGCCACCCCGAACGCCCGGTAGACCCTCAGCTGGCTGGTGTTGGCCGCGGTGATCCCCCACGCGCCGTGGGCCAACTGGCGCGCGAACAGCTGCGGGGCCATGGTCGTCTTGCCGTGCGGGGCCAGCAGCACGCCGTGGTCGGCGCACCAGCGGGCCATGGTGGCGAGGTTGTGCTCCAGCGCGGCGGCGTCCAGCACGACCAGGGGTCCGACGAACCCGTCGGCGAACAGGTCGAGCCGGCGGGCGGCCACGTCGCCGATCGTGGCGCCGAACGCGTCGGCGGGCAGGCCCTTGAACCGCCAGTCGACCCGCTCGTCGCGGATGGCGGCCACAGCGTCGAGATCCACGTCTCCCGCTCCTAACGTTGCGCATTTTGCAACGGCTATTGCGCGATGTGATGCTGGAGTGTGTAACATTCGGTCACCGCCGCCGTCAATCAAGGAGTTCGGATGCGGTTCGACCTGCCGGGCGGCGTGGTGTGCCTGGGCGAGACCATGGCGGTGCTGGTGCCCGCCGAACCCGGTCCGGTGCGCGCGGCGCGCACGTGGACCCGGGCGATCGGCGGCGCCGAGTCCAACGTGGCCATCCACCTGGCCCGGCTCGGCGTGCGCAGCCGCTGGGTGAGCGCGGTGGGCGACGACGCGTTCGGCGGGGCGGTCCTCGACGCGGTCGGCGGCGCTGGCGTGGACGTCACCGGCGTGCGCGTCGACCCCGACCGGCCGACCGGCCTCTACGTCAAGGAAGCCGACGCCGCCGGCAGCCCCGTGCGGTACTACCGGCGCGGCTCGGCGGCGTCCGCGATGGGACCGGCCACGCTGGACCGGCTGCGGTGGGACGACGTCGCGCTGGTGCACGTCAGCGGCATCACCGCGGCGCTCTCGGACAGCTGCCTCGAGCTGCTGCGCGCCGTCCTGCGCCGGCCGCGGTCCGCGCCGGTGTCGTTCGACCTGAACTGGCGGCCCGCGCTGTGGCACGACCGCGACCCGGCCGTGCTGCGGGAACTCGCCGACGCGGCCGACATCGTGCTCGCCGGCGCCGACGAGGCGCACGCCGTGTGGGGGACCGGCGACCCGGCGGCGCTGCGGGCGTTGCTGCCCGGCCCGACGACGCTCGTGGTCAAGCACGGCGCACGCGGCGCGACCGTGGTCGAGGGCGGCGCGTCGACGTTCCAGCCGGGCCTGCGGGTGGACGTGGTGGAACCCGTCGGCGCGGGCGACGCGTTCGCCGCCGGCTACCTCGCCGCGCACCTCGCCGGCGAGCCACCGGCGCGCCGACTGCGCGCCGGGCACCTCCTGGCCGCCTCCGCGCTGCTCACCAGGGAGGATGTCGGCGAGTCGCTGCCGCCCGCGGTGACCGTGCCACTGCTGGACGCCGATTCCCGCACGTGGGCCGCCGCACACCTGAGGAGACGTCGATGAGCCAAAGCCTGGACCGGGCGCTGACCCTGGTGGGGGAACTGGCCACCGGGCCCAAGACGCTGGACGAGCTGTCGGGCGTCATCGAGGTGCACAAGTCGACCACCATGAGGCTGCTGCGCACGCTGGAGTCGCACCGGTTCGTGCAGCGCGAGGGCGTGCACCACTACCGGCTGGGCACCGCCCTGTTCGACCTGGCCAACCGGGCGCTGGAGGAGCGGGACGTGCGGCGCAGCGCCGAGAACGCCCTGCGCGAGCTCAACGCCCGCACCGGCTACACCGTCCACCTGGCCTCCTACGAGGACGGCGAGGTCATCTACATCGACAAGTACGACAGCACCCACCCGATGCGGATGTACTCGCGCATCGGCAGACGGGCCCCGCTGCACTGCACCGCCGTGGCCAAGGTGCTGCTGTCGGACCTGCCCGAGCCGCGCCGCCGCGAGGTCGCCCGGTCCATCGACTACGTGCCGCTGACCGCGAACACCATCACCACGCCGGACGCGTACCTGGCCGAGCTGGACCGCGTCCGCGCCGCCGGCTACGCCGTCGACAACGCCGAGCACGAGGACTTCATCCACTGCGTCGCCGCGCCCATCCGCGGCGCCCGCGGCGAGGTCGTCGCCGCGGTGTCGATGTCCGTGCCCAAGGTGCTGCTGGACTTCGACGGGCTGCTCGGCCACCTGCCCGACCTGCTCGCCACCGCGCGGGCCGCCTCCGTCGAGTGCGGCTGGACGCCGCGCGACTGAAGACCCACCAGGAAGGAAACGCACAACCCATGGCGAAGACCGAGATCAGGACCGCCGACGCGCCCACCCCCGTGGCCGCGTTCTCCCAGGGCGTCCGCAAGGGACCCGTGCTGCAGGTGGCGGGCCAGGTCGCGTTCGACCCGGCCACCGGCGCCGTCGTCGGCGACACCGTGGCCGAGCAGACCAGGCAGGCGATGCGCAACGTGATCGCCGTGCTGGCGGCCGGCGGCGCGACCCTCGCCGACGTGGTGATGCTGCGCGTCTACCTCACCGACACCGCGCACTTCGCCGAGATGAACGCCGCCTACGGCGAGTTCGTCACCGAGGAGCCGTTCCCCGCCCGCACCACCGTCTACGTCGGCCTGCCCGACAAGCTGCTGGTCGAGATCGACGCCCTCGCGGTGGTCGAGTAGCCGTCACGGAGCCGGGGCGTCCGGGGGCAGCTTCGCCTGCGCCACGTCCGCCCCGCTCAGCTTCGCCCCCTCAAGTCCGAACCGGTCAGGCCGACGTCACGCAGACCGGCGCCGGCAACGCCCTCCGCACGACCTTGCGCAGCCGCGTCCTCTGTTCCGCGTCCTCTGTTCCGCGCTCCTGATCTTCCGCGACCAGTCAGGGTCGACATCCCTCATGCGGGACACACCGCCAGTCCCGCCGAAAAGTGCCCGAATGGGCGACCAACGGCCCCGGCAGTTGCCCGAACGGGCGATCGCGCGTACTTCTGCCGGTTGTTCTGCGTGGTGTCGGGCGCGCGCGGGCGATTGACTGGCCACAACCCCAAGAGCACGTCAGGGAAGGACCCGGCGATGGCTAGGAACGCATCACCGATCGGCTGATCGACAGCGGCCTCACAGAGCAGCGGCCTGGTCGCGGGACACCCCAGCCGCGACCGGGTCGCCCAGGTCGTCGAGCACGTCGGCCAACGCGCCGAGCACGACCGCCAGCCGGTGGTGCCGGTGATCCGACGCCAGCGCCGCCGCCCGCGTCAGCTCCACCCGCGCGCCCTCCGGATCGCCGAGCCGGTGCAACGCCAACCCGCGCAGGTAGTGGGCGTCGCACAGGCTCGGCGGCGCGGTCGCCGAGCGCAACAGCTCCAACGCCTCGTCCGCCGCCGCCAGCACCTCCGGCCACCGCTGCAACCGACCCAGCGTGTCCGCCGTGCGCACCAGCAGCGTCGCCGACATCTCGCTCGCCATCACCGGCGCCAGGTCCAGCTTCCCCGCCCGCACGTTCGCCAGCAGCTCCCGGTGCACCCGCACCGCGTCCTCGTACCGCGCCAACCCGTCGAGCACCAACCCCAGGCACGACAACGAGATCTGCTCACCCAGCGGGAACCCCGCCTGCCGGAACAACTCCTGCGCCCGCACCGCGCTGACCTGCGCCTCCTCCAACCGCCCGGTCCGCAGCTCCGACACCGACCGGTAGTGCACCGCCCAGCCCTGCTCCGTCACGTCACCCGCCGCCACCGACGCGCGCCACGCCTCGTCGTACAACGCCAACGCCTCCGGGTACCGGCGCATCAGCACCGACAGCGTCCACGTCAGGAAGTTCAGCTGCACGGCCTCGTCGCGCACGCTGCCCAACGCCCGCGCCGCCGCCACCCCCGCGGTGAACACCTCGACCCACGTCTCGGCCCGCCCGCGCTGGTCGGAGTACCAGTGCATCGCGGTGGCCAGCCGCAGCACCTCCGCGGGCAACCCGTTCGAGGCCGCCCACCGCATCGCGCCCAACCAGTTCGCGGCCTCCGCGGTCAGCCACGCGTCCGCGTCCTCCTGGCTGCCCAACGGCCCCGACGGCGTCGTGCGCGCGTCCGGGCCGAAGAACCCGGCCGCCGCCACCGCCGTGCCCAGCAGCCAGTCCGCCATCCGCCGCCGCCCCTGCGCCACCACCGGCGCCGGCTCCTCGTCGAGCAGCCGTTCACCGGCGAACACCCGGATCAGGTCGTGGAACACGTACCGACCGGGCACCTCCGCGGTGTCCAGCAGGCTCATGTCCACCAACTCCTCCAACGTGTCCTCGGCCGCGAACCGGTCCACGTCGGCCAGCACCGCGGCCAGGTCCGGCCCGAAGTCCGCGCCCGGCACCAGCGACAACCGGCGGAACAACACCGCCGCCTTCTCGCCGAGCTGCCGGTAGGACATCTCGAACGCCGTCCGCACCTGCAGGTCGCCCGCCGTCAACGCCGACAACCGCCGCCGCTCGTCCACCAGCTGCCCGGCCAGGTGCCCGATCGTCCACTTCGGACGACTCGCGAGCCGGTTGCCCGCGATCCGCAGCGCCAGCGGCAGGTGACCGCACAGCTTCGCCACCCGCGCCGTCGCCACCGGCTCCGCACCCACCCTCGCCCGCCCCGCGATCGCGCCGAGCAGGTCGAACGACTCGACCGGGTCCAGCACGTCCAACCCCAGCCGGTGACCCGCCTCCAACCCGCCGAGCACCAACCGGGACGTCACCAGCACCAACGACCCCGACCCCGTCGCCAACAACGGCCGCACCTGCGCCTCGTCGGACGCGTTGTCCAGCACCAGCAACGTCGACCGCTCCCGCAACCGCGCCCGGTACAGGTCCGAGCGCTCCGCCTCGCCCGCCGGGATCTCCTTCTCCGGCACGCCCAGCGCCACCAGCATCCGGTGCACGACCTCCGACGGGTGCACCGGCCGCACGTCCATCCCGCGCAGGTTGAAGAAGAAGCACCCGTCCGCGAAACGAGACGCCAACCGGTACGCCGCCCGCACCGCCAACGCCGTCTTCCCCGCGCCCGGCGGACCGTGCACCACGACCAACGACGTGGTCCGCGTCCCCTCCGCCACCGCCGCCAACTCGGCCAGCTCGACCTCGCGACCCGTCAGGTCGGCCACGTCCGGCGGCAACGCCGACGGCGTCGCGGGCGACGGCGCGCGCCGCGCCCGACCCTCCTTGGCCGCGTCCAGCAACTCCCGGATCTCGTGCTCCGCCAACGAGAGCACACCGGCCAGCGCCTCCACCGTGCGCCGCTGGGGCCCCTTCGCGCGACCGCGCTCCATGTCGCTGATCGCCCGCACGCTGACCCCGGAACCCTCCGCCAGCTCCTCCTGCGTCAACCGGACCCGCAACCGGTGTGCGCGCAGCAGCTCACCGAACGTCATCCCCACGCTTGCGACAGTAGTGCCACCCGCCGCGACACCGACCCGCGGTCGCGGCGACGACCGTCACGTCGGTTTCCGGTAACGCCCGGGTGGTAAGACCACACCTCATGAAGTGGTACGCGGATCGTTCGCCCCGACTGGTGTGGCAAGTGGTCGCCGACCTGCTCGCGGTCGCCTGGACCTGGTTCTGGGTGGACGTCGCCACGGCGGTGGGCGACGCGGTCCGCGCGCTGCGCGCGCCCGGCGACGGCCTGACCACCGCCGGGCAGGGCCTGAGCGACACGTTCGGCGACGCCGCCGCCAAGGCCCGCGAGGTGCCCCTGGTCGGCGGGAAGCTCGCCGACGCGCTCGAACGCGGCCGCTCCGCCGGCGGCACGCTGACCGACGCGGGCCAGGCCCAGGTGGCGGCCGTCGAGTCCACCGCGCTGTGGCTCACCACCGCGCTCATCGCCATCCCGCTGGCGTTCGTGCTGATCACGTGGCTGCCGCTGCGGCTGCGGTTCGCCCGACGGGCCGCGGTGGCGCGGCGGCTGCGCGACCAGGGACGGCTCGACCTGCTCGCGCTGCACGCGCTGACCACCCTGTCGCTGCACGACCTGGCGACGTTCCCCGGCGACCCGGTCGAGGGCTGGCGGCGGCAGGACCCCGAGGTCATCGAGGCGCTGGCCGCCCGGCGGCTGCGGGCCAGCGGCGTCCGGCCGTGACGCCGGGGCCCGCTCCGACCCCGGCGTCACGTCGCGATCACGCCATCCGGTGCCAGAAGACCTGGCCCGTCGGACCGTAGAGCACCACGTTCGAGTCGTTCTGCACGATCAGCCGGTCGGCCGCCGTGCCGTGCGTGTTCGTGTGCCACACCGGCTGACCGGCCTCCGTGTAGATCACCAGGTTGCCGTCGTGCTGGAGGACCACGTACGCCGCGCCCGTGCTGTGCGTGTTCGTGTGCCACAGCGCCTGACCGGCCGCCGTGTACAGCACCAGGTTGCCGTCACCCTGCATGACCAGCGTGAACCGGCCGTCCTGGGACACCTTGGCCTGCCCCGCCCGCAGGCCCTCGCCCCGGACCAGCGTGTCGGCGCCCGGCTGCGGCGGCGGCGCGGAACCGGTGAACAGCAGCGCGTTCGGCGAGCCCGTGCCCGGGTTGCCCACCTTGTTCGGCGTCGCGGCGGACACCAAGGCGTCCCGGACCTGCTGCGGCGACGCGCCCGGATTACCCGCGAGAACCAGCGCGGCGGCGCCCGCCACGTGCGGCGACGCCATCGACGTCCCGCTGATCGTGTTCGTGGCGGTGTCACCCGTGCTCCACGCCGACGTGATGCCCACGCCCGGCGCGAACACGTCCGTGCACGTGCCCCAGTTCGAGAACGTCGCCCTCGCGTCGGAGCTGTCCGAGGCGTTGACCGTGATCGCCTCCGCCACCCGGGCGGGTGAGTACGAGCACGCGTTGGCGTTCGAGTTGCCCGACGCGACGGCGTACGTGACGCCCGACGCGATGGACCGGCGCACGGCCGCGTCCAGCGTGTCGTTCGCGCCGCCGCCGAGGCTCATGTTCGCCACGGCCGGCTTCAGCGCGTTCGCCGTGACCCAGTCCACCCCGGCGACGACGCCCGCGATCGTGCCCGAACCGGAGCACGTGAGCACCTTCACGCCGTGCAGCCGGACGGCCTTCGCCACACCGTGCGCCGCGCCGCCGACCGTGCCCGCGACGTGCGTGCCGTGACCGTTGCAGTCCGTGTTGTTGCCGTCACCGGTGGTGTTGGCGTCGAAGGTCGCCCGGCCGCCGAAGTCCGCGTGCGTGGCGCGGATGCCGGTGTCGATGATGTAGGCGTGCACGTTGCCCGCCGTGGTCGCGTAGCCGTAGTTCGCGTTCAGGGGCAGGTCGCGCTGGTCGACGCGGTCCAGGCCCCACGACGGCGGGTTCGGTTGGTCGGCCAGGGCCTCCACCCGCTGGTCCTGCGCGACGTAGGCCACCGCCGGGTCGGCCGCCAACCGCTTCGCCGCCCGTTCGCTCATGGTCGCCGCGAAACCGTTCAACGCCGACCGGTACCGGTGGGTGACGTGGGCGCCCACCTTCGCCGCCAGCACGTCCGCGCCGGCGCCGTCCTCCAACACCACGATGTAGCTGCCCGGAACGGCCGTCGGGCCACCGGCGTCGCGGATCTGCGGCTCGGCGGCCTGCGCGGGCGCCACGCCCAACACCGCCGCCAACACCACCGACGCACCGACACCGACCGCTCGGACTGATCGAATCCAGGGCGCGCGTAACTCTCCCATGTGGGGTTCTCCCTCGTGCAGGGTCGAGGATCAGGAGTTCGCGCGAACCCCTCCGACCCTGGCACGCCCACGTGCCGAACCTCCACCTCCCCGCAAAGCAACCCTTCGGCATCGGGCAGCGGACACGCAATCGTGCGGGGAACGGCACCGACCAACGGGTGAAACCCCACCGCCGGCGGCCGTGCCGCCCGCCCGACTGCGCGACCCTCAGGTGACTCACGCGGCGATCCGGAGGTGTCGCAGCCGTGGTGCGCCAACCCGAGCCGACGGTGCGGAACACGTCGACCGCCGACACCATCGGCACCGTCGTCCAGGTCGGCGTGGTGAAGGGCGGCATCAGCGTCCACCACCCGCATCCACTACCCGTCCCCCGGAACCTCCCGCCCCGCACGCCCACCTTCACCGACCGCCACGACGACCTCGCCCGGATCTGTGCCGACACCATTGGTACACCGCCCGTGCTCGTGGTGGACGGCATGCCCGGCGTCGGCAAGAGCGCCCTGGTGGTGCACGCCGCGCACGAACTGGCCCAGCGCTACCCGGACGGTCAGGTGTACCTCGACATGCGCGGCTACACCGCCGGGCAGTCACCGCTGAGCACCGGTGAAGCGCTCGGCATCCTGTTGGAGACGCTCCACGTGCCGCCCCGCACCATCCCCCGATCACTCGAAGCCAGGGTGGCGCTGTGGCGCTCGTTGCTCGCTCCCCGGAAGCTCCTGATCGTCCTGGACAACGTCGTGCGCTTCGCCGACGCCAGACCGCTGCTGCCCGGAACGGGGATGTCCCGGTGCCTGGTCACCAGCCGACGGAGGATCGGTGTCGCGGACGGCGTGACCACGCTCTCCCTCCGCACCCTGCCCGTGCGGGAAGCGGCCGACCTCTTCGCGAAGTGCGCCGGACTCCCTCCGACCCCGGCGATCCGACCCGACACCCTCCACCTGGTCCGCAACTGCGGCCACCTCCCGTTGGCGATCACCATCGCCGCCGCCTGGCTCCGCAAGCACTCCGCCTGGAGCGTCGCGGAACTCGACACCAAACTCACCGACGCGGTCGCCGTGCTCGGACTTCAGGAGGAGGACGCTCACGTGGCCACGGCGTTCCAGCTGTCGTACCGGGACCTCACGCCACCTGCGCAGGAGCTGTTCCGCGCACTGGCCTTGCACCCTGGACCCGACATCTCCGCGCACTCGGCCGCCGCGCTGCGCTCGCTCGACCACGCCACCGCGCAGCGACTCCTCGACCACCTCTTCGACCGCCACCTGCTCGAAGAACACCGACCGGGCCGTTACCGGATGCACGACCTCGTCCGCGAGTTCGCCCGCGAGCTCGGCCGAGAGCACGACGACGAGGCCGACCGCGCTCTGTCCGTCCGCCGTCTCCTCGAAGACCTCTTCCGCAGGGCACAGGCAGCAGCACGACTCATCCCCACACCGATCAGCACACCTCGGGACGACACGCCCGAAGACGACGGGCGGCGTCACGCGGAGCCGACCGACTACTCCAGTGCCATCCAGTGGTTCAGGTCGGAGCTGCCCAACCTGGTCTCCTGCGTGCGCTACGCGTCGGCCCACGACGTGAAGCCCTACGCCTGGTCGATCGTCGCCGAGATCGGGCATGTCCTGTGCATCTGCGGAGACAGTGAGGAAGTGCCGGCAATCCACACGGCCGCGATCGAGGCGGCCGAGGCGCACGGTGAGCTGTCGGCACAGCGCGGCATGTTGCTCAACCTCGGCACGGTCCACCTCCAACAAGGCGACTACCCGGCCGCGCGAGCGGCGCTCACCCGGGCGCTCCGGATCTCGTCCGACGCCCACGACCAGCGGGGCATCGCCCTGTCGTTCACCTACCTCGGTGGCGCGAGCCAACAAGAGGGGAACTACGCCGATGCGTCCGCCCACCTGGAGCGGGCGCGCAGGATCTTCGTGGAACTGGGCGACCTCCACGGAGAAGCCGAGGCGCTCGGTCGGATCGGGGTCGTGCACCTCCAACAGGGCGAACGGACAGCCGCCCTCGCGTCCTTGCAACGCGCCTTTGCCCTGTTCGCGCAGGTGGGCGACCGACGAGGGGTGGCCGGCGCACTGGTCCACATCGGCGTCGTCCACTACCGGCTCACCGGCGACGTCCCGGCGGCCCTGCGCCACCTGGGCGAAGCCCTCCTCGTCAACCGCGAACTCGGCGACCGCTACGACGAGGCCTGGACGCGTTCGGGCATCGGCATCGCCCACCGGGTCGCGGGTGAGCCGGAAGAGGCGCTGACACACCTCGACCAGGCCTTGCGGTCGCACCGTGAGATCGGCGACCGCCAAGGCGAGGCCACCGCCCTCGTGCACCTCGGCGCGGTGCAGCGGCAGCTCGGCAACGCCGACGTCGCCCGGGAGCTGCTCGAGGAGGCGCTGGACCTGGCCAGGGCGATCGGCAACCGCCGCGAAGAGGCCAACGCGCTCGCCGAAATGGGCGAACCGGGGCCCGGGGAATGAGCTGTCAGTACACGGGGCCGGTGTACTTCTCGCCGGGGCCCTGGCCCGGCTCGTCCGGGTACGCCGACGCCTCGCGGAACGCCCGTTGCACGGACTGCAACCCCTCGCGCAGCGGCCCGGCGTGCGGGCCCAGGTACTCGGCGGACGCGGTGACCAGGCCGGCCAGCGCGGTGATCAGGCGGCGTGCCTCGTCGAGGTCGCGGCGGGGGCTGTGCTCGGGGTCTTCGTCGGCCAGGCCGAGGCGCTCGGCGGCGGAGGAGAGCAGCATGATCGCCGCCTTGCTGATCACCTCGACGCTGGGAACATCGGACAGGTCGCGGACGTTGTTCGAAGGCAGGTCGGTCACGGGAGCCATTCTCGCAACCGCCCCCGACCGGTCGCCGATTCGGGGGTTGACAAGGCCATCTGCTACTATTCTCCGCGCGACCAGTCCCCACACGTGTGGGGACGGCAAGTGGAGCCCCGCTCCCACCCGAGTCTGCCGCTTCGTGCAGGTGGCCGGGTCCGGTCCATCGAAGGGTCGACTGCGCCCTTCGTTGTGCGATCGGTAGGAAGCGGGCCTCACACCGGGCAGGTGTGGGGCCTCTTGTCTTTGGCGCACAACGAGTCACAAAGGACGTGAATGACAAGTCCCTCGAACCGAGGTGCTCCGGTGAGCACCGAGCCGCGCATCAACGACCGCATCCGCGTGCCCGAGGTTCGTCTGGTCGGGCCGAACGGCGAGCAGGTCGGGATCGTTCGCATCGAGGACGCGCTCCGACTCGCCCAGGAATCGGATCTCGACCTCGTCGAGGTCGCCGCACAGGCTCGGCCGCCGGTCTGCAAGCTCATGGACTACGGCAAGTTCAAGTACGAGAGCGCGCAGAAGGCCCGTGAATCGCGCCGCAACCAGCAGCTGACGGTCATCAAGGAGCAGAAGCTCCGGCCGAAGATCGACCCGCACGACTACCTGACGAAGAAGGGCCACGTGGCCCGCTTCCTGTCGCACGGGAACAAGGTCAAGGTGACCATCATGTTCCGCGGCCGTGAGCAGTCCCGGCCGGAACTGGGTTACCGACTGCTGCAGAGGCTCGCCGAGGACGTCGCCGAGCTGGGGTTCGTCGAGTCGAACCCGAAGCAGGACGGCCGCAACATGATCATGGTGTTGGCGCCGCACAAGACCACGAAGACCCGTCCGATCAAGAACGACAGCGCCGACGAGGCGACGGACGAGTCTGTCGAAGAGTGATCTCCCGGCCTCCGGGCCGGGAGCAAGCATGGCCGCCCCCATCCCCGGTGGCTGCACGAGACTGAGGACGGAAATGCCCAAGAACAAGAGCCACAGCGGGACCTCCAAGCGCGTGAAGGTCACCGGCAGCGGCAAGCTCGTCCGCGAGAAGGCCGGCAAGCGCCACCTGCTGGAGAAGAAGTCCAGCAAGCTGACGCGTCGTCTCGCCGGCACGACCGAGGTCGCGAAGAACGACGTGCCGCGGCTGAAGAAGCTGCTCGGCCTCTGAACGTCCGAGGCCGTCCGAGCCTCCGAGGCCTAAGACCTTCACCCCCTTGAACACCGGGGTCGGCCCCCACCGGCCCCACGAGATCGACAGGATGGACCCGTGGCACGCGTCAAAAGGGCAGTGAACGCCCAGAAGAAGCGCCGTACCACCCTTGAGCTCGCCAGCGGCTACCGCGGCCAGCGTTCGAGGCTGTACCGCAAGGCCAAGGAGCAGGTGCTCCACTCGCTCAACTACGCCTACCGGGACCGCCGCGCCCGCAAGGGTGACTTCCGGAAGCTGTGGATCCAGCGCATCAACGCCGGTGTCCGCGCCAACGGCATGACGTACAACCGCTTCATCCAGGGCCTGCGGCTCGCCGGCATCGAGGTGGACCGCAAGATCCTCGCCGAGCTGGCCGTCAGCGACCCCGGCGCGTTCACCGCGCTGGTCGAGGCCGCTCGCGCCGCCCTGCCGAGCGACGTGAACGCGCCCGTCGAGGACAAGGCCTGAGCGCGGACGATCGCGCACCACGACCCGGGGATGCTCCGTTCACCGAACGGACACCCCGGGTCGTTGCCGCTAAGCGGCTGACCAGGCGTTCCGGCCGTGATCGCGCCGAACGGTTCCTCGCCGAGGGCGCGCAGGCCGTGCGCGAGGCCCTGGCCTGGGCGGCAGCCGGGCGCGGCCGGGTGCACGAACTCTTCGTCACCGCCGACGCCACCACCCGCAACGGTTCGCTGGTGCACGCCGCGGTCGACGCCGGCGTGCCCGTCAGCCCCGTGACCGACAAGGCCGCCGCTGCGCTGTCGGAGACCGTGACGCCGCAGGGCATCGTCGCCGTGTGCTCGTTGGTCGACGTGCCGGTGGCGGAGGCGCTCTCGCCGGGCGTGCGGCTGGTGGCCGTGCTGCACGGCGTGGCGGACCCCGGCAACGCCGGGACGGTGGTGCGCGTGGCCGACGCGGCGGGCGCCGACGCGGTGATCTTCGCGGGCGACGCGGTCGACCCGCACAACGGCAAGTGCGTGCGCGCGTCCACGGGCAGCGTGTTCCACCTGCCGATCGCGCGGGTGCGGGACGCGGATGCGGCGTTCGCGGCGTGCCGGGAGGCGGGGCTGCGGCTGGTCGCGGCGGACGGGTACGCGCCGGAGGACCTGGTGACGGCCGACCTGCGCGGTGATCTCGCGGCGCCGACCGGGTGGGTCTTCGGCAGCGAGGCGCACGGGTTGCCGGACGAGGTCGTGGCGAGCTTGGACGCTTCGCTGAAGGTGCCGATCTACGGCGAGGCGGAGAGCCTCAACCTCGCGACCGCCGCAGCGGTGTGCCTCTACGCTTCCGCTCGCGCTCAGCGGGTCTGACGAGACGGCTCGGCTGACTGCTCGCGGGACGGCTCGGCTGACTGGTCTGCGGTTCTGTTCGGTGGTGTTGCTCGGTGGTTCTGCCGGCTGCCGGCTGCCGGCTCAGCGGAGCTGCGGGCGTTGACTGCCGGGCAGGGGTGCGGGTCGGCGGGCGTTGACTGCCGGGCACGGGCACGGGCAGGGGTGCGGGTCGGCGGGTCTGCTGGCTGACTGCCGGGGTGAGGGTTGCCAGCGGCCGGCGATGGCTCGGCGGTCTCACGCGGCGCGGCGCGGCTGGCTCGGTGGGGTCGGCTGGCGACGGTTCGGTGTGGCCGGTGACTGGTGGCTGGTGGTGGTGAGGCCGGTGGTGGGTGGTTGGGGCACGTGGTGCTGGTGCCTTGGCCGGCCTCCTTCTTGTTCTAGGCGACGCGCGAGTTCGATTTTGGTTCTCGCCAGAACGGTGATTCGCTCGATCTGGTGATCATGGTTGACATTTGTGCCGAAGCGGCGGCGGCGTGCTGACCAGCGGGTTTGGTGGTCAGCACGCCGAATCGTCAGGTGTCCAGGCGGGTGGTGAGGGTGCGGAGTAGGGGGTCTCCCGAGGTCGGTTTGGACTGGGTTCGGAGAGCTTGCTCGAGCACGTTCGCGATGTCGCCGAGGATCTGCGGCGGGGTCTCGTCGGTCAGCAGGGTGCCGGCCCGGCGGGCTTCGGCTTCCGCGTTGGCCGCATCTCCGGACTCCAGGAGGAACCTCGCGCCCCGGGCCACCAGGAACGTCTGCCAGTCCGAGTCGCCCAGTTGGGCGGCCAGCTCCTCGGCGATGCCGTTCTGCTCGATCGCCGCCGCGTGTTCACCCGCCTGGACGTGCAGGAACGCCCGGATCGCGGCGATCCGCGCGGTCAGGTGGGTGCGGTGGTCGGGGTCCTCGACGGCGGGCAGGAGTTGTTCCGCCTCGGTCAGGGTGGTGGCGCACTCGGCGGCCTCTTCGTTCGGCAGCGCGGCGGCGGCCTCGACCAGGGAGCCCGCGGCTTCGGCCGGTTCCGACACCTCCTGCCACGCGGCCGCGGCGCCCTGGTAGGCGGACGCGGCTTCCAGCGGCAGGTCGAGGCGGCGCAGGACGCCCGCCAGGACGTCCAAGACCATGGCACGCCGCCACGGCTCGTCGGCCGGCACGAGTCCCAGGGCCACTTCCAGGTGACGGCGGGCGGCCTCGGTCTCGTCCAGCCGGGCGCACACCTGACCCAGCCGGTAGCGGACGGGGACGACGATGTCCGGGTCCACCTCGCCGCCGTCGATCACGCGCACGGCCTCTTCCAGGGCTTCGGCGGCCTCGACGAAACGGCCCGCCTTCAGGTAGCCGCCGGCCAGCGCGTAGCACGCCTTCGCCACGTCGTCCGGCACACCGACCTCGTGCCCGATCGCGACCGCCTCACGCAGTTCGGCCAGGTGCTCGGCCTCCAGCCCCAGCCGTTCGACCGACGCCACCCGCTGCCGGTGCGCCTCGGCCGTCCACGGTCCGCGCGGCGTGCTGAACGCGCCGACGAACTCGGCGGCGACGCGCACCGCGTCCTCCTCGCCGCGCACGGTCTGGATCTTCAGCAGCAGGCGCAGCGCGTCGAACCGCACCGAGGCCGTCGGCGCGTCCGACAGCACGGCCACGACCTCGGCGTGCGCCTCGTCCAGGCGACCGGTGCCGGCCAGGTGCTGGGCCCGGTCGCAGCGCGCCCGCGCCACCAGCTCCGGGACCTCGGCCCGCGCCAGCTCCAACGCCTCCGCGGTCAACGCGTCCAGCTCGTCGGTCTCGTCCTCGTCCGCCAGCAGGTCCGCGAGCAGCAGCCTGGTCAGCACCCGCGTGTACGGGGTGCCCGCGACCTCAGCCTCGGCCAGGCACGTGCGCGCCGCCGCGATGGCCTCGGCCGGCCCGTCGTCCTCGGCGCGCAGCCCCGCGCCACGCGCCCGGAACCGGTTGGCCAGGTCGTGCTCGCCGCACGTGACCAGCCGCTCGACCGCGACGTCCAGCTCGGCCAGCACCTCCGCCTTCGGCCGCACGTGCGCGCTCACGATCGCCCGCCGCGCCGCGACCAGCGCGCCCAACGTCTCGGGCAGCAACGGGTCCATGTCCTCCGGCAACGACCTCAGCAGCCGCATGCCGGTGATGAACTCGCCGCTGTCGAACGCGTCGCACAGCTGTTGCGCCAGCTCGACGGGGTCGGCGACCGCCACCGGGTCGTCCTCGTCCACCACGGGAGCGGGCGTGGACGCGACCGGCACCGCCAGCGCCACGGGGATCGTGTCCGACGCGGCCAGCGTCCGCCGGATGCGGGTGCTCACCGCGTCACTGCCGTTGCGCTCGTCGAACTTCGCCGCGATCTCCAGCGCCTGCGCCTGGAGCAGCTCGCGCAGCTCCGGCGCGGTCAGCACGGTCGTCCGCCCGTCCCGCGGCACGGCGAACTCCTCGTCCGCGGACACCCGGCTGAGCAGCAGCGCCGCGCCCGCTGCGAAGTGCATGGCCCGTGACGGGCTGGTGGAGTGGTGCACCCGGTGCAGGTGGCCGCGCAGCAGCTCCACGCCGCGCCGCACGTTGCCCGACGTCGCGCAGAACTCCAGGTGGTCGTCCAGGTAGCCGCCGACCAGGTCGTCGCGCACCAGCCGGTACGCCACCACGTGCGCCTGCCGGGCCCGGTCCACGTCGCCGAGCGCCACGAACGCGGGCGTCAACGTGGTCAGGATGCCCTGCGGCTGGGTGGCGCAGCCGGTGTCCTGCTCCAGCTGGTGCTCGGCGTGCGCGACGGCCTCGGCGTGCCTGCCCTGCCGGATCAGGTGCCCGGCCTGCTCCTCGACGACGCACGCCTCGCAGTCGCTCATCGGGCCGCGGTCCATCGCCAGGTACTTCGCGAAGTGCTCCCGGTACGCCTCGTCGTCGCCGACGTGCGCGGCCACGTCGGCCCGCGCGCCGTGCACCGGCTGCATCGAGTACCCGAGCCGCTGGTAGCGCTCGGCGAGCTGGTCGACGAACGACCCGATCTGCGCCAGCGTGAACCTCGGGTCCGCGATCAGGCCGCTGACGATCCACTTGTGCGCCCAGTCGTAGCTGTGCGTCTCCCACTCGTCGAACGCCGTGGGGTCGCGCTGCTCGGCCGTGCCGCACCACGCGAACGGGGCCAGCATCAGGTCATAGCGGCCGAGGTCGTAGGCCGAGCGGATCAACGCGATCCGGCAGCTCACGGCCAGCGGCAGGTGGTCGAGGGCGTCCGCGGCACGGGCCGCGCGCTCCAGCGCCTCGTGCCGCGCCATGCCCTCGGGCATGTGGTAGGCCTCGACGAACTGCCGCTCGGCGGCTTCCTTCTCCTCGTTCACAGGTGATCCCCCACAGCGCGGTCCAGCAGTTCCAGGAACGAGCGGTTCAGCGCCGCGGTGTCCTTCGGGCGCATCGGACGCCGTGCCTGCAGCAGTGCGTGCACGTACAGCGACTCCACGGTCAGCTCCACCAGCGCCGGGTCGGTCAGCTGCGCCAGCCGCCGCACCAGCGGGTTGCGGCAGTTGAGCACCAGCCGCTGCGCCGCGTCCGACGTCGACTCGACCAGGCTGCCCAGCAGCTCCGCCCACAGCGGGTCGGCCTGCTCGCCGACCTGCTGCGCGTCCCGCTTGCGCTCCGCTTCCACGTTCGTGACCAGCAGCGCGGGCAGCGAGCCCGGGTCGAAGTCGCGCGGCACGGCCTCGCAGTCGTGCCGCTCCAGCACGTCCTTGGCCAGGGTGAGCCGTTCGCGCAACGCGCGCTCCAGCTCGGCGTCCGGGTCGCCCAACGCGGCCAGCACCTCGCTCGGCGCGACCCGGCGGGCGGCGGTGGGTCCGTCCAGGGCGACCAGCCGCTCCATGATCTCCGCGTCGTAGGCGTAGCCCGCGTTGACCAGGCCCATGCCCTGCGCGTGCGCGACCGGCGCGAGCTGGCGGAACTCGTCCACGTCCGGCACGTGCGCGATGGCGCCGTGCTTGCGGCGGAACTGGCGCAGCGACTGCGGGCCGTCGGTGGTCTCGAACGGCAGCCACCGCTCGACCAGCCGCAGCATCTCGTCGTCGACCCTGGCCAGCGACTTGATGCCCAGGTGGTGCGCGTCGAGCAGGGCCCGGGTGCGGTCGGGGTCGGTCGCGTCGAGCCGGACCAGCCAGTCGCGGACCTGGCGGCCCAGCTCCTCGCGCACGGCCAGCAGCGTCTCGTCCTGGTAGAGCGACTCGCGGCTCGCGGTCGGCCGCAGCGACGTGGAGTCGACCACGCAGCGCACGAAGTAGGCCCACTCCGGCAGCAGGCCTTCGATGGAGTCGCCGACGAGCATCCGCTTGAGGTACACGCGGTGGGACTGGCGGGCGCCGGGGTGCACGCCGCTCGGCAGCACGTAGGCGACGCCGCGCAGGCCGACCGTGGGCACCTCGACCGGGATCGCGTCGAACGGGCGCACGCCGAGGACCTTCTCGCCGTACGCCAGCGCGTCCTCGACCCACGGCAGCTCGCCGTGCGTGACGACCTCGTCGCCGACCCGGACCGTCACCGGCAGCAGCGCGCCGTACTCGGTGACGAGCGCCTTCACCACGTCGTGCTCGAGCCAGTGCTCGGAGTCGCGGTGGGGCACCAGCTCGATGGTGGTGCCGACCGGGATCGCGGAGTCCGCGCCGTCGGTGGAGTCGACGACCTCCACCTCGTAGTTGCCCGCCGCGTCGGCCGTCCACCGCACCGCGGGGCCGCCCTTGACCGAGCGGCTGACGAGCCGGATGCGCTCGGCGACCAGGAACGCCGACAGCAGGCCGACGCCGAACTGGCCGAGGAAGCCCTGGCGGGCGAAGCCCAGGTCGTCGCGCTTGGACGTGCGGCCGAGCGTGGACAGCAGGTCGTGCACCTCGCGCTCGGTGAGGCCGATGCCGGTGTCGGTGATGCGGAGGGTGCCGCCGGAGGACCCGACCGGCTCGATCACGACCTCGCCCGGCGCGTCCGGTTGCAGCGCGCGGCGGGCGGTGATCGCGTCCACCGCGTTCTGCAGCAGCTCGCGCGCGTACACGCGGGGGCTGCTGTAGAGGTGGTGGCTGAGCAGGTCGATGATCCCGCGCAGGTCGACACCGAAGGTGTGTGCCATGGGAGTGGAGTTCACCTCGGGTCAGGTCACGGGGGAGGGACGATTCTAAGGGCGTGCCGGCGGCTTGTGACCCGGTTTTCCGCTGATCGCCCGCCGGGGTCCTGCTCGCGGGGTCAAGACTGCCACGGCCCACCGACAATTCCCGGAACCGAAGGGGCGGTCGGCCACACGCCCGGGCCGGCGCGGGTGGGCACGGCGCGGGGTGGGCACGGCGGGTGGGGGCCGTCGCGACCAGTCGTGCGGTCACCCTGGCCGAGCCGGGCCTCCATCCGGTCGAACGACCCCGGGTCGTGAGCCGTCACGTGGCGCATCGGCCGGCACCGGGCTCCCGGCGCGGCGGCCCGCGGTGAGCGCGACGTCACGTGACGCGGCCCCGGCGGGCGGCGGTGGACCCCCGGTTCGGCCGATCACCTAGGATCGACCCGCCGCTCCGCATGCCGTGCGGAGGGCTGACCACCAGTTGTCCGTGACGGGAGCTGTCCACCAACCATGTCCGGAGCCAACGACCCGTACGACCCCAAGCAGGTCGCGGCGCTCTCCCCGGAAGCGCTCGCCGCGGCGGTCGAGCAGGCTCGTGAGGCGTTCGCGAAGGCGGCCGACCTCGACGAGCTCGCCGCCGTGAAGCCGAGCCACCTGGGCGACCGCTCGCCGGTCCTGCTGGCCCGCCGCGAGATCGGCGCGCTGCCACCGGCCGCGAAGGCGGAGGCGGGCAAGCGGGTGAACGAGGCGCAGAACGCGGTCAAGGTCGCGTTCGAGGAGCGCCGCGCCCGGCTGCAGGCCGAGCGCGACGACCGGGTGCTGCGCGAGGAGGCGGTCGACGTCACGCTGCCGTGGGACCGCGTGCCCCGCGGCGCCCGCCACCCGATCTCCACCCTCGCCGAGCGCATCGGCGACGTCTTCGTGGCCATGGGCTACGAGGTCGCCGAGGGCCCGGAGCTGGAGACCGAGTGGTTCAACTTCGACGCGTTGAACTTCGGCAAGGACCACCCGGCGCGCTCCATGCAGGACACGTTCTACGTGGCGCCCGCCGACTCCGGCCTGGTCCTGCGCACGCACACCAGCCCGGTGCAGGCCCGCACCCTGCTCGACCGCGAGCTGCCCGTGTACGTGGTGTGCCCCGGCCGCACGTTCCGCACCGACGAGCTGGACGCCACCCACACCCCCGTCTTCCACCAGGTCGAAGGCCTGGCCGTGGACAAGGGCCTGACCATGGCGCACCTGAAGGGCACGCTCGACGCGTTCGCCCGCGCCATGTTCGGCGAGGACTCCAAGACCCGCCTGCGCCCCAGCTTCTTCCCCTTCACCGAGCCGTCCGCCGAGGTGGACGTCTGGTTCCCGGAGCGCAAGGGCGGCGCGGGCTGGGTCGAGTGGGGCGGCTGCGGCATGGTCAACCCCAACGTGCTGCGCAACTGCGGCGTCGACCCCGACGTGTACTCGGGGTTCGCGTTCGGCATGGGCCTGGAGCGCACGCTGCAGTTCCGCAACGGCCTGCCCGACATGCGGGACATGGTCGAAGGCGATGTCCGCTTCACCCAGCCATTCGGAACGGAGGCCTGACCGGTGCGCATTCCGGTTACCTGGCTGGTCGAGAACCTCGAGTTCGCCGAGACGCCCACGCCCGAGCAGCTCGCCGAGGCGTTCGTCCGGATCGGCATCGAGGTCGAGGACGTCCACAAGCTCGACTCCGTCACCGGCCCGCTCGTCGCGGGTCGCGTGGTGGAGATCGAGGAGCTGACCGAGTTCAAGAAGCCGATCCGCTACTGCCAGGTCGAGGTCGGCCCGGACCAGGTCAACGGCATCGTCTGCGGCGCGTCGAACTTCCAGGAGGGCGACACCGTCGTGGTGGCGCTGCCCGGCGCGGTGCTGCCCGGCGACTTCACCATCTCGGCGCGCAAGACCTACGGCAAGACCAGCAACGGCATGATCTGCTCGGCCCGCGAGCTGGGCCTCGGCGACGACCACGCGGGGATCATGGTGCTGCCCAGCGGCACCGCGCAGCCCGGTGACGACGCGCTGGAGCTGCTCGGCCTGGGCGACACGGTGATCGAGGTCGCGCCGACGCCCGACCGCGGCTACGCGTTCTCCGTGCGCGGCCTGGCCCGCGAGATCGCGTGCGCGTTCGACGTGCCCTACCGCGACCCCGGCACCGCCGAGGTGCCCGAGGGCGAGGGCGAGGTCCTGCCGGTCGCGATCGAGGACGAGGGCGCGTGCTCCCGGTTCGTGGCCCGCCGCGTCAGCGGTGTCGACCCGACCGCGCCGACGCCGTGGTGGATGCGCCGCCGGCTGATGCTGGCGGGCATCCGGTCGATCTCCCTGCCGGTGGACGTCACCAACTACGTGATGCTGGAGCTGGGCCAGCCGCTGCACGCGTTCGACGCGGCGTCGGTCAAGGGCGGCCTGGTGGTGCGGCGCGCGGTGGCCGGCGAGAAGCTGACCACGCTGGACGAGCAGGTCCGCGCCCTGGACCCGGACGACATCGTGATCGCCGACGACACCGGCGTGATCTCGCTGGCCGGCGTGATGGGCGGCGCGAGCACCGAGGTGTCCGCGACCAGCTCGGACATCCTGCTGGAAGCGGCTAACTGGGACCCGGCGTCCATCGCGCGCACGGTGCGCAGGCACAAGCTGCCCAGCGAGGCGGCGAAGCGGTTCGAGCGCACGGTGGACCCGGCGCTGGCGCCGGTCGCACTGGAGCGCGCGGCACGGCTGCTGGACATGTTCGGCGACGGCAGCATCAAGCCCGGCCGCACGGACGTGGGCGTCCCCGCGCAGCCCAAGCCGGTGTCGATGCCGATCAACCTGCCCGACAAGGTCGCCGGGGTGAACTACGCCCGCGGCGTGACCGCGCGCCGGCTCGGCCAGATCGGCTGCCTGGTCGAGGTCACCACGGGCGACGACGGCGCGACCATGGTCACCGCGATCCCGCCGACGTGGCGCTCGGACCTGACCCAGCCCGCCGACCTGGTGGAGGAGGTGCTGCGGCTGGAGGGCTACGACACGATCCCGTCCACGCTGCCGCCCGCGCCCGCCGGTCGCGGGTTGACCGAGCAGCAGCGCCGTCGCCGCACGGTGTCGCGCGCGTTGGCGGAGAGCGGTTTCGTCGAGGTCAAGCCGTTCCCGTTCGTGGCGCCGTCGGTGTTCGACGAGCTGGGCCTGCCCGAGGGCGACGTGCGCCGCAACACGGTGAGCGTGCTGAACCCGCTGGAGTCGGACAAGCACGCGCTGGCCACCACGCTGGTGCCGGGGCTGCTGGAGACGGTGCAGCGGAACCTGGCGCGCGGCCAGAAGGACGTCGCGCTCTACACGATCGCCCAGGTGACGTTGCCGCGCACGCAGCAGGTGCCGGTGCCGCAGGTCGGCGTGGGCGAGCGGCCGTCGGACGCGCAGGTGGCGTCGTTGCTGGCGGCGCTGCCGCAGCAGCCGGTGCACGTGGCGGCCGTGCTGGCGGGCCACCGCGAGCGGGCCGGCTGGTGGGGCAAGGGCAGGCAGGCGGACTGGGCGGACGCGGTGCAGGCCGCGCGGCTGGTCGGCCAGGCCTACGGGGTGGAGCTGACCGTGGTCGCCTCCGACCTCGCGCCGTGGCACCCCGGCCGGTGCGCCGAGCTGCGCGTCGGCGACTGGCCCGTGGGCCACGCGGGCGAGCTGCACCCGAAGGTCGTGGAGGCGCTGGGGCTGCCGAAGCGGACCGTGGCGATGGAGCTGGACCTCGACGCGCTGCCGTTGAGCGACAACCGGCCCGCGCCGGTGGTGTCGGCGTACCCGCCGGTGCTGCTGGACGTGGCCGTGGTCGTGCCCGCGGACGTGCCCGCCGAGCAGGT
Source organism: Actinosynnema sp. NPDC049800 (assembly GCF_040656635.1). Lineage (NCBI taxonomy): Bacteria > Bacillati > Actinomycetota > Actinomycetes > Pseudonocardiales > Pseudonocardiaceae > Actinosynnema > Actinosynnema sp. NPDC049800. Next base: position 16,252 of record NZ_JBFAMT010000045.1, on the reverse strand, counting down.
GGCGCGGGTGCTGCGCGGCGGCGGTGGGGCGTTGCTGGAGGACATCCGGCTGTTCGACGTCTACACCGGTGACCAGGTCGGCGAGGGCAAGCGGTCGCTGGCGTACTCGCTGCGGTTCCGGGCGCCGGACCGCACGCTGACCGTGGAGGAGGCGACGGCGGCGCGTGACGCGGCCGTGGCCGCCGCGGCGGAGCGCTTCGGCGCCGTGCTGAGAGGCTGAGGCCGGTGTCCCGGATCCGCACCACTGCGGGTCCGGGACTACGCCGCACGGGTGAATCACCCGGTGGCGGATACCGGAGAACGTGCAGTTCACGCGCGGTCGCGTGACGTGTCAAGAGGTCCAAAGGCCTTTCTTTCCGGGCCGGCCAGGTCCTTGCGCACAGGTTGAACGTTCTCCAAGATTGGCTTCGCGGCCCGCTGGGCCGAGGGGCGAAGCGATGAACCGCCGGGCGAGTCTGGTCGCCGGTCCGACGGGGAGCTAGCGGCGAACCCACCGCCTGGAGCAGCAATCGAGTGAGGTTGCCTCATGCGCAGCTTGGGCCCGCGGATGGAAGTCGCCGTCGCCATGACCATCCTCGGCGTGGGTGCCGCCGTCGTGGCCGCCATGCACCTGACCTGGCCCGAACCCGAGCTGCCCGCGATGGCGTACTCGGTGAGCGGCGGCGAGGTGTCCGACCTCCAACCCTTCGAGATCAACGACATCTCCGGCGGCGCGGTCGAGTTGACGCCGGGCAGCGAGGGCGCCCGCCTGGTGCGGCTGTCCAACCCGAACACCGTGGACATCGTGGTGCTGACGTTGCAGGCCGAGCCCGGCCAGCCGTTGGACGCCGCGCGGAACGGGGTGCCGGGCTGCCCGTCGAGCGTGCTGACGGTGGTGCCGATGGCGGAGCCGGTCACGATCCCGCCGGCGGGCGAGGTCGAGGTGGAGATGGTCGTGCGGATCGCGCACGACGTGCCGAGCGCGTGCACGGACCTGGTGTTCCCGCTGACCTACTCGGGCCGCGCGGCACGCGTGTAGGCGAGTCCGCCCGCCTTGCCACCGCGGAGCGGCGGTCTGTGCGACGCTTCGGCGTATGACTGCTGTGGGCGCGAGTGAGTACGACTACGACCTGCTGGTGATCGGCTCGGGCCCGGGCGGGCAGAAGGCCGCCATCGCGGGCGCCAAGCTCGGCAAGCGGGTCGCGATCGTCGACCGCGCCGACATGGTGGGCGGCGTGTGCGTGAACACCGGCACCATCCCGTCGAAGACGTTGCGCGAGGCGGTGATGTACCTGACCGGCCTGAGCCAGCGCGACCTGTACGGCGCGAGCTACCGCGTGAAGCAGGACATCACGATCAGCGACCTGCTCTCCCGCGCGCAGCACGTGATCGGCCGCGAGGTCCAGGTCGTGCGCGCGCAACTGCACCGCAACCAGGTCGACCTGCTCTCCGGCACCGCCCGGTTCGTCGACCCGCACACGGTCGCGGTGGACGGCGGGCACCGCGGCGAGCACCACCTCGTCACGGCCGGGCACGTCGTGATCGCCACCGGCACCCGTCCCGCCCGACCGGACCAGGTGGACTTCGACGAGGTCCGGGTGCTGGACTCCGACGAGGTGCTGGCGCTGGAGGAGATCCCGTCGTCCTTGGTGGTCGTGGGCGCGGGCGTGATCGGCATCGAGTACGCGTCGATGTTCGCCGCGCTGGGCACCCGGGTCACGGTGGTCGAGCAGCGCGACCGGATGCTCGACTTCTGCGACCCGGAGATCGTGGAGTCGCTGAAGTTCCACCTGCGCGACCTGGCGGTGACGTTCCGGTTCGGCGAGAAGGTCGTCAACGTCGACGTGTCCGACTCCGGCACGGTCACCACGCTGGCCAGCGGCAAGCGCATCCCGGCCGCCGCGGTGATGTACTCGGCGGGCAGGCAGGGCAACACCGAGGCGCTGGACCTGGACAAGGCGGGCCTGGAAGCGGACCACCGCGGCCGGCTGAGCGTGGACGAGCACTACCGCACGCCCGTCGAGCACATCTACGCGGTCGGCGACGTGATCGGCTTCCCGGCGCTGGCCGCCACGTCGATGGACCAGGGCCGCCTCGCCGCCTACCACGCGTTCGGCGAGCGGGCGCGCGAGCTGTCCGCGTTGCAGCCCATCGGGATCTACACCATCCCCGAGATCTCCTACTGCGGCGCCACGGAGGCCGAGCTGACGTCGTCCGCGGTGCCGTACGAGGTGGGGCTGGCGCGGTACCGCGAGCTGGCCCGCGGCTCGATCGTCGGCGACGCCTACGGCATGCTCAAGCTGCTGGTGTCCACTGTGGACCGCAAGCTGCTCGGCGTGCACCTGTTCGGCACCGGCGCGACCGACCTCGTCCACATCGGGCAGGCGGTGATGGCGTGCGGCGGCACGGTGGACTACCTGGTGGACACCGTCTTCAACTACCCGACGCTGTCCGAGGCGTACAAGGTGGCCGCGCTGGACGCCACGAACAAGATGCGCGCGTTGGAGCGCTTCGGCTCCTGATCACGCGAGCAGGGCCGTGACGAGGTGCAGGCGGGCGTCCTCGACGTCCCGCAGCGGCGGCACGAGCAACGTCGGCAGGCCCGCTTCGACGCCCGCGCCGTCGTGCGTCGAGCGGTCGCCGACCATCAGCGTCTCCTCGGGCTCGGCGCCGAGCTCGCGCAGCGCGATGCGGAAGATCGCCGGGTCGGGCTTCACCACGCCGTGCTCGAAGGACAGCACGAACGAGTCGACCGGCAGGTCGCCGAACGCGGGCCGGATGTCGAAGTGGATGTCGCTGAGCACCCCGATCGGCACGCCGGCCGCGTGCAACGCCCGCAGCGTCGGCCCGGCGTCCACCGCGAACGGGGTGAACGCCGGGTCGGACTCCACCGCGTACAGCGAGTCGGCCAGCTCGGCGTCGAACCCGGCCGCCCGGAACGCCCCGTAGTACGTCTCCCGGTGCAGCGCGGCGTCCGCGTCGACACCGGGCACGTCCAACCCGGTCACGTCCAGCGACGCGATCACCTCGGCGGTCCGGCCGGTGTCGCGGCCGATCCGGCGCAACGCCTCCGCCACCCACCCGCGGAACGTGGGCGTGAGCACCAGCGTCCCCCGCCAGTCGAAGATCACGGCCCGCAGGCGTCCGGCCATCGACGCACGCTCCTTCTCATCACGATGGGTAGTCGGCACCTCACTCGTGTGAAGGCTCGCGCATCACCGCGCCGCGTCGCTACGTTTTTTCGCAGGACCCCCGAGGGTTGGAGACGGCATGGCCGCGGAGCCGACGACGCCCCTGATCTACCGCCGGGTGGGGGTCGACCCCCACCCCGACCTGACGGAGATCCGCGACGAGGGCGGGGTGCGCCGGATCGACTCGCCGGCGCTGGGCACGTCGGTGTGGGTGGTGACCCGCATCGAGGACGTCCGGCTGGTCTACAGCGACTCGCGGCGGTTCGGGATCTCGGCCCACCACCTGGTGCCGGGCGCGCCCGCGCTGACCGACGAGGAGCTGGCCGCCGTGCGGCCGGGCAACATGCTCGCGTTCGACCCGCCCGAGCACACCCGCCTGCGCCGGACGCTGGCCCCGGAGTTCACCGCCCGCCGGATGCGCCGGCTGGAACCGCGCATCCACGACATCGTGCGCGACCACCTCGACGCGATGGAGCGCAAGGGGCCGCCCGCCGACCTGGTGGCCGACTTCGCGCTGCCCGTGCCGGCGCTGGTGATCTGCGAGCTGCTCGGCGTGCCGTTCGAGGACCGCGACACCTTCCAGGACCGCTACACGAGGTACTTCGACGCGGCGCTGTCGTTCGAGGAACGGCTCGCCCTGCAGTACGAGACCAAGGCCTACCTGGCCGACCTGGTCGCGCGGGCCAGGGTCGAGCCGGGCGACGACCTGCTCGGCGTGCTCGCCCGCGACGAGGCCGCCGCCCTCGACGACCGCGAGATGGTCGGCATCGCGGACCTGCTGCTGCTGGCCGGCCACGAGACCACGGCCAACATGCTCGGCCTCGGCGTGCTCGCCCTGCTGCGCCACCCCGACCAGCTCCGGCTGCTGCGCGACGAGCCCGAACGCGCCGACGCGGCCGTGGAGGAGCTGCTGCGGTGGCTGACCGTCGTGCACACCGGCGTGCCGCGGATCACGACCGCCGAGGTGCGGCTCGGCGGTCACGCGCTCGGTCCCGGCGAGCTGATCCTCTGCTCGCTGCCCGCGGCCGACCGCGACCCCGGTCTCGTGCCGGACCCGGACGTGCTGGACATCACCCGTGACGCGGGCGGCCACGTCGCGTTCGGCCACGGCGTGCACCACTGCCTCGGCGCGCCGCTGGCCAGGATGGAGCTGCGGATCGCGTTCCCCGCGCTGGTGCGCCGGTTCCCCGGCCTGCGCCTGGTCGGGCCGGAACCCGACTACCGCACCCAGCGGGTCGTCCACGGCCTCGGGTCGCTGCCCGTGGCGTGGTGACGGCGGCGCGGCGAGCGCCCGAGGCCCGCGACGGCCGCGAGCGCGAAGCCGCCGAAGACCAGCCCGATGCCGAAGCCCGCGTCGCCGGGTCGTGCCGGCCTGCTCCCGGCGGCCGTGCGGTCGAGCGGGTCGTCGGCGGGGATCGGGGCGCCCGGGAACGGGTCGCGGCCCGGGAACCCGTCGGCGTGCGCCGAGCCGACGGCCGTCGGCGCGGAGTCGCACACCACGTCCAGCCCGATGACGGTCATGCCCACGATCGCGGTGAGCACGCCGACCCAGGCGAGCGCGTTGAGCCACGGCCGTGCGGCGAGCGGGCCCGGGTGGCCGTCGCGCGGACGTCGCGGGCCGGGTGAGAAGTGCCCCCGTGCGTGGTCGTGCGGATGGTGCATCACGATGAACCCCCCAGTTCCCGTACAGGAAAGCATGACACCGGGGAACGCGCCGCCGCATCAAGCGGAACCGATTTGAGTACCTTTGCATCAGCGTGCATACTTATCCGTATGACGGTACGGATCGCGGTCGCCGGGGCCAGCGGGTACGCCGGGGGCGAGGTGCTCCGCCTCCTGCTCGGTCACCCGGACGTGGAGATCGGCGCGCTCACCGCCGGCGGCAACGCGGGCTCCCCGCTGTTCGCCCACCAGCCACACCTGCTGCCGCTGGCCGACCGGGTGCTGGAGGAGACCACCGCCGACACCCTCAAGGGCCACGACGTCGTCTTCCTCGCCCTGCCGCACGGCCGCTCGGCCGAGGTCGCCGCGCAGCTGGGCGACGACGTGCTCGTCGTCGACTGCGGCGCGGACCACCGGCTCACCGACCCCGCCGCCTGGGACCGCTGGTACGGCGGCGCGCACGCGGGCAGCTGGCCGTACGGCCTGCCCGAGCTGCCCGGTCAGCGCGACGAGCTGCGCGGCGCCCGCCGCGTCGCCGTGCCCGGCTGCTACCCGACCGTGTCGTCGCTGGCCCTGGCGCCCGCGATGGGGCTGGTCGAGCCCGAGGTGACGGTGGTGGCCGTGTCCGGCACGTCCGGCGCGGGCAAGGCGCTCAAGCCCCACCTCCTCGGCTCCGAGGTGATGGGCTCGCTCAGCGCCTACGGCGTCGGCGGCGCGCACCGGCACACCCCGGAGATCACCCAGAACCTGTCCAAGGTCGCCGACGAGCCGGTCCGGGTCTCGTTCACCCCGGTGCTGGCGCCGTTGCCGAGGGGCATCCTGGCCACCTGCTCGGCGACGCTGAAGGACGGTGACGCGGACGTCCGCGCCGCCTACGAGAAGGCCTACGCCGACGAGCCGTTCGTGCACCTGCTGCCGGAAGGCCACTGGCCCACCACGGCCGCGGTGCTCGGCTCGAACGCCGTGCAGCTGCAGGTGGCCGTGGACCGCGACGTGAACCGGCTGGTCGTGGTCGCCGCGATCGACAACCTGGCGAAGGGCACCGCGGGCGCGGCCGTGCAGTGCATGAACCTGGCGCTCGGCCTGCCCGAGACCACCGGCCTGTCCACCGTGGGGGTGGCGCCGTGAACCACGGGACCGCGCACGGACCCCGGCGTGACAAGGGCGTGACCGGCCCCAAGGGCTTCAAGGCGGCGGGCGTCGCGGCCGGCATCAAGGAGTCCGGCGCGCTCGACCTGGCGCTGGTCGTCAACGAAGGGCCCGGCCAGGCCGCCGCGGGCGTCTTCACCACCAACCAGGTGAAGGCCGCGCCCGTGCTGTGGTCCCAGCAGGTGCTCAAGGAGCGCAAGCTCCACGCCGTCGTGCTGAACTCCGGCGGCGCGAACGCCTGCACCGGCCCCGAGGGCTTCCAGGACACCCACGCCACCGCCGAGAAGGTCGCCGAGGTGCTGGGCGTCGGCGCGATCGAGGTCGCGGTGTGCTCCACCGGCCTGATCGGCGAGCGCCTGCCGATGGACGAGCTCAAGGCCGGGGTCGAGCAGGCGGCCCGGGAGCTCGACGCCACCGACGGGTCGGGCCTGGCCGCCGCCACCGCCGTGATGACCACCGACTCCCACCCCAAGCAGTGCTGGCAGGATCACCCGGACGGGTGGTCGGTCGGCGGGTTCGCCAAGGGCGCGGGGATGCTCTCGCCGAACCTGGCCACGATGCTCAGCGTCATCACCACCGACGCGGTGATCGACGGCGACGCCCTGGACGCGGCCCTGCGCGCGGCCACCGCCAAGACCTACGACCGGCTCGACGTGGACGGCGGCACGTCCACCAACGACACCGTGCTGGTCCTCGCCTCCGGCGCCTCCGGCGTCACGCCGACCGCCGAGCAGTTCGCCGGCGTGCTCACCGCCGTGGCGGCAGACCTGGTCAAGCAGCTCCAAGGCGACGCGGAGGGCGCGACCAAGGAAGTCGCCATCACGGTCAACGGCGCGCTCACCGAGGCCGAGGCGGTCGTGGTCGCCAAGACCGTCGCCGAGGACAACCTGGTCAAGACCGCGCTGTTCGGCTCGGACCCCAACTGGGGCCGGATCGCGATGGCCGTGGGCCGCTCGCGGGCCACCGTCGACCAGCACAAGCTCGGCATCGCGATCAACGGCGTCACGCTGTTCGCGGACGGCCACCGGGCCGCCGACCGCGGTGAGGCCGACCTGTCCGGCCGCGACGTCGCCGTCGTGGTCGACCTGAACCTCGGCGACGGCACCGCCACCGTGCTCACCACGGACCTGTCGCACGGGTACGTCGAAGAGAACAGCGCGTACAGCTCATGATCACACCGCAGGTCAAGGCCGGGATCCTGATCGAGGCGCTGCCGTGGCTGCAGCGCTTCCGCGGCGCGATCGTGGTCGTCAAGTACGGCGGCAACGCCATGGTGGACGACGAGCTCAAGCGCGCGTTCGCGCAGGACATGGTGTTCCTCAAGCTCGCGGGCCTGCACCCGGTCGTGGTGCACGGCGGCGGGCCGCAGATCGCCGCGATGCTCAAGCGGCTCGGCATCGACAGCGAGTTCCGCGGCGGCCTGCGCGTGACCACGCCGGAGGCCATGGACGTGGTCCGGATGGTGCTGGTCGGCCAGGTGCAGCGCGAGCTGGTCGGCCTGATCAACTCCCACGGCCCGCTCGCGGTCGGCCTGTCCGGCGAGGACGCCCACCTGCTGACCGCCGCCCGACGACCGGCCATCGTGGACGGCGCGCCGGTCGACATCGGCCTGGTCGGCGACATCGTGGACGTCAACCCGGACGCGGTGCTCGACATCGTGCACGCGGGCCGCATCCCGGTCGTGTCCACGGTCGCGCCGGACGTCGACGGCGTGGTGCACAACGTCAACGCCGACACGGCGGCGGGCGCGGTGGCCGTGGCGCTGAAGGCCGAGAAGCTGGTCGTGCTCACCGACGTCGAGGGTTTGTACGCGGACTGGCCGGACAAGAGCTCGCTGCTGCACCGCGTGGACGCCGAGCGGCTGGAGAAGATGCTGCCGGACCTGGACAGCGGCATGGTGCCGAAGATGGAGGCCTGCCTGCGCGCGGTGCGCGGCGGCGTCCCCGAGGCGCACGTGATCGACGGCAGGCTGGCGCACTCGGTGTTGTTGGAGGTCTTCACCTCCGAGGGCGTCGGAACGATGGTGACCGAACGGACAGAGGCGGGCGGGGCATGAGCGAGAGCCGGAACCGGCAGCGGTGGCAGGCCGCGATGATGAACAACTACGGCACGCCCGGCCTGACCCTGACCCGAGGCGAGGGCGCGCACGTCTGGGACGCCGACGGCAACCGCTACCTGGACCTGCTGACCGGCATCGCGGTCAACGCGCTCGGCCACGCGCACCCGGCGATCGTGGCCGCCGTGACCGAGCAGGTCGCCAGGATCGGCCACACGTCCAACCTCTACATCAACGAGCCCGCGCTCGCGCTGGCCGAACGGCTGCTCGACCTGTCCGGTGTGGACGGTGACGGCCGGGTGCTGTTCTGCAACTCCGGCGCGGAGGCCAACGAGGCCGCGTTCAAGCTGAGCCGCCGCACGGGCCGCACCAAGGTCGTGGCCACCGACGGCGGCTTCCACGGCCGCACCATGGGCGCGCTGGCGCTGACCGGCCAGCCCAAGAAGCGCGAGCCGTTCGAGCCGCTGGTCCCCGGCGTCGTGCACGTCCCGTACGGCGACGTGGCCGCGCTGGAGGCCGCGATCGACGACGAGACCGCCGCGTTCATCGTGGAGCCGATCCAGGGCGAGAACGGCGTCGTCGTGCCGCCCGAGGGCTACCTCGAAGCGGCCCGCCGGATCACCACCGAGCACGGCGCGCTGCTCGTCCTCGACGAGGTGCAGACCGGCGTCGGCCGCCTGGGCACCTGGTTCGCGTTCCACCAGGTCGGGATCGTCCCCGACGTGATCACCCTGGCCAAGGGCCTCGGCGGCGGGCTGCCGCTCGGCGCGTGCATCGCGGTCGGCCCGGCCAAGGACCTGTTCGAACCCGGCCACCACGGCACCACGTTCGGCGGCAACCCGGTGTGCTGCGCCGCCGCGCTCGCGGTGCTCGACACGATCGCCGCCGACGGCCTGCTGGAGCACACCGCCGCGGTCGGCAAGGAGATCGCGACCGGGGTCGAGGCACTGGACCACCCGCTCATCTCCGGGGTGCGGGGCGCCGGCCTGCTGCTCGGCATCACGCTGCGCGAGGCGGTCTCGGCGAAGGCCGCGGCGGCCGCGCAGCGGGCCGGTTACCTGATCAACCCGATCCAGCCCGACGTCATCCGCCTGGCGCCGCCGCTGGTGCTGGACGAGGCGGACGCCCACCGACTGGTGGCCGACCTGCCCTCGTTCCTCCCCACCCCAGGCCAGGAGCCGTGATGGTGCGCCACTTCCTCCGTGACGACGACCTGACCCCGGACGAGCAGTCCGCGGTCCTCGACCTGGCCGACGGCTACAAGGCCGACCGGCTGACCGCCAAGCCGCTGGCCGGGCCCAAGTCCGTCGCGGTGATCTTCGAGAAGAACTCCACCCGCACCCGGCTGTCGTTCGAGGTCGGCATCGCCCAGCTCGGCGGCAACCCGGTGATCATCGACGGCCGGTCCATGCAGCTGGGCCGCGAGGAGACCATCGAGGACACCTCCCGGATCCTGTCCGGGTACGTGGACGCGGTGATCTGGCGGACGTTCGCGCAGAAGCGCATCGACGCGATGGCGTCGGTGTCCCGCATCCCGGTGATCAACGCGCTGACCGACGAGTTCCACCCGTGCCAGGTCCTGGCCGACCTGCAGACCATCCGGCGCGTGCACGGCAAGCTCGCCGGCCTCACCGTCACCTACCTCGGCGACGGCGCGAACAACATGTCCCACTCGATGCTGCTCGGCGGCGTCACGGCGGGAATGCACGTGCGGATCGCCGCGCCCGCGCTGTTCCAGCCGCTGCCGTGGGTGCTGGACGACGCGCGCAAGCGCGCCGCGGACACCGGCGGCTCGGTGACCGTGATCGAGGACCCGCGCGAGGCGGTGGACGGCGCGGACGTGCTGGTCACCGACACCTGGACGTCGATGGGCCAGGAGAACGACGGCCGCGACCGGATGCGCCCGTTCCGGCCCTACCAGCTCAACGCCGACCTCGTGGCCGCGACCGGCGTGACGACGACTGTGCTGCACTGCCTGCCCGCCCACCGCGGCCAGGAGATCACCGACGACGTGCTGGACGGCCCGGACAGCGCGGTGTGGGACGAGGCCGAGAACCGGCTGCACGCCCAGAAGGCGCTGCTCGTGTGGCTGCTGGAGCAGTCGCGATGACCCGGACCGCGCGGCAGGCCCGCATCGTCGAACTGGTCGCCCAACGCGCCATCCGCAGCCAGTCGGAACTGGCGAAGACGCTGGCGGTGGAAGGCATCGAGGTCACCCAGGCCACGTTGTCGCGCGACCTGGACGAGCTGGGCGCGGTCAAGCTGCGCGGACCCGACGGCGGCGCGCCCGTCTACGTCATCCCCGAGGACGGCAGCCCGGTCCGCGGCGTGCAGGGCGGCACGTCCCGCCTCACCAGGGTGCTCGGCGAACTGCTCGTGTCGGTCGACCACTCGGGCAACCTCGCCGTCCTGCGCACCCCGCCCGGCGCGGCCCAGTTCCTGGCCAGCGCGCTGGACCGGGCCGCGCTGCACGACATCGTCGGCACCATCGCCGGTGACGACACCATCCTCGCAGTGGCCCGCGAACCCCTCACCGGCGCGGACCTGGCCGCCAGGGTGACCGCGCTCGCCGCGGGCGACGACCAGGCGCAGCCGGGAGAACCCCATGAGTGAGTTCTCCTCCGGCGCCTCGGCCGTCGGCGAGAGCGCCACCGCGCCGCTGGCCGTCCGGGAGCCGAACCGGTCGGCGGGCGTGCGGGCCCGCGAGACGTCGACCACCGCTCGCCACCAGCCGCCGGAGGCCACCCCGACGCCCGACCTGATCCGCTTCGAGCGGCGGGCCGGGCGGCACTGGGGTGCACTGGTGCACGAAAGCCGGTGGTTCCCGCTGCCCGAGCAGGCGTTGGACAGCTTCACCGACACCACCCGGCGGCACGGGTCCGGCGACGTCCGGCCCGTGGCGCGCGGTGTCCGCGCGGTCGTCACCGACCGGCGCGGCGGGGAGTCGCCGTCCGACCCCGGCCCGGGCGCCGGGCAGCACCGGCTCCTGCCGGACAAGATCGCCGCGACGTAGGGATTCGATCACGTGAGTTCATTGTGGGGTGGCCGGTTCGCCGGAGGACCGGCGGAGGCGATGGCGCGGCTGTCCGCGTCGACGCACTTCGACTGGCGACTCGCCCCGTACGACATCAGGGGTTCCCGCGCGCACGCCCGCGTGCTGCACCGGGCCGGTCTGCTGACCGCCGACGAGCTGGCGCGCATGCTGGCGGCGCTGGACGCGCTGGAAGCCGACGTGGCGGCCGGGTCGTTCACCCCGACGCTGGCCGACGAGGACGTGCACACCGCGCTGGAGCGCGGCCTGATCGAGCGCGCCGGACCGGAGCTGGGCGGCAAGCTGCGCGCCGGCCGGTCCCGCAACGACCAGGTGGCCACGCTGTTCCGGATGTGGCTGCGCGACGCCGCCCAGCGGGTGTCGGCGGGCGTGCTCGACGTGGTCGAGGCGCTGGCCGACCAGGCGTCCGCGCACGCCACCGCCGTCATGCCCGGCCGCACGCACCTCCAGTCCGCCCAGCCCGTGCTGCTGGCGCACCACCTGCTCGCCCACGGCCAGGCGCTGCTGCGCGACGTCGACCGGCTGCGCGACTGGGACAAGCGGACCGCCGTGTCGCCCTACGGCTCGGGCGCGCTGGCCGGCTCGTCGCTGGGCCTCGACCCGGCCGCGGTGGCCGAGGAGCTGGGCTTCGACGGCCCGGTGGAGAACTCCATCGACGGCACCGCGTCGCGCGACTTCGCCGCCGAGATCGCGTTCGTGCTGGCCATGATCGGCGTCGACCTGTCGAGGATCGCCGAAGAGGTGATCATCTGGACCACGGCCGAGTTCCGCTTCGCCGTGCTCGACGACGCGTGGGCCACCGGCAGCTCGATCATGCCGCAGAAGAAGAACCCGGACGTCGCCGAGCTGACCAGGGGCAAGTCCGGCCGGCTCATCGGCAACCTGACCGGGCTGCTGGCCACGCTGAAGGCACAGCCGCTGGCCTACAACCGGGACCTCCAGGAGGACAAGGAGCCGCTGTTCGACTCGGTCGAGCAGCTGGAACTGCTGCTGCCCGCGCTGGCCGGGATGATCGCCACCACGCGGTTCGACACCGCGCGGATGGCCGAGCTGGCGCCCGCCGGGTTCACCCTGGCCACCGACATCGCCGAGTGGCTGGTGCGGCAGGGCGTGCCGTTCCGGGTGGCGCACGAGGCGGCGGGCGAGTGCGTCCGGGTCGCCGAGGGGCGCGGCGTGGGGCTGGAGGAGCTGACCGATGAGGAGTTCGCCACGATCTCTCCCGCGTTGACGCCCGAGGTGCGTAGCGTGTTGACCGTGGAAGGGTCCATCGCGTCACGGGACGCGCACGGCGGCACCGCGCCCGATCGGGTCGCCGAGCAGCTCAAGAGGTTGCGCGACAAGGTCTCCGTTGCCCGCAACGCCTAGGCAGCTCACCGAGCGGGAGCTCGCGGTCGACCCCGTCGACGCCGCGCGGCTCCTGCTCGGGAGCGTCATCGAGTCGACCACCGACGAGGGCGTGGTCGGGCTGCGGATCGTGGAGGTCGAGGCCTACCGGGGCGGCGACGACCCGGCGTCCCACTGCTACCGGGGCCGCACGCCGCGCAACGACGTGATGTTCGGCCCGGCCGGTCGGCTCTACGTGTACTTCGTCTACGGCATGCACTTCTGCGCGAACGTCGTCTCGCTGACCGACGGCGTGCCCGGCGCGGTGCTGCTGCGCGCCGGCGAGGTGGTGACCGGGTCGGCGCTGGCGCACGCCCGCCGCCCGACCGCGCGCAACGCCGCCGAACTGGCCAAGGGCCCGGCCCGGCTGACCGGCGTGCTCGGCCTCGACCGCGTGCACAACGGCGTGAACCTGACCGAGCCGGACGCGACCGTGCGGCTGCTGGCCGGCGAGCCGGTGGACGACGCCGACATCCGCACCGGCCCGCGCGTGGGCGTGGCCGTCGCGGTGGACGTGCCGTGGCGGTTCTGGATCGACTCGCCCGCCGTCAGCGCCTACCGCCGGGGCACCCGCCGGACGCGCGTCACCACCTGAGGCCGTTCGCCCGGGGACCCCGCCGGCCGGCGACCCGCTTCGGCCGCACCGACCCGGAGCCGCACCTCGACGCCGACCGGACGTTACGTTCGAGGCGACCTCGCGCCCGACCCCGCCGGTCCTGCCCCACGACCTGGTCGAGGTCCTAGACCTCGCCGAACACGTGGGCGCCGGGCGCGTCCGCGTCGTCGCCCGCCCAGAACTCCACCCAGTGCTGGACGAACTCGGACTTCGAGATCGAGCCGTCGCCGTCGAGGTCCAGCCGGGCGAAGACGGCGTCGGTCGGGGAGTCGTCGCCGGTCCAGGCGTGGATCATCCGGGCGTACTCGGGCGCGGACACCCGGCCGTCGCCGTCCTCGTCCACCGCCTCGAACATCGACTCCGCGGTGGCCACCACCAGGTCGAGCATGGTGCCGAGGTCCTTCACCACGGTCAGCACCTCGTCCACCGTGACCTTGTCGTCGCGGTCGTGGTCGGACGCCGCCCGCAGCGCGTCCCACCAGCCCATCATGATCTCCCGCAACCGATCCGGGTCGGCCGCGCCCCGGAGGTGCACCCACCGGTCCGTCAACGCCTCGAAATCGGCCCGCTCGAGGAACCCGTCGCCGTTCGAGTCCATCGCGGTGAACACGATGGAGGTCTTCTTCCGCTGCAAGTCGCTGGCCACGCAAGCAAACTTGGTCGGGGAACGCCACGAGGACAATTGACCAGCCGGGGCAAACCCCTGCGCGCCCGAGTGACATCACGGTGACGGTCGGTAGTGCCCGGTCCGGCGCAAGAAGACACGCCGCCCGACCGCCGTCACCCACACCGGCGGGGTGGTCTAGCGCACCGTGCGCCGGTACCAGACCCGGCGCTCGTGCGCGGGCAGCGCCACCCGGCTGATCACGCTGGTCAGCACCGCGCCGATCAGCAGCCACAGCAACGCGGCCAAGCCGTCGTTGAACAACGTCCGCACACCGGCGTTCGCGGGCGTGAACAGGTCGCGCAGGCCCAGCGACACCGCCGCCGACCACGAGTCGATCAGCTGCGCGAACCCGTTCGCCGGGTTGGCGCCGCCGATCACCAGGAAGATGTGGATCGCCAGCACGATCGCGAACAACCAGCACAGCACGTCGATCACGGCGCACACCACGCGCACGGCGCGCACCCGGCCGTCACCGCGCTCGACGACCTCCTCCTCCCGCGAGTAGGGGAGTTCCTCCCGGTACGCGGGCTCGGCCGGGGGCAGGTGCTCGGTGGGACGGTCGGCGGGACGTCTGTCGCGATTCGGGTAGGTCATCAGCCGTGGTCCTCTCACTAGAGCCCCTCGCCGACTACCCGCAGGCGGCACCGCCTCAAACTGCTTTGACCAGGTGGAGGAGAATGGCCGTCCGTGAGCGAGCACATCCTCGACGAGCTGTCCTGGCGCGGCCTGATCGCGCAGTCCACCGACCTCGACGCGCTGCGGAAGGACCTCGACGCCGGTCCGCTCACCCTCTATGCGGGGTTCGACCCGACCGCGCCCAGCCTGCACGCCGGCAACCTCGTCCCGCTGCTCATGCTGCGCCGCTTCCAGCGCGCCGGGCACCGGCCGATCGTCCTCGCGGGTGGCGCCACCGGCATGATCGGCGACCCGCGTGACAGCGCGGAGCGCGCGCTCAACCCGCTGGACACCGTCGCCGAGTGGGCCGGGCGCATCCGCGGCCAGCTGGAGCGGTTCGTCGAGTTCGACGACAGCCCCACGGGCGCGGTCGTGGTCAACAACCTGGACTGGACCGGGAACGTCTCGGTGCTGGAGTTCCTGCGCGACGTCGGCAAGCACTTCTCGATCAACGTCATGCTCGCCCGCGACACGGTCAAGCGCCGCCTCGACGGCGACGGCATGTCGTACACCGAGTTCAGCTACCTGCTCCTGCAGTCGCACGACTACCTCCAGCTCAACCGGAAGTACGGCACCAGGCTCCAGGTGGGCGGCTCCGACCAGTGGGGCAACATCATCGGCGGCGTCGACCTGGTCCGGAAGGTCGACGGGAAGTCCGTGCACGCGCTGACCGCGCCGCTGGTCACCGACGCCGAGGGCCGCAAGTTCGGCAAGTCCACCGGCGGCGGCAACGTGTGGCTCGACCCGCAGATGACCTCGCCGTACGCCTGGTACCAGTACTTCGTGAACGTGGGCGACGCCGACGTGCTCCGCTACCTGCGGCTGTTCACCTTCCTGTCCCAGGAGGAGATGGCCGAGCTGGAGCGGCAGACCACCGAGGCGCCGCACCTGCGCGCCGCGCAGAAGAAGCTGGCCGAGGAGTTCACCAACCTGGTGCACGGCGAGCACGAGACGCGGCAGGTCATCGCGGCGAGCCAGGCCCTGTTCGGCCGCGGCGAGCTGCGCGGGCTCGACCTGTCGACGCTGGTGGCCGCGATGGCCGAGGCGCCGACCGGCGAGGTCCGCCTGGCCGACGCGCCGACCATCGTCGACCTGCTGGTCAGCTCCGGGCTGGCGGACAGCAAGGGCGCGGCGCGGCGCACCGTGAAGGAGGGCGGCGCGTACGTGAACAACTCCAAGGTCACCGACGAGGAGTGGGTGCCCGCCAAGGAGGACCTGCTCCACGGCGAGTGGCTGGTCGTCCGGCGCGGCAAGCGCAACACAGCCGGCGTGCGGGTGCTCATCTGACCTGCGCGAACAGGCTTCGCGAGCGTGACGTCGAAGGCCGTCGGTCCCACCCGGACCGGCGGCCTTCGCCACGTTCGAGTGTGATCGCGGTCACACTGTTGCCGGTGGGCAGGGTCGGATAGCGTGGACTGGAGTGCGGCACGGGCTGCTGACCTGCGGTTTCAGCCTGTGGCGCGGTGCTGCGCCCCCGATTTGACCTCCGGTTCGGCTGCGTGTAACTTTCTCCATGTCAGCGCGGAACGGGCCGGGAACACCGGAACGGAGTGCGGCAGGTCACGAACCAAGCTCCCGCTAACGTGGTAGAGTGGGTGACCGCGGAACGGAAGACCCAGTCGAGGCTCGTCTGAGCCCAGCGACCAGGGCGTCTTGTTTCCCAACACAAGCTTTAGCTGAATCACAAGCCTCGGATCGAGCCGCTTCGCAGCGGTGAGTGATGATGTGCGCGTGTTCTTTGAGAACTCAACAGCGTGCCGAATAGCCAGTAAATTTATGAACCTCGTCAAGAGGTTTCCTTTGAGATTGTTACTGGACAACT
>NZ_JBFAMT010000044.1:0-77173 GCF_040656635.1 Actinosynnema sp. NPDC049800 | reverse complement strand
CCCAACGCCGACTGGGCCCATCTCGCCCCGCAGGCCGCGCCCAACCCGGTCCCCCCCCGGCGCTCACCCCGCGGCGCCGGGCCGGGTGAGGACCCGGCCGGGCGCCGAATCCGCCTCTCCGGTGCCGAGGTGTCGCTTCGCCGTGATGGCGTGGACAACGAAATCTGCGGCTTCACCGCTCGCGACACCCACGGAAAGTGGCATCTGAATTCACCTTCATGGCGCGGTGCGGCGGAGTTACAGTGGCGATTCCTTTGCCGTTGCGGATTCGCGGAGGCGCCCCGATGCGGACGAGTCGGATCAGGAATACGTGGTCGGCGCTGCGGCGTTCCGTCGCGGGTCTTGTCGTCGCGGTGACGGCCGCGGCCGGGTTGGTGGCCGCCGTGCCCGCGGCGCAGGCCGCGGACGCGGAGCTGCTGTCGTGCGTGGGCAGCGGCGCCAACACCTACGAGCCCGGGGTGACCGCGCAGATCAGGCCCGTCACGATCACCTCGCGCGCGGACTACGGCCCGTGCGTGTCCAGCGGGTCGCCGGCGATCACGTCCGGCGGGTACCGGGTCGTGGTGACCGGCCTGATCTCCTGCCTGGCCGGGAGCGTCTCCATCACGGTGACCATCACCTGGAACACCGGCGAGACGACCACGGTGGCCGCCGCCGGCGTGGTGGTGCTGCGTCCGGCCAACGAGACGGTCGTCGTGTACCAGGGCAGGGTGACCGCCGGCCGGTTCGCCGGAGCCCTGGTCGTCATGAACGCGGTGGTGCTCAACACCACGCCGCAGCAGTGCCTCACGCCGGAAGGCGTCACCGGTTCCGGCGGCCCCGCCGACATCGTCATCACCCAATTGGCCTGACGCGGTTTTGTCGCACGCGGCCGGAACTCGATTCGACCGGTCCGCCTGACAGCGCGTTCCGGTGATTGCTCGTTATTGACGACCGCCGAGAAATGGCGGCTGTCGAACGTCACGCGGCTCGGATCACGCCCGGCCGCGTTCCTCGTGGAGCGGGCCGCCTGGCGCCCCCTCACCGGCGTCATCCTTCGCCGGTGAGGGGGCACATGAGGGCGGTGAGGGCCTCGTCGAGGCGACCGGCCAGGATCCGACCGGTGGTGGCGACCAGGCGGGCGTCCACCGTCGCGGCGAAGGCGGCGCCCTCGGCCAGGACCTTGGCGCCGCCCTCGGTGACGGTGAGGATGTGCCGCCGCCGGTTGATCGGGTCCCGCCGGCGCCGGAGCAGTTCGCGCTGCTCCAGGTGATCGACCAGGCGGACGACCATGCCGGGCGTGACCTGCATGAGCGTGGCGACGTCGTCCTGGGTCCGGGCCAACCCGCGGTCGACGACGTCGAGCACGCCGAGGTGCTTCGGTGTCAGCCCCGCCTCCTTCAGGTGCAGCGCGAACTCCTTCTGCACGACCGCGCCGAGCACGGTCAGCCGGAACGCCAGCGAGTCGGAGAGTCGCTCTTCCGGGTGCGTTGTCGCTTCCATACCGGTACTGTAGCATCACTCAACAGTTGAGTGAGTACACAGTTCAGGGGTGACACAATGACCGTCCTACTCGTGTTGAACACACTGGCCGCGCTGCTCAGCGTGGGGTTCGCCGCAGCGGCCGGAGCCCGGCCGGCGTCGATGAGCGGCTCGACGACCGTCGAGGCCGCCGAGCGGTTCTTCGCCTACATGTACGCGGCGCGCGCCGTGCCGCTCGGGCTCGTCGCCGCGGTCCTGCCCTGGTTCGAACGGGGCGCCGGGGTCGCCTGGTTGCTCTTCGTCGCCGCCGCGATCCAGCTGATCGACGTCGCCATCGGCGTCTGGCGCAAGGAGAAGGGGCTGATGGGCGGCGGCGCGGTGCTGGCGGTGATCCATGCGGTCGCCGGGATCGCCATCCTGTAGTGCACTGGACGGGTCCGAGAGGAAGGTGCCCGGGGTGAAGTCGGTCTACGCGATCTCCATCGTGCTGTCGTTGCTCGCCACCGGGCTGTACGCCGGGTTGTGCTTCGGCATCGCGTTCAACCCGGGCGTCGCCACCATGAGTCCGAGCGCCTACGTGTCGTACTGGCAGGCGGTGAACCGGGACTACGGGCGGTTCATGCCGCCGCTGTTCGTGGTGGGGATGCTGGCGTCGAGCGCGGTCGCGGTGCTCAGCTACCGGAAGGACGCGACCGTGCTCGTCGCCGGCATCCTCGCCGCGGTGGCGATGCTGGCCGGCATCGTCATCACGGTCACGACACTGGTGCCGCTGAACGTGCTGGCGGACAGCTGGGTCGGGTCGATCCCGGACTCGTGGGCCGCGCACCGCGACAGCTGGCGCCGCTTCCACCTGATCAGGACGGTCGTGGCCGCGGCCGGGTTCGCCGCGGCGGCCGTCGTGCCGGTCGCGCAGCTGAGGTAGTCCGGTCGGGGCGGTTCAGGGTTCGGTGGTCGACGGCGCGCTGCGGTTGCGGCGGTAGTCGGTGGGGCGCTGGCCGGCTTCCCGCAGGAACGCGTTGTTGAACCCGCGCGAGGTGCCGAAGCCGCACAACCGGGAGACCTGCGCGATGGTCAGGTCGTCCCGCCTGCCGTCGCCGAGGATCTCCTGGGCGCGCGCGATGCGCATCCGGCGGAGCACCGTCATGGGCGGTGTCCCGTCGTCGAAGAGCTGGAACAGGCTGCGGCGCGAGATGTTCAGGGCCGCCGCCACGTCCTCCGCGCTGAGGTCGGTGCGCGAGAGGTTCTCCCGCATGACGGCCAGTGCCCGGCCCCGGAGCGCGGGCCCGGTCTCCGTCAGCTCGACGTCGTCGCCCAGCGCGCCGCGCACCAGCAGCTCGACCAGGCTGACCAGGAACGGCCCGGCCGCCGGGGTCGCGCAACGCGGTGTGTGGAGGATCCTGGTCGCGGACTGGACGAACAGGTCCACCAGGTCCCGGTCGACGGGCAGCGGCGAGAACATCGCCCGCCGGAGCACCTCGACGTCCACGGTCAGCCGCGACGAGTCGATGTCCACGATCAGCTGCCGGTCCGGCTTGTCCCACAGGACGCGCCGCGGCTCGTCGTGGAACTGGAGGTAGAGCGAGCCGGGGCCGATCTCGTGCGCGGAGCCCCGCGCGTCGATCCGCGCCCCGTTGCTGCCCGAGAGGATGAGCTGCACGCGACCGCCGTCGATGCCGTCCGCCCGGCCGCGGTCGACCAGGAACGCGCCGGCGTCCATCCGGCCGGCCACCACGCCCGCCTCGCCGACCCAGTGCCCGGTGTAATCGGCCTGGAAAGTCGGGTCGGCCACAATCAACGGCATCCCGCTCTTGCCGTACCGCGTGCTCTCGGTCAGCTCATTCCAATAGTCGAGCCGGTCGGTCGGATCCGCGTTCCGGTTGTGAATCCTGATGAATCTTGAACGCTCCGCCGGGACCTGCCCCCCAGAAGCTCCCTCGCGCATTGGTACCTCCCCGCACCAGTGTCGCTGTGGCATCGGACCAGGTCATGGTAACCGCGGACGGGCGACGAGCGCGGGTGAACCGGAGAACTGCGCCAAGATCGGTTTCCGGTGCGCCGGCCGTCGTGGTCCGGACGGCCTCGGCAGATAATGAGAATTATTCGGAACGGCCGCTGACCGCACTTCGCGCGGCCGTCGGCAAAGATCGCCACCTCCTCGTGCGGGCCCGCGCGCGCGTGCCCGCACAGGCCTCCCACCTGCGTCGACTCCTCTCGGTGCCCGGGACGCGATACGCGGGGTGAACAGGAGTGCAGGATTGACGAACTCCAGTGCAAGTCGATTGCCGCCGCCGGACACCGCGCCATAACGTCGCCGACAACATTGACGAGCCGGCACTCCGGCTTACCGCCACGAACGACCGACGACTGAATCCGGTGGCTCATGACGACCTTGAAAATGATCCGACCGCCCGTCCGGGCGGAAGTGTCGCTGCACGAGGAACTGTCCCGGTTCTACGTGAACCACCTGGGCGCCCTCGACCGGGGCGACACGGCCGCGTTCGCCGCGGATTTCGTGCCCGAAGCGTCCTTCGCGGCGAGCGGATTCGACGGGCTCGTGCACGGGCGCGCCGCGATCGAGGCGGCGGCCGCGGCCGGCGTCGAGCAGCGGGCCCGCGACGGCATCACCCACCGGCACCTGGTGTCGATGCTGCGGGTCGTGCCGCGCACCGCGACGCTGGCGCGGGCGAGCAGTTACGTCCTCGTCGTGGAGAGCGGCGCGGGCACGCCGCCCGTCGTCTACGCCAGCACGCTGTGCGAGGACGTCCTGGTGCGGCGCGACGACCGCTGGCAGGTCCGGGCCCGCAAGGTGACCCGCGACGACAAGCCGTGGCGGTCCTGATGGGCGGGGACGACCGGAGCGCGGTCGAGCGGTTCTACGCCGAGCAGGTCCACGCGCTCGACCGCGGCGACTTCGACGCCTACGGCGACACGTTCGCCGCGGACGCCGAGTTCGTGATCGACGGTCTGCGGACGCTGCGGGGACGTGCCCGGATCGTCGAGCACAGCCGGGTCCTCCGGGACGCCAGGTCCGCGCGCGGCGCCGTGCAGCGGCACTTCATGTCGAACTGCGCGATCACGCCGACCGGCGACGGCCTCCGGGTGCGGGGCACGGTGCTGACCGTGGAGTCCGTCGTGGGCCAGGGCTCGCGCGTCTCCGGGGTGATCGAGTTCGCGGACGTGCTCCGGGTCGAGGGGAACGCGGGGCACCGGGTCGTGTCGCGGACCGCGAAGCCGAACTGACGAATCGTTGATCTCAAGGGGGGACGTGGGGTTGAGCATGACGAGCACTCGAAGGGTCGTGGTGTCCGGCATCGGTGTGGTGGCGCCGGGCGCACCAGGGCGGAAGAACTTCTGGAACCTGATCTCCGAGGGGCGCACCGCCACCCGGATCATGACGTTGGTCGATCCGACGCCGTTCCGGTCGCGGGTCGCGGCCGAGGTCGACTTCGACCCGGCGTCGTGCGGCCTGAGCGCCGCCGAGGTGGCGCGGCTGGACCGGGTCGGGCAGTTCGCGCTGGTCGCCCTGCGGGAGGCGATCGAGGACAGCGGGATCGACCTGGGCCAGGGCGACCCGGGGCGGACCGGCGTCGTGGTCGGGACCGCGGTCGGGTCGACCCCGGCCCTGGAGTCCGAGTACGTGCGGATGAGCGGGCGCGGCACCGCCTGGGAAGTGGACGAGTCCCTGGCGAGCCCGCACTACTACGACTACTACATCCCCAGCTCCATCGCCGCCGAGCTGGCCGTCGAGGTCGGCGCGGAAGGGCCGGTCTCGGTGGTGTCCAGCGGGTGCACCTCCGGGCTCGACGCCGTGGCGCACGCGGTCGAGCTCGTGCGGGAGGGCACGGTCGACCGGGCCGTGTGCGGCGCGTCCGACGCGCCGATCTCGCCCATCACGATCGCCTGCTTCGACGCGATCAAGGCGACGACGCCGCGGCTCGACGAGCCGGAACGGGCGTTGCGGCCCTTCGACAAGAGCCGCAACGGGTTCGTGCTCGGCGAGGGCGCGGCGATGTTCGTCATCGAGGAGCTGGAGTCGGCCCGGCGGCGGGGCGCGCCGATCTACGGCGAGCTCTCGGGCTTCGCGAGCCGGTGCAACGCCTACCACATGACCGGGTTGCGGCCGGACGGCGTGGAGATGGCGGCGGCGATCACCGCGGCCCTGGACCAGGCGGGCCTCGCGCCCACCGACATCGGGTACGTCAACGCGCACGGGTCGGGCACCAAGCAGAACGACCGGCACGAGACCGCGGCGTTCAAGCTCGCGCTCGGCGAGCACGCCTACCGCACCCCGGTCAGCTCGATCAAGTCCATGGTCGGCCACTCGCTGGGCGCGATCGGCTCCATCGAGATCGCGGCCTGCCTGCTGGCCCTGCAGCACCGGCTGCTGCCGCCCACCGCCAACTGGACCGAGCGCGACCCCGAGTGCGACCTCGACTACGTCCCGGTCCACGCGCGGGAAGCGGCCCCGGAGCACGTGCTCAGCGTGGGCAGCGGGTTCGGCGGGTTCCAGAGCGCCATGATCATCTCGAAGGCGGGTGCGACGCGATGAGACCGCACATCACCGGCCTGGGCGTCGTCACGCCGTTCGGCATCGGCGTCGACCCGTACTGGAGCGCGCTGCTCGAGTCGGCCAACGCGATCGGCCCGATCACCCGGTTCGACGGCGGCCGGTACGCCACCGGGATCGCCGGGGAGCACCCCGGGTTCGACCCGAGGGACCACCTGCCCGCCCGGCTGCTGCCGCAGACCGACCGCGTCACCCAGTTCGCGCTGGTCGCGACCCGCGACGCGCTCGACGACGCGGCGATCCCGGACGGCGCCTACGCCGAGCACGCCTCGGCGGTGGTGACCGCGAACAACGGCGGCGGGTTCGAGTTCGCGCAGAAGGAGATGCAGGCGCTGTGGTCGCGCGGCCCGGCCCACGTGAGCGCGTACCAGTCGTTCGCCTGGTTCTACGCGGTCAACACCGGCCAGATCTCCATCCGGCACAACCTGCGGGGAGCCGCCCGCGCGCTGGTCACCGACGACACCGGTGGCATGGAGGCGGTCGGCCAGGCGCGGCGGCAGCTGCGGCACGACTGCGAGCTCGTGCTCGCCGGCGCCGTGGACACCAACCTCTGCCCGTGGGGCTGGTCGGCCTACACCAGCGCCGGGCTCATGGCGACCGACCCCGACCCGCGCACGGCGTACCGGCCGTTCTCGCCGCACGCCGACGGCTTCGTGTCCGGCGAGGGCGGGGCGATCATGACCGTGGAACGGCCCGACCGCACCGGTTCCCGCGCGGCCTACGCCGCGATCGCGGGCTTCGCGTCCACTTTCGACGGTGTGGCGCGGGACGGCCGCGGCCTGGAGCGCGCGATCCGCGTCGCGCTGGACGACGCCGAGGTGGACGCGGGCGACGTCGACGTGGTGTTCGCCGACGGGTTCGGCACCCGCGAGATGGACGACCGCGAAGCGCGGGCGATCACCGCCGTGTTCGGCCCGGGAGGCGTCCCGGTGACCGTGCCGAAGACCGGCATCGGCCGGCTCGGCTGCGCGGGCAGCGCGCTCGACGTCGCGACGGCGTGCCTGGCGATCGCCAAGCAGGTCGTCCCACCCACACCGCGCTACGAGCTCTCCGAGGCGGCGAGCGCGCTGCACGTCGTCGACCACCCGGCCGCGGGCCGGGTCCACACGGCCCTGGTGCTCGCCAGGGGCCGCGGCGGCTTCAACTCGGCGATGGTGCTGACGAAGCCGCACACCGAACTCGACTCCGACTGAGGGAGAACGCAATGAACATCGACACCCTGACCGCGGTGCTCCGCGAGGTGGCGGGCGAGGACGAGACCTTCGACCTCGCGACCCACGTCGACCCGGACACCTCCTTCGACGACATCGGCTTCGACTCCATCGCGCTGCTGGAGGTGCTGAACGTCCTCAAGCGCGAGCACGGGGTCCAGCTCGACGACGACGTCCTGGAACACGCCAAGACCCCGGCCGCCCTGCTCGACGTGATCGAGGAGGAGCGCGATGCTGCCTGAGCACACCACCGACGACCGGGTCGCGCTGATCTCCGGCGGCACGAGCGGGATCGGCCTGGCCATCGCCAAGCGGCTGGGCGCGGCCGGCTACCGGGTGTTCCTCGGCGCCCGCGACGCGCGGCGGGTCAAGGAGACCGTCGCCGACCTCGCCGAGCTCGGCATCACCGCCGACGGCCAGTCGTGCGACGTGCGGCACGAGTCGCAGGTCGAGTCCTTCGTGGCCGCGGGCGTCGCGGCGTTCGGCCCGGTCACGACCCTGGTGAACAACGCGGGCATCCCCGGCGGGGGCGTCACCAGCGGCCTGTCGACCGAGCTGTGGGACAACGTCGTCAACACCAACCTGCGCAGCGTCTTCCTGATGTCGCGGCACGTGCTGACGACCGGCGGGATGACCACGCGCGAGGCCGCCCAGATCATCAACATCGCCTCGACGGGCGGC
Organism: Actinosynnema sp. NPDC049800; assembly: GCF_040656635.1. Lineage (NCBI taxonomy): Bacteria > Bacillati > Actinomycetota > Actinomycetes > Pseudonocardiales > Pseudonocardiaceae > Actinosynnema > Actinosynnema sp. NPDC049800. Next base: position 69,253 of record NZ_JBFAMT010000044.1, on the reverse strand, counting down.
AAGCAGGGCGTCGTCCTGGGCGCGCCCTACAGCGCCTCGAAGCACGGCGTGGTCGGCTTCACCAAGGCCCTCGGCCTGGAGCTGGCCGGCACCGGCATCACGGTCAACGCGGTCTGCCCCGGCTACGTGGAAACCCCGATGGCGCAACACGTCCGGGAGAACTACGCCCGGATCTGGGACGTGTCCGCGGCCGACGTGCTGACCAAGTTCGAGGCCAAGATCCCGCTGGGCCGCTACAGCACGCCGGACGAGGTCGCGGGCCTCGTCGAGTACCTCACCACCCCACTGGCCGCCTCCATCACCGCGCAGGCGCTCAACGTCTGCGGCGGGCTGGGCAACTACTGACGCGAGGGCACGCAATGGACACCACGCACGACATCACGATCGACGCCGATCCCCGCGACGTCTACGCCCTGCTCGCCCACGCCGAGCGCTGGCCCGAGCTGTTCGAACCGACCATCCAGGTCACGCACGTCGAGCGCCGCGGCACGACGGAGACCTTCCGGATCTGGGCGAGCGCGGGCGAGGAGGTGAAATCGTGGACCTCGGTGCGCGAGCTCGACCCCGTGGCGCACCGGATCACCTTCCGCCAAGCGGTGCCCGCGCCGCCGATCGCCACCATGAGCGGCACCTGGGTCGTCGAGGAGGACGGCCCCGGGCGGACCCACCTCCGGCTGCTGCACACGTTCTCGGCGGTCGACGACGACCCCGAGGCGCTCGCCTGGATCGAGAAGGTCACCGACGAGAACAGCCGGACCGAACTGGCCAACGTCAAGGCCGTCGCCGAGCGGGGCGGGGGCGAGGTCCGGACGTTCTCCGACTCGGTCCGGATCGCCGCCGGGGCGGACGCGGTGCACGCGTTCCTGTGGGAGGCCGAGCACTGGACCGACCGGCTGCCGCACGTCGCGGCCGTGCGGCTGGACGACTACGGCACGCACGACGTCCAGTCGCTGCGGATGACGACGCTGTCCAAGGTGGGCGAGCACGAGACGATGTCCATCCGGATCACGGAGGGCACCGGCCGCATCGGCTACAAGCAGCTCGACCTGCCGCCGCTGCTCGACCTGCACCTGGGCAACTGGACCATCCGAGCCGGGCAGGGCGAGACCGTGCTCACCTCCGAGCACACCATCCGGCTGCGCCCTGAGGTCGCCCGCGACCAGGCGAGCACCGCGGCGAACCTGGCCAAGGCGCGCGACGCGCTCAGCGCCAACAGCATGGCCACGATGCTGATCGCCAAGTCGCTGCTGGAGGGGGTCTGACCGTGTCACGCGTGCGGATCGACCTGCCACCCGCGCCGACGCCGGTGGAGCTCGCGCCGGGGGTGTTCGCCTACCTGCAGGAGCACGGCGGCTGGTGCGTCAACAACAGCGGTGTCCTCGTGGGGGCGGAGGGCACCACCGTGATCGACACGTGCGCCACCCGGGACCGGACCGAGGCGCAGCTCGCCGCGGTCCGGGCCCTGGCCCCGCAGCCGATCGACCACCTGGTCATCACGCACTTCCACGGTGACCACGTCTTCGGCGGGTGCCGCTTCCCGGCGGGCACCAGGGTCCTCGCGCACGTGGAGGCCGCCCGGGAGATGGCGGCGAGCGGCCTGGGGCTGACCGGCCTGTGGCCGGACGTCCGGTGGGGGGAGCCCGCCGTGCGGCTGCCCGACTGCACCTACGAGGACCGGCTCGTCCTGCACGACGGCCGCCGCACGGTCGAGCTGTTCCACGTCGGGCCGGCGCACACCCGCGGCGACACGGTCGTGTGGCTGCCCGAGCAACGCGTGCTGTTCGCCGGTGACGTGATCATGTCGGGCCGCACCCCGTTCCTGCTGATGGGGTCCGTGTCCGGGATGCGCGCCGCGGTCGCGTCGCTGCGGGACCTGCGGCCCAGGGTGGTCGTGCCGGGCCACGGACCGGTCGGCGGCGCCGGGCTGCTGGACGACACCGAGCGGTACCTGGACTGGCTGGACGGGGTCGCGACGGCCGGGCGGCGCGAGGGCCTGACCCCCGCCGAGGCCGCGCAGCGGGCGGACCCGGACGAGTTCGCCCGGTGGGGCGAGCCGGAACGGCTGGTCGCGAACCTGCACCGCGCCTACGCCGAACTCGACGGCGCCGCGCCGGGCGCGCCGCTGGACGTCGTCGCGGTGTTCGCGGAGATGGTCGCGCTCAACGGCGGGTTGCCGGAGTGCTTCGCATGAGGACGAACTGGTGATGGGGGACGTCATGGACGACACGATGCGCTGGCCGGAAGCCGGGCGGTCCTGGGTGGCGGCCGGGCCGCTGGCCGACCCGCGGCCCGCCGCGGTGGACACCTTGCTGACCGAGGCCGTCCGCGCCGGCGCCGACCGGCCGGCGGTGCAGGTCGGCGCGGACGCGCTGACCTTCCGGGACTGGGACGACGTGGCCTCGTCGGTGGCCAGGGCGCTGGGCGCGGCCGCACCGGGGCGCGGGGTGGTCGGCCTGGTGGCCGACCTCGACCCGGTGTTCCCGGCCTACTACTACGGGGCGATCCGCAGCGGCAACGTCGTCGCGCCGATCAACCCGCTGCTGCCCGCGCCGGCCGTGGCCCACGTGCTGCGGCTGGCGATGCCCTCGGCCGTGCTGGTGTCCGAGGCCGGGTCGGACGCCCTGCGCGCCAAGCTGGCCGAGCAGGGGATGCTAGACCTGGTCCGGGAGGAGGTCCGGGTCGAGTTCGGCCGGCTGCTCCGGCTGCGGACCGGCGCGGCGCCGGTGCTGCCGGACGACACCGCCGCGCTGATGTTCACCAGCGGGTCGACCGGCCGGGCGAAGGCGGTCGCCTACAGCCACCGCAACGTCCTGACCAACGCCGCCCAGCTCGCCGACGCCCACGGGCTCGCCGCCTCGGGCGGGCTCGCGCACAGCAGGCCGATCTTCTACCCGATGCACATGAACGCGTCGGTGCTGGCCGGCGTCCGGCAGGTCCTGGTCGGCCACCGGCGCGTGCTCGACTCGGTGCTCGCCGCCGACGAGGCGCGGGCGACCCACCTGTACTCCCTGCCGGTGCGGCTGGAGCAGCTGGCGGCCGACCCGGCGTTCGGCTCGACGCGGGTCCGGCACCTGCGCATGGTCGGCTCCGGGAGCACCGCGCTGGCGGAGAAGGCGGCCACCCGGATCGGCGCCACGCTGGGCATCCCGTGCCGGCAGGGCTACGGGCTGTCCGAGACCACGTCGCTGGTCAGCACCGAACGCGCCGGCTACGACCGGGTCGGCTCGGTGGGCGCGCCCGTGCGGGACGTCGCGGTCCGGATCGCGGCGCTGGACGACCCGACCGCGGAGCCGGTGCCGACGGGGGTGGCCGGGCAGATCTGGGTCGCGGGCCCGAGCGTCATGCAGGGCTACCTCGACGGCTCGGGCGTGACCCCGGTGGCGCCCGGCTGGTTCCCGACCGGCGACTACGGCTCGCTGTCCCCGGACGGCCTGCTGACCGTGGTCGACCACATCGGCGACCTGGTCCGCCGGGGCGGCGAGGTCGTCTCGCCGTCGTCGGTCCGCCGGGCGCTCGAAGCCCACCCGGACGTGGTGGAGTGCGCCGTGGTGGGGGTGCCCGCGACCGACGGCGGCCCGGCCCGGCTCGCCGGGTTCGTCCGGACTGCCACCGACAGCGCACCGGACCTGCCCACCGCGGACCTCGACGTCCTGACCGTGGTCGAGTCCCTGCCCCGCCTGGCCAACGGGAAGGCCGACAAGGCGGCGCTCGTCGCACTCGCACAGCAGAAGCGGTTGCCCGCCTGACGGCGGTCACCAAGAGGGGGGAAGCATGGCGCACGACGCGCTGGAGAAGGTCGTCGAGCTGAAGCGCGCACTGCTCGACGACGACGACGACGAAGCCGCACGGCGGCAGCGGGACAAGGGCAAGCTGACCGCCCGCGAGCGGATCGCGCTGCTGCTCGACGAGGGGTCGTTCCAGGAGGTCGAGGGCCTGCGCCGGGCCCGGCACGCCGGGCTGGGCCGGGCGGACCACCGCCCGCTGTCCGACGGCGTGGTGACCGGCTGGGGCACCGTGCTCGGGCGGACGGTCTTCGTCTACGCCCAGGACTTCCGCATCCTGGGCGGCGCGGTCGGCGAGGCGCACGCGGAGAAGATCCACAAGGTGATGGACCTCGCGGTGGCGGCCGGCGCGCCGCTGGTGTCGCTCAACGACAGCGCGGGCGCCCGCATCCACGAAGGCGTCACGGCGCTCGCCGGGTTCGGCGGGATCTTCCGGCGCAACGCCAAGGCGTCCGGCGTCATCCCGCAGATCAGCGTGATGCTCGGTCCGTGCGCCGGCGGCGCCGCGTACAGCCCGGCGCTGACCGACTTCACGTTCATGGTCCGCGGCATCTCCCAGATGTTCCTCACCGGGCCGGACGTGGTGGCGACGGTGACCGGCGAGCGGGTCACCATGGACGAGCTCGGCGGCGCGGACGTGCACAACCGGCTCTCCGGGGTCGCGCACTTCGCCTATGACGACGAGCGGTCGTGCCTGGAGGACGTCCGGCTGCTGCTGTCGATGCTGCCCGCCAACAACCGGGAGCAACCGCCCGCGTGGCCGTCGACCGACCCGGTCGACCGCCGCGCCGAGGGGCTCCACGAGCTGGTGCCCGCCGACGGCAACCGGCCCTACGACATGCGGGCGGTGATCGAGGAGGTCGTCGACGACGGGTTCGTGCTGGAGGTGCAGGAGGGCTGGGCGACCAACGTCATCTGCGCGTTCGCCCGGCTGGGCGGTCACGTCGTGGGCGTGGTGGCCAACCAACCGTCCGTGCTGGCCGGCGCTCTGGACATCGCGGCGTCGGAGAAGGCGGCGCGGTTCGTGCAGACCTGCGACTGCTTCAACATCCCGATCGTCACGTTCGTGGACGTGCCCGGCTTCCTGCCCGGTGTCGGCCAGGAGCACGACGGCATCATCCGGCACGGCGCGAAGCTGCTGGCCGCCTACTGCAACGCCACGGTGCCGCGCATGTCGGTGATCGTGCGCAAGGCCTACGGCGGCGCGTACATCGTCATGGACTCCCGCTCGATCGGCGCGGACCTCGTGCTGGCGTGGCCGGGCAACGAGATCGCCGTCATGGGACCGGAAGCGGCCGTCGACATCATCTTCCGGCGCGACATCGCCGCCGCGAACGGCGACCGCGAGGCGGTCCGGCAGCAGAAGATCGACCTGTACCGCGCCGAGCTCATGCACCTGTCCTACGCCGCCGAGCGCGGGCTCGTCGACGACGTGATCGACCCGGCCGACACCCGACCGGTGCTCATCCGCGGCCTGGAGATGCTGCGTTCCAAGCACGCCGACCTGCCGCTGCGCAAGCACGGCAACACACCTTTGTAGGGGAGCGGTCATGGTCGACGAGACGGTCCTGCGGATCGAGTCCGGCACGCTCGACGAGCCCGAGCTGGGCGCCCTGCTGGCGGTGCTGTGCCTGGCCGCCCGGCGACCACCGGACGACGCGCGGCCCCTGGCCGCGCCCCGGTGGCTGTACCCGGAGCGGGCCGCGGTGTTCGTGCCGCCCAACAGTTGGCGCAACGCCGGGTAGCGGTCGGCCCGAGCGGACCGACCCGAGCAACAGAGAGGGAGTCGCAGGTGCACAAGGTTCTCATCGCCAACCGGGGCGAGATCGCGATCCGGGTGATCAGGGCGGCGCGCGACGCGGGGATCGCCTCCGTCGCGGTGTACGCCGAACCGGACGCCGACGCGCCGTTCGTGCCGCTGGCCGACGAGGCGTTCGCGCTGGGCGGTCGGACCGCGGCCGAGTCCTACCTGTCGGGGGACCGGATCCTGGAGGTGGCACGGCGGTGCGGCGCCGACGCGGTCCACCCCGGCTACGGCTTCCTGTCGGAGAACGCGGACTTCGCCCAGTCCGTCCTCGACGCCGGCCTGACCTGGATCGGGCCGAGCCCGCGGGCCATCCGGGACCTGGGCGACAAGGTGACCGCGCGGCGGATCGCGGAGCGCGTGGGCGCACCGCTCGTCCCCGGCACGGGGCGTCCGGTCGGCGACGCGCGGGAGATCGTCGAGTTCGCCGAGCGGCACGGCCTGCCGGTCGCCATCAAGGCCGCGTTCGGCGGTGGCGGGCGGGGTCTGAAGGTCGCCCGGTCCCTCGACGAGATCCCGGAGCTGTTCGAGTCCGCGACCCGCGAGGCGGTCACCGCCTTCGGCCGCGGCGAGTGCTTCGTCGAGCGGTACCTGGACCGCGCGCGGCACGTGGAGGCCCAGGTGCTGGCCGACCGGCACGGCAACGTCGTCGTGCTCGGCACGCGTGACTGCTCGCTGCAACGACGGCACCAGAAGCTGGTCGAGGAGGCGCCGGCGCCGTTCCTGACCGACGAGCAGCGTCGACTGGTCCACGACTCGGCCAAGGCCATCTGCCTGGCGGCCGGGTACTCCGGGGCGGGCACGGTGGAGTACCTGGTCCAGGGCGAGACCGTGTCGTTCCTGGAGGTCAACACCCGGTTGCAGGTCGAGCACCCGGTCACCGAGGAGACCACCGGCGTCGACCTGGTGCTGGAGCAGTTCCGCATCGCCGAGGGCCACCCGCTCGACCTGACCGGTGACCCGGCGCCGCGCGGGCACGCGTTCGAGTTCCGGATCAACGGGGAGGACGCCGGCCGGGGTTTCCTGCCCACGCCCGGCCGGATCACCCGCTACCGCGAGCCGGGCGGTCCGGGCGTCCGGGTCGACTCGGGCGTCGTCGCGGGCAGCGTGATCGGCGGCCAGTTCGACTCGATGCTGGCCAAGCTCGTCGTGTGGGGTCCTACCCGCGAGCAGGCCCTGCGGCGGGCGCGGCGCGCGCTGCGCGAGTACGACGTCGAGGGGATCGCCACCGTGCTGCCCTTCCACCGCCAGGTCGTGGACGACCCGGCGTTCGCGGGGCCGGGTTCCTTCGACGTGCACACCAAGTGGATCGAGACCGAGTGGCACAACCCGGTCGAGCCGCAGGCCCAACCGGCGACCGTCGAGGAACTCCCGCGCCGGCGGCTGACCGTGGAGGTGAACGGCCGGCGCGTCGAGGTGTCCCTGCCGGCCGACTTCACCGCGCTGGTGGACGGCGCGACACCGGCGGCGACGCCCGCGGGCCAACCCCGCCCGACCGCGCGCCGGCGAGGCGGCGGCATGACCCTCGTGTCCGGCGACGCGATCGTCGCGCCGATGCAGGGCACGGTGGTGAAGGTCGCGGTGTCCGAGGGGCAGCAGGTCGAGGCCGGCGACCTCGTGCTGGTGCTGGAGGCGATGAAGATGGAGAACCCGGTCACCGCGCACAAGGCCGGCGTCATCACCGGGCTGACCGCGGAGCCGGGTGCGTCGGTCACCCAGGGGACCGTGCTGGCGCAACTCGGGAGCGGTGAGGGTTGACTTCGAGCGCGCGCGAAGACCTAGCGTCGCCGCCATGACCAAGTCAGATCACGGCACCGCCGTCAACCGACGTTCGCTGCTGGCCGCCGGAGCGCTGATCGGGGCCTCCGGGGTGGCGACCGCGCCGGGAGCATCAGCGGCGCCGGAGGCGTCCTCCGGCCGGTACGCCAGGGGACTGGCCGTGCTGCGGCAGGTCTCGGGCGACCGCGGCGCCGAGGTGGTCGAGTCGCTGTCGGACATCGCGCCGGACCTCGGCCGCTACGTCGTCGAGTTCGCCTACGGCGACGTCTACGCCCGGCCGGGACTGGACCTGCGGCAGCGGCAGCTGGTGACCATCGGCGCCCTGGCCGCGCAGGGCGACACGGCGCCGCAGCTCCGGTTCCACCTCGACGCGGCGCTCCGGGTCGGGCTGAGCCCCGTCGAGGTCGTGGAGGCGCTGATCCACGTCGTCCCGTTCACGGGCTTCCCGAGGGCGCTCAACGCGGTGCAGGCCGCCCGGGAGGTGTTCGCCGACCGGGGGATCGCGTTCGAGCCGCCGGTGCAGACCGACGAGCGGGACCGCTACGCGCGCGGCGTGGAGAACCTGGTGGAGGTCGACGGGCAGCACGGGCTGGACGTGATCGAGTCGTTGCGGGACATCGCGCCCGACCTCGGCCGCTACGTGGTCGAGTTCGCGTTCGGCGACGTGTACCACCGGCCGTGGCTCACGACGCCGCAGCGGCAGCTGGTGACCATCGGCGCGCTGACCGCGTTCGGCGACACTGCACCCCAGCTGCGGGTGCACCTGGGCGCCGCGCTGCGCGTGGGGCTGAGCCGGGGCCAGGTGGTCGAGGCGCTGATCCACGTCGTGCCCTACGCCGGCTTCCCCCGCGTGCTCAACGCCGTGACCGTGGCCAGGGACGTGTTCGGGCAACTGCCGGGTTGACTTCGAGCGCGCTCCAACTCCTACCGTCGACCGCGTGAACGACACGAGCGTGCTGTCCATCGCGGAAACGGTCGAGGTCACCGGCCTGACCGCCCACACGTTGCGCTACTACGAGCGGATCGGCCTGCTCGACCCGGTCGGCCGCGGCCCGGACCGCCGGCGTCGCTTCCGCAGCGCCGACCTGGCCTGGCTCGGCTTCCTCACCCGCCTGCGCACCACCGGCATGCCCATCCGGGACATGCGGCGCTTCGCCGAGCTGCGCAGGCGGGGCGACGTGACCGTCCCGGAGCGCTTGGAGCTGCTGGAACGGCACCGCGACGCGGTCCGGAGGCGGATCGCCGAACTCTCCGACTGCCTGACGTCGTTGGACGCGAAGATCGACCACTACCGGGCGCTGAGCGACCACTGACCCGCGCGGATCGGCGGGCAGGCACCGCGCACTCCGAGCCGGCGGTGGCCGCCTCGGGTGCTGCGCCGGCCCGTCCGGCGGAGTGGCAGTGCTCGGGGGTGTTCGGCGGTCACGCCTTCGGACGAGCGGTCGGCAGGTCGAGCATCGCGGCGGCGACCTGGTCGGCGGCGGTGTCGGGGAGGGCCGTGGCCGTGCCGGGCAGGACGAGCAACCGGGCGTCGGGGATCTCGGCGGCGAGCGCCTCGCCGTTGCCGACCGGGAAGAACAGGTTCTCGCGGCCGTGCACGACCAGCGTCGGCACGGTCAGGTCGCCGAGCCGCTCGCGCCACCGCGGCGCGCAGTCGAGTCGGGCGAACACCATCCCGAGCTGGTTCGCCTCGTGCGCGGCAGGGGTGCTCGACGGTGTCCGGTCCCAGATCCGCGCGGCGGTCGCGCGCGCCTGCTCCGGGTCGTCGCCGAGCAGCTCGGCCCGCTCGGCGCCGTACGCGGCGACCGCCGCCGGGTCGCTCCAGTCGGGTCTGGGCAGGGAGAACAGCGCACGCATCGCCGCCGGGTCGTGGTCGGGCAGGTCCTCGTCGACGGGGCCCGGCGCGACCGGGCGCGTGCCGACCAGGGTCAGCGCCGAGAACGCCGCGGGGTGGTCGAGCGCGGCGACCTGGGCGACCATGCCGCCGACGCCGATGCCGCCGAGGTGCGCGGTGGTGGCCCCGAGCGCGTCGACGAGCGCCACCGCGTCCGCGGCGAGATCGCGGAGCGTGTAGCCGGGCGCCTCCGGGTCGACGGTCGTGGAGCCACCGCAGTCGCGCAGGTCGTAGCGCGCCACCCGGCGCCCGCCCGCCGCCACCCGCTCGCACAACGCGTCCGGCCAGGACAGCATCGTCGTGCTACCGGCCAGCAGCACCAGCGGATCACCCTCACGGCCGAAGCACTCCACACCGAGCTCGACACCGTTGGCGCGCAATGAAAGCATGCGTCACGGTAGCAAGCACCCGTCCGACCACAACGGACCCGGCGACCCGCCGGGCGCGCCGCGATACCGGTGCCGGCAACCGCATCGCACCCGGCGCGGGAGCGGTTCGCAGCCGGGTTCGCCCGCGTCAGCGGTTGGCGGACCACTCCGCCGCGGGCGTGAGCGGGACCGGTGCCGGTCGCTCGACCGTGGTCGTCAGCTCGATCCGCCGTCCTTCTTCCGCCGCGCGCAGCACGGCGGTCATGGTTTCGAGCACGTGCAAGGCGAGGTCCCCACCCGCGCGCGGGAGTCGTTGTCCACCGGCCGTCACGAGGTCGAGCAGGCCGATGCCGCGGCCGGCCCCGGCGTAGCCCGCGCTCGGGGGCAGTGCCCGCCACTCGGTGCCGCCCAGCGCGAAGAGCCGGGTCTCGCCGTCGAAGTGGTTGGGGTCCGGCACCGCGAGGGTGCCGGTCTCGCCGTGCACCTCGATCGGCACGGCGGTGGTGGCCACGCCGTCGAAGCTCGTCGTGATGGTGGAGAGCGCGCCGCCGACGTGTTCGAGCACGCCGGAGACGTGGCTGGCGACCTCGACCGGGATCCGCTGACCCGTCCGCGGTCCGGACCCGATGACGCGCTCGTCGCGCAGGCGGCCCGCCGCGCCGATCACCGCGCGCACCGGGCCGAGCAGGTGGACCAGCGCGGCGATGTAGTACGGACCCATGTCCAGCAGGGGACCGCCGCCCGCGGTGTAGTAGAAGTCGGGGTTGGGGTGCCAGCGCTCGTGCCCCGGCGTGACCATCACGGCCGACGCGGACAGCGGGCGGCCGATGAGCCCGCGGTCGATCGCCGCACGCGCGGTCTGCGTGCCCGTGCCGAGAACGGTGTCCGGCGCGCAGCCCACCCGGACACCGGCCGCGGCGGCGCGGTCGATGATCGTCCGGCCGTCCGCGAACGTCACGGCGAGGGGCTTCTCGCCGAACACGTTCTTGCCCGCGTCGATGGCGCGCAGCGCGATCCCGGCGTGGGCCGCGGGTGTGGTGAGGTTGAGCACGGTGTCGACGTCCGACCCGTCGAGCAGGTCCTCGACGCCCACCGCCTCGGCGCCCGGCAGCCCGGCGGCGACCGCGGCCGACCGTTCGGCGTCGAGGTCGGCGACCGCGGTGATGCGCACGGCGGGGTGGGTGGCGAGCGTGTCCAGGTACGCGCGGGAGATGACCCCGAGACCTACGATGCCGACGCGGTGCGGGTCGCCCACAGCATCCCCCTCTCGATGACGGTGCGGACGTCGGGGTGCTCCAACACGTCCAGGCTGTGCCCCGGGGTCGTCACCACGATCCGCCCGGCGCCCCACCGGCGGGTCCAGATCGCCGGACAGGTGACCGGCCGGTGCCACGGCTGCCACGCCGGCGCGGGGTGGGTCGTGGTGGCCAGCACGTCGATCAGGTCGTCGTGCAGCACCCAGTACTGCTCGGTGACCAGCTCGAAGTCCTCGATGCCCGCGGTGATCGGGTGCTCGCGGCCGAGGGCGGTGATGGCGACGGTGTGCGGCAGGTAGTTGTCCTCCTGCCCGCCCACGCGCTCGGCCGGCGGCTTGCCGGGGTGCGTCGCGAACTGGCCGCCCACCAGGTGCAGGTAGTCCGACGAGGCGCGGAACGAGTCCGCGATGCCACCGTGCCAGCCGGTGAAACCGGTGCCCGCCTCGACCGCCGCCCGCAGCCCGGCCACCTCCTCGCCGGTGATCTGCGACATCGTCACGCACTGCACGACCAGGTCGGTGTCGGCCATCCCGGCGGCGTCGGCGTACACCCCGGTCGACTCCTCGACCCGCACGGCGTAGCCCTCGCGCTCCAGGAACGGGATGAACAACCCGGTCGCCTCGACCGGCCGGTGGCCCTCCCACCCGCCACGGACCACGAGCGCCTTCGGCTGTCTCACGCCCACCCCCGGGAAACCGCTCTTCGACGCCGCCGAGGTCCGCGGCGGCGACGGGTCGGCACCGGACTCGGCCCACCTGACTTGATCGTATCCGTGATCCCCACCCGGATGTCGACACCAGGCTGCGCGCAGGGCGGTCCGGCACGACGTCGTGCGCCGGCTACCGGGGCCCTGACCAGGCACTACCCGACCACGTGGCGAGTTCCCGCCACAACCGGCGGCGACTGGACGGCGAGGAGCGCCGACACGGCCAGGCGCACGCCGACGTTGACCCACACCCCTGCGGCGGCCCGGTCCTGGAAGAACGCGTACGCCTCGACGGCCGCCGTCGTCAGGTGGAACACGATCAAGGTGACGGCGACCAGGCGCAGCGCCCGGGTGTCGGTGAGCCGACTGGCGCCGAACGAGAGGACCGCGATCGCGACCTCCGCCGCGCCCAGCAGGTACGGGACCAGGAACGCGTCGCCGGGCACCCGGACGTCGACCGCGGCCGGGATGGCGGCGGGCGCGACGACCAGGACGATCCCGGCGGCCAGCGTGACGATGCCGTGGGCGACGAGCAGCCTGGCGAAGTTCATGGCACCCTCCCAATTCAACGTGCGATGAGTTTAGTCGATCGCCGGGGCGATGGGTCGACCGCGGTGCTCGCACGTCGCCGGGAGGTGTGGGTCAGGGGCGGAAGAGGGCCTCGGCGTCCAGCTTCCCCCAGCCGTAGCGCGGGTTCCAGACCGGACCCGTCGTGGCGTCCCGCCGGGCCGTGATGCGCAGGCGCTGCTGGACTTCCTCCGGCGTCAACCTCGGTTCCCGTTGCAGCATCAGGGCCACGACGCCGGCGACGAAGGGCGTCGCCATGCTGGTGCCCTGGATGGTGACGTACTTGCCCGACGGGTGCCGCCGCGCCGCCAACCGGGGCGACGTGGCCATCTCCGAGCCCGCCGACAAGGCCGCCGTCACGACCTGGCCGGGCGCGACGACGTCCGGCTTCTGCACGCCGATGCGCGTGGGCCCCTGGCTGGAGAACGACGACAGGGTGTCCACCACGAGGCCCGGCAGGGTCGAGTCGCCCTGCGGCCCCTCGAACTTGTTGCGGGACGTGAGGGAACCCACCGCGACCACCCGCTCCTCGGTCGCGGGCATGCCGATCGAGTAGCCCTCCAAGGGCGCGCCGGGGAACATCAGCCGACCGCCGTCCACCGAGCCGGCCCACGCGTGGACCTCACCGTGCGCCACGGAGAGCGGTGTGATGCGGATGGTCCAGCGCTCGTCGACCGTGCCGTCGATCATCAGGAAGGTCAGGTTCTGCTCGTGGTTGACCGGGTTCTCCACGAAGTCCGCGACGAAGACGCCGTCCGGGGTGGACGTCTCGCCGGTGTTGGGCTCGAACCTGGTCCCGCTGGGCGTTTCCACGAACACGTCCACCTGGTCGCCGCGCGGGATCCACACGTCGCAGAACACCAGGCCGGTGTCGGGCACCCGCACGGTGAACGACAGCTCCTCGCCGACGACCAGGCGGCCTTGGGCGTGCACGCCGTCGTCGCCCTCGTTGCCGGCCGCCGCGACCACGATCCGGCCCGGCCCGGTGGCGCGCGCGATCTCGTTCTCGATCGCGGACGTGCCGTCGTGGGCGCCGAAGTGGCCGCCCAGGCTCAGGCTCACCACCGCCGGGCGGTCGCCGGCCAGGTCGAACGCCTGGCGGATGCCCTCGATGACGTGCACGTCCAGCAGCGGTTCGGCGCGCACGCCCATCAGCGACGCCTTGGGCGCCACGCCGCGGAACCTGCGGTCGGACGTGCCGCGCCCGTTGCCGGCCGCGATGGACGCGCAGTGCGTGCCGTGGCCGCCCGGGTCGCCGGTCGGGATGGGCGGACCGCCGTTGAGCGCCTTGTTGATCGCGGTCGCGTCGAACACGGCGAACGTGGACTCGTCCGAGCCCTCGCGGACGTGGGCGTGCACGAACCGCTCCAGGCGGGTGGTGCCGTCGTCGTGGCGGAAGTCCGGGTGCGCCCAGTCGATCCCGGTGTCCACCACCGCCACCAGCACACCGGCGCCGGTGAGGTCGCCGTGCGCGGCCTGGAGCGCGTCCACGCCGGTCACCGGGCCGCGCGCCCGGTCCATGCGGGTGAACATCTCCTTCGGCGCCTCGGCGCGCAGCAGCCAGGGCTGTCCGTCCAGTGAGGACAGCGCGGCGACCGGGACGACCGCCAGCACCACCACCTGGCCGGACGAGGCCGGGTCCGGCGGCGCGGACACCACGTGGCCGCCCACCTTCGCCAGCCAGCCCTCGACCACCTTCGACTCCGCAGACCGGACCAGCAGCTTCACCGTCGTCCGGCGCGGGTCGGTGGCCCGTCCTCCCACGGCGAGCGCTCGTGCCCCGATGCTCGCACCCGGCGGCAGGTCAAGGTCCGCGAACGCCGCCGCCCTGCGCAACCGCGCGTCCAGAACCGTGTCACGTCTGGGTTCCACTGCCCCCACCCCTTCAGTCGTGCCGCAGCGACCTGAGGGTTCGGGGCCCTTCGACGGCGAGCACCCAGGTCTCCTGAGCGATCCGGCGCAGCGCGGGGGGTGAGACGGTGCCGATGACGGAGCCGGGACCGGTGCTGGTGACCTCCATGCCGAGCGACGTCAGCCGTTCGGTCGCCTGCCCGACCTCCGCTCCGCCGCGCAGCCGAACCAGGGCGGTCCGCCGGTCGCCGTCCTCGGCGTCCCGGCTCCACCGCTCCAGTTCCGGGGTGACGACCCCGCGCCTGGGCTCCACGTCGGCGACGCTACCTCCCCGCGTGCACCTCTACCGGTGGTATCGGCCGTTCGGAGCGGGCGTTAGCACCCGAATGGGCGATGGTGGTGGCACCGCGGCCCGTCCCATGCGGCGCCAGGAGAACCCGCCGAGGCCCGCGCGGCCTGGCAGGAGGCGCTGACCGTCTACCGCGACCAGGGACGCGCCACCGACACCGCCCGCGTCGAACGCCGACTGCACGACCTCGACCACGGGGGCCGCGGGACCACCGCGTGATCAGCGTGCCCCGGCCACCCGATCCCGTGCCGACGCGTGACCGTGCCGGGTCGCGGTCGTCGGGACTGGTCCCGGAGGTGGTCGGACATGCTGTTCGGATGTCGTTTCCCCGGTCAAGAGCGAGGATCCCGATGTCACGGACTGTTGGTGTGCTCCTGGCGGTGCTGCTCGTGGCGGGCGTCTCCGCCGTGTCGCGGCCCAGCACGTCGGGGGCGGCCTCGCCGCTGCCGATCGCCGGCGCCTCGGACGCCGGGAACATGCCGCCCGACGCGGTCGACGGCGACCACGGCGTCGACCGCGTCGTCCACGTCACGGACTCGACCCGACTGCGCGACGCCCTCGCCGACGCCCGCGCCGGTGACCGGATCGTGGTCGCCGACGGCCGGTACTCGATCGGCGCGATGACCGGCAAGCACGGCACCGCGGCCAAGCCCATCACCGTCGTGGCCGCCCACCGCGGCGGGGCGGTGGTGGACGACGGGCAGCTGGAGGTGGCGGGCTCCTCGCACGTGACCTTCGAGGGCTTCCGGTGGACCAACCGCTCGACCTTGCGGATCACCGGCTCCCACCACGTGCGGTTGACCCGCAACCACTTCCGGCTCACCGAGGACGCGAAGACGAACTGGGTGCTCGTCGACGGCGAGAACAGCCACCACAACCGGATCGACCACAACCTGTTCGAGCAGAAGCGCCAACTGGGCAACTTCATCACCATCGAGGGCTCGGAGACCGAGCAGTCGCGGCACGACCGCATCGACCACAACCACTTCCGCGACATCGGCCCGCGCGCGGTCAACGAGATGGAGGCCATCCGGGTCGGCCGGAGCACGATCTCCCGCTCCAGCGGGTTCACCGTGGTCGAGTCCAACCTGTTCGAGGACTGCGACGGCGACCCGGAGATCATCTCCGTGAAGAGCAACGACAACACCGTGCGCTACAACACCTTCCGGTCCTCGCAGGGTACGTTGTCGCACCGCCACGGCAACCGCGGCTCCCTGCACTGCAACTTCTTCCTCGGCGAGGGCAAGGAGGGAACCGGCGGGATCCGGCTCTACGGCGAGGACCACAAGGTCTACAACAACCACTTCGAGGGTCTGACCGGATCCGGCTACGACGCCGCGCTCCAGCTCGACGGCGGCGACGTGGACACCTCGGGCGCGTTGAACGCGCACTGGCGCGTCTACCGGGCGGTCGTCGTGAACAACACCTTCGTGGACAACACGTCGAACATCGAGATCGGCGCCAACTACACGTTCCCCCCGGTCGACTCCACCATCGCCGACAACATCGTGACCGGGGCGCGGGGCAAGCTGTTCAACGAGCTCAAGACGCCCGTGAACCTGACCTACGCCGGGAACGTCGCATGGGCGACCGGAACCGCGACCGTCGGTGTCAGCGCGCCCGCCGAGGCGATCCGCCCGGTCGACCCGCTGCTGCGGCGCGAAGGACCCGTGCACCGCATCGGCGCGGGCAGCCCGGCGATCGACGCCGGCACGGGCGGCCACGCGTTCGTCACCGACGACATGGACGGCCAGCCGCGGGTCGGGGTCACCGACGTCGGCGCGGACGAGAGGTCGACCGCCGCGGTCGTCCGAGGACCGCTCCGCGCGTGGGACGTCGGCCCGCACGCCCGGTAGGGCGGCCCGCACGACGACGTTCGACACCGGGGTCGGCGGGTGCGGTCCGGCCCGTCGACCCCGGCGCGGTCAGGAGGGCAGCCTCGCGGCGGCCACCTCCGCCAGGCGCATGGCGCGGGCGCAGTACTCGGCGCCCGCCCGGTCACCCGTCACGGTCAGCACCACCACGCCGATGTGCGCCGGCTGCGGCACGTCCGGCGGCTGGTGGGGAACCCTGACGGTGCAGCTCGTGCTCGCATCGGCGTCCACCTTGACGTACCCGGGCTGACCGCCGAGATCGACCAGTTCGCCCTCGATCAGCTTCTGCGCCGGGTGCTGGTCGAAGCGCAGGTTGATGCCTGGTCCGCCGACCGTGCTGAACCACTTGCACGCCCAGTTCCCGAACACGTTCACGGCCGTGTCGGCGTCGACCGCGGCCACCTCGGTGAGCGTCTCGTCGTCCAGCACCCGACAGGCGTCGGCGTGGGCGAGCGAGCCGACGGGGAACGGGGTGGTCCGCCGGGGGATCGGACCGCTCCGGAGCACCTCCAGCACGGTGTCCGTCGCGACCCGGGCCACGACGCAGAGGTCCAGCGGCGGGTTCGGCAGCTTCGCCGCCACCCGGACGGCGTAGACGTCGTCCACCACCACGGTGCGGTCGCACTCGCCGCTCCGCAAGGGGCCTTCGAGGACCTCGAACGGCTTCCCCTGGACCGTGCGCGACGCGCGCGTGATGAGCTGGACCTCGACGTCCACCGACGCCTTCGCGCCGATGTCGACCACCACGTCGCAGCGGTTGAAGTTGCCGTAGGTGGTGAACAGCAGCGTCGGGCCGAACCGGCGCAGCGCCTCCTCGTCCATCAACGCGCAGGGGTCGGCGGAGCGCTCGTCGCCGACGAGACCGCCGGCCGCGGGCGGCTGCTGCGCCGCCGGCGCCTGGTACTGCCAGGTGAACACGATCGCGCTGAGCGCCAGGACGAACGCGAGCCCGGCGACGGCCCGGAGCGACGGACGGCGCCGTGCCGCGGCCCGGATCGGGCGTTCGACCGGCGCCGGTGGCGGCTCCCAGTCGCCGACGACGTCCTTGAGCCGTAATCGGACCTCGTCGGCGGTAGGTCTCTGGTCGGGCCGCGGTCGCAGCATCTCCGCCAGCAGCGGGGCGAGCGGACCCGCCTGGCGCATCGGCAGCGTCTCGCCGCGCCGCGCGCGCTTCAGCACCTCGTGCGGCTCGCCGTTGCCGAACGGCGGCGTGCCCTCGACCGCGGCGAACAGCGTGGCGCCGAGGGAGAAGACGTCCGAGGCCCGGCTCGCGGGGTGGCCGCCTGCCACCTCGGGCGAGGTGTACGCGGGCGTGCCGGTGACCCTGCCGTCGTCGGTGCGGGTCACGTCGCGCCAGATGGAGATGCCGAAGTCGGTCAGCTTGGCCAGGTCGTCGTCGGTGACCAGGACGTTGCCCGGCTTCACGTCGCGGTGCACGATGTTCTTCGCGTGCACGGCGGCCAGCGCGCCCGCGATCTGCACACCGATCCGCGCCACCCGCTCGGGCGGCAGCGGACCCTTCGCCAGCGTCTTGTCGAGGCTTTCCGCCGGCAGGTACTCCATGACGAGCCAGCAGTCGTCGGCGTCGACGGTGTCGAAGATCGAGACGGCGTTCGGGTGCTGCACCTGCGCGGCGGTCTCGGCCTCCCGGCGGAACCGGGTCCGATCGGTCCGGTCCGCCGCCGCGTGGGGGCGCTTGAGCGCCACCCGCCGCTTCAGCTTCCGGTCGAACGCGCCCCAGACGACACCACCGGATCCGGAGCCGCGGGCGTCCTCCAGCTCGTACCGCCCGCCGACCACATCCCCCGTGCGCACGGTGCGTAGTGTAGGGACCACGTTGGGACGCCGTCATGAGCTTCGTCCGGCCGACGCGGGTGAACCGGCCGTCAGGCCGGACTTTCACCCGAAAGGCGGCCACCGGACGTCAGGACAGGGAGTCCAGCACCGCCAGGTCCGGCGGCACGAGCGTGGTCGACAGGACGAGCTCGCGCAGCAGGTTGTCGTTGAGCGCGTTGCCGACCGGCTCGCCGACCTCCTCGCGCAGCAGGCCGTGCACACCCGCCGCGGACAGCCTGGCCCGGACGTCGGCGACCATGTGCTCGACCCGCTTGACGCTCCACCCGGCGTCCGGCTGGAGCTCGTCGAGGACCTGGGCGACGTGCTGACGCGACACCGGCTGCGGGTTGGCCTCGTGCAGCAGGTAGCGCTGCCCCAGCACGACCAGCAGCAGGTGCTCGTCCGGCGTGAGCCGCCACCGCTTGGGCGGCTGGGTCACGGCGGCGTGGCGGGTCGCCGGGTGGCTGCCGTCCTCGCCCGCGACGTACAGCTCGAGCAGGTGCTCGCGGTCGTGGGAGCCGCGGATGAACAGCGGCGTGTAGCCGTCGGCCAGCGGCACCGGGTCCTCGTCGCGGAACAGCCACCGGGTCTTGGGCAGGCGGATGGGCAGCCGCCCGGTGTTGGTGACCCACCACCGGCCGGCGTGCCGGGTCAGGAGGCCGTGCAGGCGGCTGACCCGCGGGTCGGTCTCGCCGACGCACAGGTCGACGTCCGGCCGGTTGCGGCCGAACCGCACCCGGCGCCCCTCGACCGGGCTGACGCTGATCTTCCCGCTCAGCGCCAGGGCGACGACGGCTCCCGGCGCGGCGCGCGGCACGTCGCGCGCCAGGCTCTCGCTGTTCATGCCGGCCTCCTCCTGTTGCCGCGCAGTGTCCCCGCAACGCCCCGGGACCCCTCCCGACCACGGGAGGGACACCTCGCCGTCCGCCGCGACCGATGGGGAGGGGTCCCCGACCGCGTTCGCCACGCTGCGCTCATGGGCGATTTCGAAGTGACCATCGACACCCTCCACGCAGTGGTCGGCAGGCACGGCAAGGTGCGTGACGAGCTGACCGCGACCAACCGGCAGAGCCGGTTGCTCGCGCAGATCCCACCCCCGATGGAGGACCCGGCGACCACCTCCTTCATCACCGCCGCCTGCCAGGCGGGCCAGGCGCACCTCGACTCGGTCTCGGCGATCGAGCGGGACCTGCAGGCGCGGATCGAGGAGCTGAAGGCCTCGGTCGAGCAGTACGCGAAGACCGAACAGGGCAACGAAGGACGCTGGGCGGTGACCGGGTGATGGCGGAACTCAACGGCTACCAGATCTACCAGATGGTGTCCCAGGGCGCGGGCCCCGATGGGCTGAACCAGGCGGCGGACGTGTCGAAGGACGCGGGCACCCGCATCCAGGCCCTCGGCGACGAACTGCGCCGGCTCACCTCCGAGATGCAGACCACCTGGCAGGGCAAGGCGTCGGACCGGGCGGCGCAGGCCGTGCGGCCGATCGAGGAGGCCCTCCAGCGCGCGCAGGAGACGCTGCACCAGGCCGACGCCTCGTTGCGGACCCAGGCGCAGAGCTACAGCCGGCTCCGGCAGGTGGTGATGCCGATGGCGACGGAGCACCCGCCGGAGCTGACCCTCTTCGACGAGATCACGCCGTGGGACACCGACAACGAGCTCGCGCGCAAGGAGTGGTTCAAGGCCGACGCGAACAACCGCCGCGTCTACGCCGAGTACGCCACGGCGACGGGCCAGAACCAGGCGATGCTGCCGCAGACGCCCCAGGCCGCGGGCGGCGCGGGTGCGGACACCGCCGTGCAGGCCGCGGGCGGCCCCACTGTGCGGTCGGCGACCTCCGCACCTCCACAGGTCGGCGACGCGGGCGGCACGTCGCCGTCGTCGGCGGGAGCAGCCGGCGGTGACCGGACCTCCGCGCCGCCCTCGGTGGGCGGTGGCGGTGGCGGCCGGACGTCGGCCAGCGAGGCCGGCGGTGGCGACGCGGACCTCGGCGGTCGGGCGCCCACCGTCCAGCGGCCCACCGCGCCGTTGCCGCCGGGTGACCGGACGGCGGTCGCCGACTGGTCCGCCGGTGTGCCGGGCGGCGTGCCGATCGCGTCACGCCCGCCGTCCGCCCACGACACCGCGCACACGTCGAACCTCCCGAAGGGCGACCACCTGGCCGGTGGCGCTCCGGTGCTCCCGGGCGGGATCGGCATCGCCGACCCCACCGGCACCAGGGGACAGCGCGGCGCCCTCGACGCGGGCGACCGCTCCGGCGTGCTCGGCAGGACGCCGCCGCCCAACGTCCCCGCGGGGGCCGGCGCCCGCGGCGCGGCCGGCAAGGTCGGGATGGCGGGGATGGGCGGCTTCGCGCCGCACGCCCCGTACACGCGCGAGGAAGACGACCGGGAGCACCAGCGCACCGTGTACATCGAGGAGGACGCGGACGCGCTCGTCGGCCCGATGCCCGACAGCGTGACGCCCGTGATCGGGGAGGACTGATGCTGCGCGAACCGGTGGTCCTGTCCGACGCGGAGTTCGACGTGCTGTGGCACCACGACGACATCGGCGAGCACCACACCGTGCTGCACGTGCCGCCCGCCGAGGCCAACACCCTGGAGGTCGAGCAGGCGCTGTACCGCGACGGCGTGCGGGTCGACGAAGCGCTGGAGGCGTTGCGGCTGCTCGCGTTCGCGGACTTCGAGTGCTTCGGCTGGATCGCGTTCAACCGCGAGGTCACCCTGCCGGTCGTCGTCGCCACGGCCGGGCGGCACGGCGTCTTCGCGTTGCGGGACAACGGTCACGTGCGGATCGACGCGCTGCGCGGCGACCCGTCGGACCGGCTGGTGTCGTGCCTGCCGGAGCTGCGGGCCGGCCGGGGTTCGTCGATCAACGCCCGCGCCGAGGAGGCGTCGACGTCACGGCCGCTGGTCGAGCTGATGCAGCGCCCGCGCGCCGGCGTCGCGAAGCTCTTCGCGGCCACCCGCGACCGGTACGGGCGACGCCGGCGCTCGGAGTCGTTCATCACCACGCTCGACTGCCCGGACGGCCGCTGGCTGGTCGTCCGCTACACCGACGCCCGCGGCCAGGGCTGGGTGCACGCCACGCCCGCGACACGGCCGATCATCAGGGAGTGGCTCCGCCGGATCGGCGACTGACCGGGACCGCGACGCAGCGGGCCGGCGGACGCCGAGCCGCCGGCGAGTCGTCCACCTCGTCCGGGCCGGTCCCACCCCGGCCCGCCGGGTGACACGGGCTGGAAGTCCGCGAGCCGCGGACGGCCTGGGTGCGCGCGGGCGATCCCGGCCGCCCGCCGCGCGACGGCGCCCGGCCTCCGGCTCGACGACCACCTCGCGTGCAGAGCGTCGATCCCGGCGGGACGGAAGGCCTGCGGCCGTGGCCTTTCCGCGAACGGCCCGTTCGCCGATGTCACACGATCGGGTGGCGAAGTCGAGGCTAGGCCGGGTGCCGGCGGTGACGCAGGCCGTTGATCAGGGCGGCCAGGGTGTCGGCGTCCTCGCTGCCGACGGTGAACCTGCTGCCGTCGGCGAACACCAGTCGCACGGCCGGTCCCGGGGCGGGGGCCATCATGGTGCCGTAGCCGTGGAGCACGCCGGCCACCAGCCAGTCGTCGGTGGACAGCGGGGAACTCGTGGCGTGCTCGACGGCCGTCAGGGGGAACTCGCGCCGGAACAGCCCGATGGCCACGCGCACCGCGTGCTCGTCCACCGCCAGCCGGTACCGGCTGCCCGCCAGCGTCACCGCGGCGGTGAGCACGGCGACCAGGCCGACCGGCGCGAACTCGACACCCAGCCACAGCCCGAACACCACCACCATGACCACCCCGATCAGCGCCTGCGCGGCGGCGGCCCAGACCACGAAGCGCAGCACGCGCTGCTCGCTCCACAACACCCGCTCCCCGTCGGCCAACGGGATCCGGACGACGTCCGCGGGTGGCGAACCGGCCAGGGGCAGTCCCGAGGAACGCCGCCCGGCCACCGCGAAGGCGAGCGCGCCGACCACCAGCACCGCCACCGGCAGCCCGACCGCGAGGGGCACCGGCGGCGTCCCCACGTCCTCGGGGCCGCGCGCGTCCAAGGCCGGGACCAGGACGAGGACCAGGGCGCCGCACAACGCGGTGACCAGCACCGCCACCACGAGCTGCGTCACGGCGCGCGCCCAGTGCACGGCCGGCGCGGGCAGCAGCCTGGCCAGGAAGAACACCACCACGCCCAGCAGCCACAGCCCGGCGATCGCACCCAGCCCGACGGTGATCAAGGGCTCGGTGGCCAGCGTGCTGAGCACCGGCCGCCCGCCCCCGCCCTTGTTGGGAATCCGTTCCGGCAGTCTGCCGACCCAGCCCGACACCAGCAAGGCGGTGGTGCCCAGCACCGCGCCGGGCAAGAGGACGAGGCCGGTCAGCCACCGCAGCACCTGGCTCATGTGAACGCCTTCCTGATCAGGACGACGACCTCGTCGGCGTCCATGCCGATCCGCCGGGCCGCCGCCGCGACCTCCCGCACCGCGTCGGCCAGCCGTGCCCGCTCCTCGGTCGCGGCCGAGGTGACGACCGCGCCGCGCCCTCGTCGCAGTTCGATCAGCCCTTCGTCCCGGAGGGTCGCGTAGGCCCGCAGCACGGTGTGCATGTTCACCCCGAGCGAGGACGCGAGCTCCCGGGCGGGCGGCAGCCGCTCGCCCGGGCTCAGGGTGGCGCTGATCAGGGCGTTTCGCACGCAGGCCGCGATCTGGTCTCCCAGCGGGGTGCTGCTGGTGGGGTCGACCCGGAAGAGCATGTTCTAATTCTTATAGAACAAGTCGTGATTCGTCAACCGGCTCCACGTCCATCCCGGCAGGACGGCGCAGGTCAGCGATCGGCGGGGTCGGCGACCAGCAGCACGGGCCGGTGGGCGGCCTTGGGCAGGTGGTGGCTGACCGAGCGGCGCATCACCCGGCTCAGCGACCGGTGCCGGTGCGTCCCCACCACGACCATCAGGGCGTCCTGCTCCTCGGCCACGGTCACCAGCAGCCGCACCGGGTCGCCGTCCGACGCGTGGTAGGTCCAGTTCCCGGGGTGGTCGGCCAGCGCCGCGCGGACCTGGACGTGCAGGTGTTCGAGCGCCTCGCGCGCGTGGCCCTCCCAGACCTCGACCGCGACGTCGGGGTCGACCGGGTAGTCGCGCACGTCCACGCCGTGCACCACGTGCAGGTCCGCGCCCAGGCGACGCGCGAGGTCCGCCGCCGTGCGCAACGCGGCCAGGCTCGCCGCTCGACCGTCGAAGCCGACCACCAGCACCGGCGCCGCGCCGCGCTCGTCGGAACGGACGGCGGGCAGCGTCAGCCGGCGTTCGTCGGGGTCCTTCGCACTCACCACACCACGATCGCGCCGGCCGCCCGCGATCGCAGCCCGGAGCCGTCGCGGAACCTCCCGGCGGCACGGCACCGTGCGCTACCGTGATCCGACGTCGCACGGATCGCGTGGGGGTGAACGCGCGTGAAGACCGCATGGCTGAAGGCGGACGGGCCCGCCGCGGTGATCCTGATCCGGCTGGCGGTCGGCGCGGTGTTCCTGTCCGAGGGCATCGGCAAGTTCCGGTACCCGGACGAGCAGGCCGCCGGGCGGTTCGCGACGATCGGGATCCCGGCGCCGGAGTTCTTCGGCCCGCTGTCCGCCGTCGCGGAAACGGCCTGCGGAGCGTTGTTGCTGGTCGGTCTGCTCACCCGCCTGGCCGCGTTGCCGATGCTGGTGAACATGGTGCTGGCGCTGGCGTTGACGAAGGTGCCCATCCTCTGGGGCGGCTCGGCCGACAAACCCAAGGCGGACGGTCTCTGGGACCTGGCGCACGAGTCGCGCACCGACTGGGCGATGCTGCTCGGCTTGGCGTTCCTGCTCGTCGTGGGACCGGGCCGCTGGTCGCTGGACGCCGTGCTGCGCCGTCGTGCCGCGGACACCTGACACCACCGCGTCGTGGAGTCACCGGTTCCGGCGACGGTCGCCCGCCGCCGGAACCGGTCCTCCTCCGACCGCTCACACGGCCAGTCGTGGCCACGATCCCGTGTCGCGCAACAGCTGCCGGTCGTGCGTCGCGATCACCACCGCGGCCGGGGTGGCGCCGAGCGCGGCGGTCAGCTCGTCGACCAGCGCGGCCGAGAGGTGGTTGGTCGGCTCGTCCAGCAGCACCACGTGCGGACGGGCCGCCAGCACCAGCGCCAGGTCGAGCCGCCGCCGCGCGCCGACCGACAGCTCGTCCACCGGTCGACGCCGGTCGTAGCCGTCGAGCAGGCCCAACTCGGCCAGACCCGGCCCCGGCACGCCCGAGCGCGCGAGCCGTTCGTCGTACAGCTCCGCGGCCGTGCGCCGACCGTGCGGGTCGGACTCCTGGCCCAACCGCCCGATTCGCGCCGCCGCGGCCCGGGTGACCGTCCCCGTGGTCGGCTCCAGGGCTCCGGCCAGCACGGACAGCAACGTCGACTTGCCCGCGCCGTTGGGCCCGGTGACCACCAGCCGGTCGCCCGAGTCCAACGCCAGGTCGACCGGGTGGTCGAGCCTCCCGGCCACGGTGACGGCGTCCGCGCGCAGGAGGGTCGCTCCTTCGTGCTCGGGCAACTCCGGCATGGCGAACCTGGCCGGCGGCGGCGGGACCTCGACCACGTGCGCGTTCAGCTCCTCCTGCCGTCGGTGCACGGCCCGCACGAGGCCGGGCGCGCGGGTCGCGCGGCTGTGCTTGCCGTGCCCCTTGCCGGGCCGCCAGTTGTCGCGCAGCCGGTTCTGCGCCGCGGACAGGTCGTCGGCCAGGCGCTGTCGCTCGGCGACCTGCTCGGCGTGCAGCGCCTCCCACCGGGCCCGCTCGGCGCGGCGGGCGTCGAGGTAGGCGGTGTAGCCGCCGCCGTACACCCGCGGCCGGCCGTCGCTGGACGGGTCGAGGTCGACCACCGTCGTGGCCACGTCGGCGAGCAGCGCCCGGTCGTGGCTGACCAGCACGACGACGCCGGGGTGGGCGCGCAGCCGTTCCGTGAGGTGGTCGAGCCCGCCCGCGTCCAGGTGGTTGGTCGGCTCGTCCAGCAGCAGCACGGCGTGCCCGGCGCCGAGCAGGCACGCGAGCCGCACGCGGTGGCGCTGGCCGACCGACAGGGCGCCGAGCGGTCGGGTCCGGTCGTCCACGGCGCCCAACGCGGCCAGCGAGACCTCGACCCGCCGGTCGGCATCCCACGCGTCGAGCGCCTCGGCCTCGGCGAGCGCGGCGGCGTAGGCGTCGTCCGCGCCGGGACGGCCGTCGGCGAGCGCGTCGGTGGCGCGCTCCAGGCGGGCCAGGACGCCGCGCACGGCGGCCAGTTCGAGGTCGATCAGGTCGCCGACGGTGTCGGCGGGTCCGAGCGGGAGCTGCTGGTCGGCGACGCCGACCGAGCCCGCGCGGCGCACGTCGCCGCGATCGGCCGGCAGGTCGCCGGCGAGCACCCGGAGCAGGGAGGTCTTGCCGCGGCCGTTCTCGCCGACCACGGCGACCCGGTCACCGGCGGCGGCGACGAGGTCGACCCCGGCGAGCACGGGCCGTCCGCCGAAGGAGAGGTGCACGTCGGACGCGCGGACGTGCGCCGCGCGCACGAGCGCGGGCGAGAGCTGGGATGACATGGGAGGACTGCCTCCGGTGAAGGTGATGAGCAGGAAGGACGAGACCCGGTAGCGCGAAACCGCGGTACCGGTGGAGGCGTCGTCCCTCAGAGGAAGAGCAGTTGCTGCATCACGTCGACCAGGGTAGGTCAAGGCCCGGACCCGCCGCACCGGGATTTCGCCGTGCGGGCCTGTGGGCTTGCCGACACGCGGACGGGGTTTCACGAGGGGTGCACGACGGAGTCGGCCCCACCTACCGCGAGGCAGGTGGGCCGA
Organism: Actinosynnema sp. NPDC049800; assembly: GCF_040656635.1. Lineage (NCBI taxonomy): Bacteria > Bacillati > Actinomycetota > Actinomycetes > Pseudonocardiales > Pseudonocardiaceae > Actinosynnema > Actinosynnema sp. NPDC049800. The sequence continues at coordinate 43,323 of NZ_JBFAMT010000044.1, read as the reverse complement.
CTCGGCCGGTGCGGGTGACCGCTCCTACTCGTGCTGGTCGCCCCACGCGCGGGCGTAGCGGTTGGCGTCGGGGCGTTGTGGGTCACGGCTGCGGTACACGACGTACGGCCGCACGAGGTAGCCGAGCGGCGCGCTGAACACGTGCACCAGGCGGGTGTACGGCCAGATGCCCAGCAGCACGAGCACGGTCACGTTGTGCACCTGGAAGCTGAGCGGCGTGCCCGCCATCAGCTCCGGCCGCGCGGAGAACGTGAACAGGCCTCGGAACCACACGGACACCGACGACCGGTAGTCGTAGCCGCCACCGATCAGGTTCTCGCCCACGGTGTTGAACATCCCGGTCACGATCGCCGCCGCGAGCAGCGCGTACATGACCTTGTCGCCCCGCGTGGTGGCCTGGCGCACCGCGGACACCGTGAACCGGCGGTAGAGCAGGATCGCCAGGCCCGCCACGGTGGCCACGCCCGCCAGCGTCCCGGCCGTCACCGAGACGAGGTGGTACATGCCCTCGCTGATCCCGAAGAACTCGGTCCAGCTCTTCGGGACCAGCAGGCCCAGCACGTGGCCGCCGATCACGGCGAGCAGCCCGAAGTGGAACAGCGGGCTGCCCATGCGCAGGAGCCTGCTCTCGTGCATCTGCGAGGACCGGGTCGTCCAGCCGAACTGGTCGTGCCGGTACCGCCAGACGTGCCCGACCAGGAACGAGGTCAGCGCGATGTACGGCAGGGCCAGCCACAGCAACGTGCTCATCGTCGTCCTCCCGCTTCGGCGTGCAGCGCGGGGTCCATCGCGAACGGCTCCAACCCCACGTCCTCCTCTGGCGGCCCTTCCGCGGCCAGGGTCGCGATCTTGCGGAGGTCCGCGGCGCTGATCTCCGGCAGCGTGGCGCACACCGCGTCCAGCACGGCCAGGTACGGCGACCCGCCGTCGGCCAGGGACAGCCGGATCATCTCCAGCACCGGGCGGTGCTCCACCAGCAGCCGCCGCCCGGCGGCGGGATCGGCGGTCGCGGCGAACTCGAGCACGACCGAGAGGTGATCGGGCAGCTCGTGCTCGCCCAGCTCGACACCGGCCGCGCGGTAGGCGTGCTTGAACCGCAGCAGCGCCATGCCGCGCTTGCGGGTGTCGCCGTAGGCGTAGTACGACAGGTGCAGGCAGTTGCGCTTGCGCAGGTCGAAGGTCTCGACGTAGTGCTGCGCCAGCGCGTTGCCCGTCGAGGACGCCGCGTGGTCGATGAAGGACGCCAGCGCGGGTCCGGCGGGCGCGGGCAGCGACCCGGCCGCCGCGCGCAGGTCGGGCAGCAGGCGCGTCATCGCCTCGCCCGGGTAGTCGATCAGGAGCGCGGCGATCCGCCACACCAGCCGGCTCTCGCGGTCCGGCGCCTCCGCGACCTTCTTGTCGCGCTTGCGCAGCACGCTCATGCGATGGCCTCGGGTTCGTGCGCGGTCGCGGCGCCGTTGCCGTTGCCGTTGCCACCGGCGGGGAACAGGCCCTTGGTGTCGACCCCGTCCCAGTCGAGCAGGTTGATGCGCTTGGCCTTGTCGGCCGGCGCCGCGCCGTTGGTGTCGGTCAGCTGGAACTTCTCCGCCATCACCTCGAACGCGGTCATGCCGGGACCGCCGTCGCCGTCCAGGCTGCACCCGGTGGTCAGGGCCTCCAGCCGGTGCGCGTCCGACCCCGCGCCGGCGGGGATCACGTAGCGGTCCTCGTACTTGGCGATGGCCAGCAGCCGGTACATCGACTCGATCTCGCCGGGCGCGAGCCGCACCGACGCGGCGATCGAGTCGTCCACGTCCTCGCCGAGGTTGACCTTGCGCATGTGCGCGCGCATCGCGGCCAACCGCTGCAACGAGGCCCGCACCGGCCCCACGTCACCGGCGGTGAACAGCTCGGCCAGGTACTCCACCGGGATGCGCAACGCGTCGATGGCGCCGAACAGGTTGCCCACGGCCTCGCCGTCGTGGCCGGTCTCCGACAGCACGTCGACCACCGGCGACAGCGGCGGCACGTACCAGACCATCGGCATGGTGCGGTACTCCGGGTGCAGCGGCAGCGCCAGTTGGTAGTCGACGATCAGGCGGTAGACCGGCGAGTTCTGCGCGGCCTCGATCCACTCGGGGGAGATGCCCGCCCGCTCGGCCTCGGCGACCACCCGCGGGTCGTGCGGGTTGAGGAAGACGTCGAGCTGCGCGGGGTAGAGGTCCTTGTCGTCCTTGACCGACGCCGCCTCACCCACCTTGTCCGCGTCGTAGAGCAGCACGCCGATGTAGCGCAGCCTGCCGACGCACGTCTCGGAGCACACCGTCGGGATGCCCACCTCGACCCGCGGGTAGCAGAACGTGCACTTCTCCGCCTTGCCCGTCTTGTGGTTGAAGTAGATCTTCTTGTACGGGCAGCCCGTGACGCACTGCCGCCAGCCGCGGCACTTGTCCTGGTCCACCAGCACGATGCCGTCCTCGGCGCGCTTGTAGATCGCGCCGGACGGGCAGGACGCCGCGCACGACGGGTTGAGGCAGTGCTCGCAGATGCGGGGCAGGTAGAACATGAACGTCTGCTCGAACTCGAGCTTGACCTGCTCGGAGAGCTTGCCCAGCAACGGGTCCTTGCCGATCTGCGCCGGCCCGCCGCCCAGGTCGTCGTCCCAGTTGGCGCCCCACGTCACCTTCGTGTCCTCGCCGGTGATCGACGACTTCGGCTTGGCGGTGGGCGTGGTGTCCGAGGGCGGGGCGGAGAGCAGGTTCTGGTAGTCGTAGGTCCACGGCTCGTAGTAGTCCGCCACCGTGGGCATGTCCGGGTTGGCGAAGATGTTCAGCAGCCGCTTGAGCCGCGAGCCGGTGCGCAGGGTCAGCTTGCCGCGCTTGTTGAGCGCCCAGCCGCCCTTCCACTTGTCCTGGTCCTGGTACTGGCGCGGGTAGCCCTGCCCGGGCCGCGTCTCGACGTTGTTGAACCACGCGTACTCCACACCGCCGCGATTGGTCCACGCCTGCTTGCAGGTGACGCTGCACGTGTGGCAGCCGATGCACTTGTCCAGGTTCATCACCATGGCGAGCTGTGCCATCACGCGCATCAGTACTGCACCTCCTGGCCGCGGCGGCGAATGGTCGTGACCTCGTCGCGCTGGTTGCCCGTGGGACCGTGGTAGTTGAGCGCGAAGGACTGCTGGGCGTAGCCGCCGATGAGGTGCGACGGCTTGATCATCAACCGGGTCAGCGCGTTGTGGATGCCGCCGCGCTTGCCGGTCGCCTCGGTCCGCGGCACGCCGACGGCCTTGTCCTGCGCGTGGTACATGAACACCGTGCCCTCGGGCATCCGGTGGGACACGATCGCGCGGGCGACCACGATCCCGTTGCGGTTGACCGCCTCGATCCAGTCGTTGTCCTCGACGCCGATCTTCGCGGCGTCCCGGTCGGACATCCAGATCGCCTGACCGCCCCGCGACAGCGTGAGCATGTGCAGGTTGTCCTGGTACGCCGAGTGGATCGACCACTTCGAGTGCGGGGTCAGGTAGCGCACGGTCACCCCGCCGTCCAGCGCGCCGACGGCCGGCTCGTCGAACAGCGCCGTCATGTCCAGCGGTGGTCGGAAGACCGGCAGCTGCTCGCCCAGCTCGAACATCCAGTCGTGGTCGAGGAAGAAGTGCTGGCGCCCGGTGAGGGTGTGCCAGGGCTTGAGCCGCTCGGTGTTGATCGTGAACGGGGAGTACCGCCGGCCGCCGGTCTCGCTGCCCGACCACTCCGGCGAGGTGATCACCGGCACCGGCCGGGCCTGGGTGTCCGGGAAGGTGATCCGCTTGCCCTCGCTCTCCGCGGCCAGGTCGGCCAGCGGGGTGCCGGTCCGGCGTTCCAGGGCGCGGAAGCCCTCCGTGGCCAGGCGGCCGTTGGTCGTGCCGGACAGCGCCAGGATCGCCTCCGCGGCGTGGGTGTCCTTGGCCAGCGACGGCCGACCGGCCGCAACGCCGGACGGGACCGTGCCGTTGGCGCCCTTGAGGTACTCGACCTCTTCGTCCGGGTGGTAGGTGACGCCCTTGGTGGTCAGCCCGACCTTCTCGACCAGCGGTCCGAGGGCGGCCATCTTGTCGCCGATCGCCGGGTAGTCCCGCTCCACGACCACGAGCCGTGGCATGGTCTTGCCGGGGATCGGCTCGCACTCGCCGTTCTTCCAGTCCAGCACCTGCCCGCCGGGCTGCGCGGTGGCGTCGACGGTGTCGTGGGTGAGCGCGACCGCCACGATGTCCTTGCGCTTGCCCAGGTGCTTCTCGGCCAGCCAGGAGAACCCGCGGGCGATGCGGTGGAACGCCTCGAAGTCGGTCTTGGTCTCCCACGGCGGGGAGATCGCGGGCGAGAAGGCGTGCACGTAGGGGTGCATGTCGGTGGAGGACAGGTCGTGCTTCTCGTACCAGGTCGCCGCGGGCAGCACCACGTCCGAGAACAGCGTCGTCGACGTCATCCGGAAGTCCAGCGACAGCAGCAGGTCCAGCTTGCCGACCGGCGCCTCGTCGCGCCAGGTCACCTCCTGCGGCCGCACCCCGTCGGAGTCCTTGGCGCGCAGGTTGGTGTCGGTGCCGAGCAGGTGCTTGAGGAAGTACTCGTTGCCCTTGGCCGACGAGCCGAGCAGGTTCGCCCGCCACACGGTGAGCACGCGCGGGAAGTTCTCCGGCGCGTCCGGGTCCTCGCAGGCGAACCGCAGGTGCCCGGACTTGAGCCCGTCCACCACGTGGTCCGCGGCGGGCTTGCCCAGCCGCTCCGCCTCGTCGGCCAGGTCCAGCGGGTTGCGGTTGAACGTCGGGTAGCTCGGCATCCACCCGAGCCGTGACGCGAGCGCGATGTTGTCGGCCGCGGTGCGCCCGGCGAAGCGCCCGGTGCCCAGCGGCGAGGACATCACGTCCGAGGTGAACGGGTCGTAGCGCCACTGGTCGGTGGCCAGGTACCAGAAGATCGTGCCCTGCATCTGCCGGGGCGGGCGCTGCCAGTCCAGCCCGAACGCCAGGGTGGACCACCCGGTGACCGGGCGGCACTTCTCCTGGCCGACGTAGTGCGCCCACCCGCCGCCGTTGACGCCCTGGCAGCCGGTGAGCATGGTCAGCGCCAGGAACGAGCGGTAGATCTGGTCGGAGTGGAACCAGTGGTTGGTGCCCGCGCCCATGAGGATCATGGACCGGCCCTTGGAGCGCTCGGCGTTGTCGGCGAACTCCCGGCCGATCCGCTCGGCCGCGGCGGCGGGCACGCCGGTGATCGCTTCCTGCCAGGCGGGGGTGTAGGGCTGGGTGGCGTCGTCGTAGCCGGTGGGCCACTCGCCGGGCAGGTCGTCGCGGCGCACGCCGTACTGGGCGAGCAGCAGGTCGAACACCGTGGTCACCCGGCGGCCCGCGACGATCCGCGTCGGCACGCCCCGGCGCAGCACGCCCGGCTCGCTGGTGTCGAACCGCGGCAGCGCCACGGTGACCGGCTCGCCGCCGCGCGCGGACAGCAGCGGGTCGACGTCGCCGAGGTCGAGGTTCCAGTTGCCCTGGCCCGAGTCGGTGAACCGGTGCCCGAGCGACCCCGGCGGCACCACGGGCTCGCCGCGCGCGTCCAGCAGGACCGTCTTGGACTCCGCGCCCTCGCCGGTGTCGCCGAGGTCCGCGGCGGTGAGGAACTTCCCCGGCACGTGGCCGTCGTCGGTCTCGGTCAGGGTCACCAGGAACGGCAGGTCGGTGTAGCGCTTGACGTAGTCGGTGAAGTACGGGGTGCTCTTCTCGACGAAGAACTCCCGCAGGATCACGTGCCCCATCGCCATGGCCAGCGCCGCGTCGGTGCCGGGGCGCGCGGGCAGCCACTCGTCGGCGAACTTGGTGTTGTCGGCGTAGTCGGGGGACACCACGACGACCTTCTGGCCCCGGTAGCGCGCCTCGGTCATGTAGTGCGCGTCGGGCGTGCGGGTGACCGGGACGTTCGAGCCCCACATGATCAGGTAGCCGGCGTCGAACCAGTCCGCCGACTCCGGCACGTCGGTCTGGTCGCCGAACACCTGCGGGCTCGCCACCGGCAGGTCGGCGTACCAGTCGTAGAAGCTCAGCATCGAGCCGCCGACCAGCGAGACGAACCGCGCGCCTGCCGCGTGGCTGACCATGGACATCGCCGGGATCGGCGAGAAGCCCGCGACCCGGTCCGGGCCGTAGCGCTTGATCGTGTGCACGTGCGCGGCGGCGACCATCTCGGCGGCCTCCCACCACTCGGCGCGCACGAAGCCGCCCATGCCGCGGGCGGCCTTGTACTTGCGGGACTTCTCCGGGTCCTCGACGATGTCGGCCCAGGCGAGCACCGGGTCCTTCAGCCGTTCCTTGGCCTCGCGGTAGTACTCCAGCAGCACACCGCGCACGTACGGGTAGCGCACGCGGGCGGGGGAGTAGGTGTACCAGGAGAAGGACGCGCCACGCGGACAGCCGCGCGGCTCGTACTCCGGCTTGTCCGGCCCGATCGAGGGGTAGTCGGTCTGCTGGGACTCCCAGGTGATCACGCCGTCCTTGACGTAGACCTTCCACGAGCAGGAGCCGGTGCAGTTCACCCCGTGGGTGGACCGCACCACCTTGTCGTGGGCCCACCGGTCCCGGTAGAAGACGTCGGCGCCGCGTCCACCGATCTGGTGCAACGTGCGCCCGTCCGCGGAGGTCTCGCCCCGCTGGAAGTGCCTGGCCAGGCGCAGCAGCGAGTCACCGAGCTCGGAATCGGGCTCCGCGGCGTCCGGACGAACGCTACCGGCGGAGAAATTCGACACGGCGATCACCTCCGAAGTAATAGTGAATCGCTAAATCGACGGCCACCGTCAATGGCCTCGCTGGGTCACCTTAGGGGGCCGCAGGGGTGCCTACAAGAAAGGATTCGAATCCGCACTTTAACGTGCCGCGGGTGGTGAGCACGACGTAACGTCACGTTTACGACCGTGCTGCGGCTCACGTCCGGACCTGGACCGACTTACGCAGTGTTACCTGCGACGATATGCCGTCGGGTGTCCTGATGGCACACTGCGTGACGGGCGTCGCCCGGCAGGTTCACACCCATCTTTAACATCCAAGTCACACCGGTCGGGTGGTGGCGGTGCGGAGTCACCGGCGGGTCGGGATCGGGATCGGTGATTTCGGGCGGTCGAATTCCTCCGCCGCGAGCGCCCAGTCGTAATCCCGGGGAGACGTCCACATCGCGGGAGTGCCGAACGCGCCGTCGCGATTGACGCGAACCGCGAGCACCGGATGGGCGTCGGCGAGGCTCATCGGGACGAGGAGCACGCCGTCCGCGCCGAGGTGGTCGAGCCACGCGGGCGACACGCGGTCGCGGGGGAAGGTGACGATCACCCGGTCGAACGGGGCCTGGCTCGGCACGCCGCGTTCGAGGTCGCCGCACGCCACGGTGACGTCGGCCCGCCCCAGCCTGCGCATCGCCCGCTGGGCGTCGTGCACCACGTCCAGCCGGCAGTCCAGGGAGAACACGCGGGTCCCGGTGACGGCCGCGATGAGCGCGGCGGTGTAGCCGTTGCCCGTGCCGATCTCCAACACCCGGTGCCCCGGTCGCAGGTCGAGCGCCTCCAGCATCCGGGCGACCAGGCTCGGCCGCGCGGACGAGCACCGGGCCGTGGGCCCCGTCCCGGGCCGCCGGACGGGTAACGGGGTGTCCCGGTAGATCACGTCCAGCACCGCTCCGGGCGGCCCGTCCGGCCCGACGTCGACGCGCGAACCGGGCCCGGGGTAGAAGTGGGTCACGCACCGGTCCCGCCTGACCGAGCGGAAGGCGCGCTCGACCGCGTCGGTCCGGATCGCCCCCTGCTCGCGCAACGCCTTCGCGTAGCCGGCCAAGCGGTCCGCCATCTCCACGGGAGTCCTCCTCCGGCTTCCCCGGCACGGCAGCGCCGGTGCGCGCGCTCACGTCACGCGACAGCGTCGGGCATCGGAAGGATTCCGTCCACCACCAGGAAGGTGGGATCGGGTCGGCCCACGTCGGCGGATTCCCCACCCCGCAACGAGTTCCACCGCGCCCGGCGGGTGCGGGCCACGGTGTCGGACGATCCCGGCGGTAACGCGAGGGCGACGCCGTGCGAGGCAGGTGTTGTGGAGACCGAGCAGTTGGCCGCCTCGCTCTTCCGGCGCGTCGCCGCCTTCTTCCAGGACCAGGACGTCGACGCGGTTTTGGCGCCCGATGCGCTCGCGGAAGCCCACGCGCTCGCCGACGCGACCGATCCGGACGCGGTCGTGGCCGTGGCGTACCTCTGCTGGTGCCGGTTCCTCGCCGGTGACCAGGACCTGGACACCGTGTCGGCCTACCTGAACCGGTTCCTCGCGCTGCGGCAGGCGCACCCCGAGGTGCTGCCGGTCCTGTTATCGGCCGCGCTCGACCTGGTCGAGGCAGGCGGCGCGGGGGAGGGCGAGTTCGACCCGTTCTTCCTCTACAGCCTGGGCGGCGGCTTCGCCTCCCGCTTCGAGGTGACCGGGGACCGGTCGGACCTCGACCGCGCGGTGGCTGCGACGACCGCGTGCGCCGCCAGGCTCCCGGAGGGCGAGGAGTTCCACGGCACCGCGTTGTGCCGGCTCGGCGGGTTCCTGACGCTCCGGCTCCGGGTGGACGGCCCCGACAGCCCGGACGGCGCCGAAGCCGCCCGCGTCCTCGACGCCTGCCTCGCGGCGGCGCGGCCCGGCTGGCGGCACCGGCCCGTCGCGCTGATGAACCTGGTCGACCTGCGGGCGACGCAGTACGTGCAGCGACCCGGGCCGGAGCGGGCCGACCTGCTGGTCGAGGTGATGTCGCGGACGTGGCACGACCCCGACGCGGACGACGACGTCCGGGCGCACGTCGCCGCGCTGACCGCCGACCTGCTCGCCGGCTTGGGCGAACACGTGGGGACCGACGAGCCGGACCGCATGATCGCCCTCTACCGCCTCGGGGTGGCGGCGACCGAGCCTGGCCACCCGGCTCACGTCCACGCCCTGCTGGAACTGGGCCTCGCCCTCGTCTCCCGCGCCGAGACCGACACCACGACCGTCGGCCTCGACGAGGCGGTCGAGGTGTTGCGCCGCGCCGTGCCGCTCGCGGAGCAGCTCGCGCTGGGGGTGCCGCAGGCGCTGGCCCACACCCGGTTGTGCCTCACCTACCTCGCGCGCTTCGAGCGGTTCCAGGACCCGCTCGACGTGGAGCACGGCGTCGCGGCCGGGCGCGCCGCACTCGGCCCGGCGCGGGGCGAGCAGCCCTTGACCGACTACTGCGTGGTCAACCTGGCGAACGCGCTGGTGCCGGCGCACCTCTGCGGCGTGCCGGGCGCGCTGGCCGAGTCGATCGAGCTGCTGCTGACCGTGGTGGACAGCAGCAGCACCGACCTCAAGGGTCGGGCCAGGGTGCAGCTCGGCACCGCATACCGACTGCTGTTCGACGAGACCGGCGACCGCGCGGCCATCGAGGAGGCGGTGCGGTGGCACAGGTCGGCCGGTGACCACGTCCCGCCGGACCGGCCGCATTACGTCGACCACCTCAACCTCCTGGCCGTCGCGCTGTCCGACCGCTCCCGCAGGTTCGGCAGCGACGAGGACCTGGACGAAGCGATCGAGCTGTACGCCGCCGCCGCGGCAGCCAGGCCGGACGGGCATCCCGAGCACCTGCTGGACCAGGCCAACCTGGTGCGGGCGCACCTCGCCCGCTACCACCGGCACGGCGACCAGGACTCGGCCACGCGCGCGCTGGCCATCGCCCGCGAGATCACCGCGCCCGAGTTGCCGCCGGGCATGGCGGTCGTCCAGCTGGGGGCGGTCGGACACGCCCTGCTGACCGCGTACGAGCTCTTCGGCTCCGCGCGCGACCTGGACGACGGGATCGCGGTGATCCGGCGCGGGATCGCGGGTGGCGTCCGTCCGGATCCCTCTTTGGTCGACCAGCTTGGCGGCGCGTTGCTCCGCCGCTTCGAGCGGACCGGCGCCGCGGCGGACGCGGTGGACGCGGTGAACGCTTTCCACGAGGCGCTGGCCACCGTCGGGCCGACCGAGGTGCTGCGGCCCGAGATCCTCGCCGGCCTGTGCGAGGGGTTGGGGAACCTGTACCACCTCACCGGTGACCCCGCGCACCTGGACGCGGCCGTGGAGGCGGGCATCGGGTCGGTCACCGGGATCGAGGGCACGACCCGCCACGCCCGGAACTCGACGAACCTCGCGAACGCGTACGCGACGCGCTTCCGCGTCCGGCGCGACCCGGCCGACCTCGACCGCGCCATCGGGATCTATCGTGACGTCCTGGCGGCCACGCGCCCAGAAGACCCCGGCCGGTCCCGGTACCTCTCCAACCTCGGTGGCGCGCTCGCCGACCGGTTCGGGTCCACCGGCCAGGCCCGGGACCTGGACGAGGCCGTCGCCCTGATGCGGGAATGCGTCTCGCGCACCACGTCGGGCGAAACCCGGCACGCGGTGCACTCGTACAACCTCGCCACCGCGCTGATCCGCCGCCACCGGGCCGGGCACGACCCGGCCGACCTCGCCGAGGCCCTCGCCGCGCTGGCGGTCGCGGCGGGCTCGGTCGCGTCGCCCGCGCTCGACCGGATCCAGGCGGCGTCGTGGTGGGCCGTTGCGGCGGCCGGCCACGACGTGGAGTCGTCGCTCGCCGGGTACGAGCAGGTGGTGGCGTTGCTGCCGGTGTTCGCCTGGCGCGGCCTGCACCGCGAGGACCAGCAACGGCAACTGCTGGCGATGGTCGGGGTCGCTTCGCACGCCGCCGCCACCGCGCTCGCGGCGGGTCGTCCGCAACGGGCCGTCGAACTGCTGGAGCAGGGCCGGTCCGTGCTCTGGTCGCAGGTCCTGGACCTGCGCACGGACTTCCTGGCGCTGCACGACGTGCGCCCCGACCTCGCGCGGCGGCTGGTCGAACTGCGCGACGGCCTCGACGAGGCTCCTGCGACCGATCCCGCACCCGCCGCGCGCGACCGCCGCATGGCGCTGGCCCGGCAGTGGGACGAGGCGGTGGACGAGGTCCGCGGGCTGCCGGGGCTGGCCGGCTTCCTGCGCCCGCCGCCGTTCACCGAGCTGCTCACCGCCGCGGCCGGCGGACCGGTCGTCATCGTCAACGTGAGCCCACTGCGCTGCGACGCCCTGGTCCTGACCACCCGTGGTGTCGACGTGGTGCCCCTGCCCGACCTCACGGCGGCCACCGCGGCCGAACGGGCCGACGAACTCGCCGCGGCCGCGCACGCCGCCCAGGGCGTCGCCGGGGTCATCGCGCACAACACCGTCCTGAACGACGTGCTGGCGTGGCTGTGGCAGGCCGTGGCACGGCCCGTGCTCGACCACCTCGGCCCGACGCCCCGGCTGTGGTGGTGCCCGACCGGCGCCATGACCAGGCTGCCGCTCCACGCGGCCGGCATCCCCGGCACGTCCGCCTCCGTGCCCCACCGCACGGTGTCCTCCTACACACCCACGATCAGAGCGCTCTCCCTGGCGCGCAAGGACGAACCGGCCGGGCGCGACGGCACGCTCGTCGTCGCGGTCCCCGACGCGGCGGACGCCGTCGCGCTGGACGTCGACCCGGAAGTCGCCGTGCTCACCGAGCTGTCGCGAGGCCGGTGCACCGTGCGCCGATCCGCCGACGCGGCGCGCCACCGGGTGCTCGCCGACCTGCGACGGCACACCCACGTGCACTTCGCCTGCCACGGCGTGGCCGACGCCCGACACCCGTCGGCCTCGGGACTGGTGCTGCACGACGAACGGCTGACCGTCGCCGACGTCTCCCGCCTGCACCTCAGCGGTGAACTGGCCTACCTCTCCGCGTGCGACACCGCGAGCGGAGGCGACCTGCCCGACGAATCGCTGCACCTGGGCGCCGCGCTCCACCTGGCCGGCTACCGCAACGTCGTGGCCACCCTGTGGCCGATCCACGACACCACCGCCGCCGAGGTCGCCCGCGGCTTCTACCGACGCCTCGGCACGACGACGGCCGGTGACCGAGCCGCCTACGCGCTGCACCACGCCGTGCACGACCTCCGCGCCCGGGGCTGGGACACGCTGCCCTCCGCCTGGGTCCCGTACATCCACGTCGGACCCTGAAACCGAGCCAGGCGTCGTCTCCAGGGCTCTTCCCGCACCGAACGTTGGGCAAATTCTTGACGGCCGACATGGATGTGCCTAGCTTCATGTGGGGACCGGTTCGAGCGCGGGTCGGCGGGAGGGGATGCGCGATGGAGCTGCCGGGCGAGGTCGCGGTGGTCATCGGTGGTGGCCGGGTCGGCGCGCGAAGGCCGGCGGGGGAGCACGGTGTCCGGCCGGAGATCATCGAGGACCGCGCCGCCCGCCCGCCGGGCCTGGTCGAGGACTGAAGGGGTCGTCATGCGCAACCAGGGCATCGGCTCGTGGCCCGCACGGCGGGTCCGCAAGACGCCGGAGAAGGTGGCGGTGGTCCACGAAGGTCGTGGCTCGACCTATCGGCAGCTGCACGAGCGGGTCCTCCGGCTGGCGCACGGCCTGCGGCGGGTCGGGGTGGGCCGGGGCGACCGGGTCGCGTACCTGGGGCCGAACCACCCCGCCTTCCTGGAGGCGTTGTTCGCCGTCGGCGTGCTCGGCGCGGTGTTCGTCCCGCTGAACATGCGGCTGGCGCCGGCGGAGGTGGCCCACGTCCTGACCGACTCCGGCAGTGACGTGCTGGTGTACGCGCCGGAGCAGGCATCCGTCGTCCAGGCGGTCCGGGCGGCCGTGGGTCCGCTGCGGGTCATCGCGCTCGACCACCCCGCCGCGGGTGAGTCCTCGTACGAGGAGTTGATCGCGGCCTCCGAGGCCGATCCGATCGACGAGCCGGTCACGCTCGACGACCTGTGCCTGATCATGTACACCTCGGGCACGACCGGGCGGCCCAAGGGCGCCATGCTGACCCACGGCAACCTCACCTGGAACACCGTCAACGTGCTGGTCGACGTCGACCTGGCCAGTGACGAGGTGACGCTGGTCGTCGCGCCGCTGTTCCACACCGCCGGGCTCAACATGACCTGCCTGCCCACGCTCATCAAGGGCGGCACGGTCGTCCTCATGTCCGCCTTCGACGCCGCCGGGGTGCTCGAACAGATCGAGACCCACCGCGTCACCTACATGTTCGGCGTTCCCACCATGTACAACGCGATCGCCGCCTGCCCGCGCTGGGAGGAGGCCGACCTGTCCAGCCTGCGGCAGGTCAACTGCGGCGGCGCGCCCGTGCCGGAGTCGACCATCCGCACCTACCAGCGACGCGGGCTGTCCTTCAGCCAGGGCTACGGCATGACGGAGACCTCGCCCGGCGCCCTGTACCTGACCAAGGAGATGAGCGAGGCCAAGGCGGGAACCGCCGGTGTGCCGCACTTCTTCACCGACGTGCGCGTGGTCGGGCCAGACCTGGCCGACGTCGGGCCCGGTGAGAAGGGCGAGATCGTGATCAGCGGTCCGAACGTGATGCGCGGCTACTGGCGGCGGCCCGCGGACACGGCGGTGGCCTTCGGCCCCGACGGGTGGTTCCACTCCGGCGACGTCGCCACGCCGGACGAGGACGGCTACATCACCGTGGTCGACCGGCTCAAGGACGTGATCATCTCGGGCGGGGAGAACATCTACCCGGCGGAGGTCGAGGGCGTCCTCCACGAGCACCCGGCGATCGCCGAGTGCACCGTGATCGGCGTGCCGGACCCCAGGTGGGGCGAGGTGGGCCGCGCGGTCGTCACCGTCAACCCCGGTGCGGACGCGACGAGCGAGCTGGACGTGCTGGCGTTCCTGCGCGACCGGCTGGCGGGCTACAAGATCCCGAAGTCCGTGGTGTTCGTGGACGAACTGCCGCAGAGCGCCACCGGGAAGCTGCTCAAGAAACTCGTGCGCGCCCGTTACGGCGCGACCTGACCCGACCGTCCACAGGAGACGCATCGCTCGAAGATCACCGCATGGGGCGGCGACGGACGCATCAGAGGTCCGCGGCGGGCACGTCGGCCGACCGCCCCGTGCCCGGCCGCGATCTGTCTCGTGCCCGGACCGTGCACCGCAGGAGGTTGCCAGATCATGACGTTCGCGCGTGACCAGTGGTACGTGGCGGCCTACGGCCGCGAGATCGGGCACGAGCTGTTCGCCAGGACGATCCTGGGCGAGCCGCTGGTGTTCTACCGCAGCGAGGCGGGCGAGGTGGTGGCGCTGGCGGACCGGTGCGTGCACCGGCGCTACCCGCTCTCGGAAAGCAGGCTGGAGGGCGACGCGATCGTCTGCGGCTACCACGGCTTCACCTACGACAAGGCCGGCACTTGCGTGTTCGTGCCGGGTCAGGAGCGGATCCCGCGCACCGCACGAGTGCCGTCCTACCCGGTGGTGGAGCAGGACTCGTTCGTCTGGGTGTGGATCGGCGAGCGCGACCGGGCCGACCGGGCGCTGATCCCCCGGGCGCCGTGGCTCGCCGACCCCGCCTACACCACCGTGTGCGGGATGGAACCGCTGGCGGCGCGGTACGAGCTGCTGGTCGACAACCTCATGGACCTGTCGCACGAGACCTACCTGCACGGCGGGTACATCGGCACGCCCGAGGTGGCCAACACGCCGATCACCACCGAGGTCGACGAGGACAACGGGATCATCTACGTCAGCCGGCACATGGCCGACGCGGCGTGCCCGCCGTTCTACGCCAGGTCCACCGGGATCGAAGGCCGGATCACGCGCTGGCAGGACATCGAGTACCACCCGCCGTGCCTGTACCTGCTGCACAGCCGGGTCGCGCCGGTCGGCGTGCTGCCCGAGGCCGACGGCTCGGACCCGCGCGGCTTCCACGTCGAGGTCGTCTACGCCATCACACCGGAGACCGAGCACAGCACGCACGACTTCTGGGCCGTGGCACGGGATTTCGCGCTGGACGACCAGGAGGTGTCGGACTTCCTGCGTGACAGCAACCGCACGGTCGTCCTCCAGGACGTCACCGCGCTGGACGTCCTGGAACGCGTGATCCGGTCCGAGCCCGAGGGCTACCAGGAACTGTCGATCAACATCGACACCGGCGGGCTGGCCGCGCGGCGCATCCTCAAGCGCATGGTCGCGGCGGCCGGCGAACCCGCGAAGGCGACCGCGACATGAGCGACCGGGTGGCGATGCTGCGCGGCGGCACGGTCTACCGCGTCCACTGGGAACCGGGCACCGACCTGCTGGTCGGCGTGTGCCATTGCGGAGCCGAGCACGACTCGGACGACCCGGTGCGACTGTGGGACTGGCTGCTGGCCCACCCGGAGGGCCACGCGCCGCCGACGGCCGGGTCACCGCCGCCGGTCGAGCGGCGGCCGATCGAAGCCCACCGGTGAACAGGAGCCCGATGACCGCGTCCGCCGAGCACGTGGAGTTCGACGTCCTGGTCGAGCGCAAGGAGTTCATCGCCGACGGAGTGGTGCGGCTGACCCTGCGCCACCCGGCCGGCGAACCGCTGCCCGCCTGGGAACCCGGCGCCCACGTCGACCTCGTGCTGGGGCCGGACCTCGTCCGCCAGTACTCGCTGTGCGGCGACCCGGCGGACCGCTCGGCGCTCCAGGTGGCGGTGCTGCACGAGCCCGCCGGCCGCGGGGGTTCGCGGTACGTGCACTCGACGCTCGGCGAGGGGTCCGCGGTGCGCGTTCGCGGGCCGCGCAACCAGTTCCCGCTGGTGGCGGCGGAGCGCTACCTGTTCGTCGCGGGCGGCATCGGCATCACGCCGATCGTGCCCATGATCAGGGCTGTCGCGGATCGGGGCGCGTCGTGGCGGTTGCTGTACGGCGGGCGGACGCGCTCGTCCATGGCGTTCGCCGGAGAACTGCGCGACCGGTACGGCGACCGGGTGGTCGTGCGGCCGCAGGACGAGACCGGGCTGCTGGAGCTGGACTCGTTCCTGGAGGCGGACGCCGAGATCTACTGCTGCGGGCCGGAACCGCTGCTGGCCGCCGTCGAACAGCGCTCTCCCGCTCGGCTGCACGTCGAGCGCTTCACGCCCAGGGCCGTCGAAGGCCCGCGCACGTCGTTCGAGGTCGAGTTGGCGCGGTCGGGTCGGACCCTGGTCGTGCCGGAGGGCGAGTCGGTCCTGCACGCGGTGGAGGAGGCCGGGATCGCGGTGCTGTCGTCGTGCCGGGAGGGCACGTGCGGCACGTGCGAGACGGGTGTGCTGGCGGGAGTCCCGGATCACCGGGACTCCGTGCTCGACGAGGGGGAGCGGGCGGCCTGCGACGTGATGATGATCTGCGTGTCGCGGTCCCGAAGCCCACGACTCGTCCTCGACCTGTGACCGGGACCCCTGCGGCGCCGTGCGGGCGCCGCCGTCACTCGGACAGCCAGTGGACGTCGAACGCCGTTCCGGCGTTGAACAAGTGGGTGGCCCAGGCGCGGACCACGCGCGGCTCGGTGGGGTGGTCGCCGTCGTAGTCGACCAACGTCCAGCGGGTGAGGTCCAGCAGGCCGATGGATCGACCGTTGATCTTCGCCTTCCTGAAGTGGACCGGGTCGAACTTCCTGAAGTACTCGCCGTCCGGGCTCTCGACGACCACTTCCGCGGTCCGCCCCAGCCCGGTGGTCGCCCGGGTTCCGTCCTCCCACCTCTTGGAGGTCGAATCGGCCACCAGGAAGTCGAAGACCCCATCCCTCATGGTGATCTGGGCATCCACGACGTCTCCGGGCTGCACCTCGAACAACAGCTCGGCCTCGGCCGGGTACGCCTCGACGAAGGCCCAGTGCTCCACGGTCCCGTCCCGGCACTCGGCGATCGTGCCGGTCTGCTCGACGGTGTCGGTGGCGCCGCCGTCCTGGCCGCCCATCCCGACCCACACCGCGTACGCCGCCCACCGGTTCCCGCTGCATTCGCCCACGTACGCCGGCACGGTCCACCTGGCGCTCACGGATCGGAAACCCTCCGGGTCGCGTGCCCCGTATCCGACCCAGTGCGGTGAATCCCGGGTCTCGGCCGATGCTGGAGGCGTGACCGCCACCATCAGCACCAGCGCGGCGAGCAGAGCGGGGATGCGGCGCATGGTCCAACCTTCTGGAGGAGCCGGTTCAGCGACCAGTGTCGGCCCGGTTCGCGCCGCCGAAGGTGAAGTACACCCGAAAGAGCACCGGTCACGGGCGGCCGACACCGGGCGTGCGGTGCCGCGGCGGGAGGTGCTTGCCGACACGGGTTCCGGCGTTCGAGCGGGGGACGACGCCCAAGTGCGGTGCCCTGCCAAGAAGTCCGCCTGGCTGCGAAGTCCGCCTGGCCGGGAAGCCGGTCGGGCCGCCCGGCCCGGAGAACGGTCGCAGCCTCGGCGCCGGGGCGGCCGACGCGGGTCGTCCCCGCTAACTCCCCAGCTTGTCCCGCACGGCGTCCGCGCCCGGCACGTCCATCACCGCGTACACCTCCAACGTCCGCAACCAGTGCCGCCGCGCCACCTCGGGATCGTCCGCCGCGTCACCCAGTCCTTCCTGCGCCCGCGCCTCCTGCCCCCGGTCACCGGTGTCGACGGCGATGGCCAAGGCCAGGCCGAACTCCGCCGCCGCCTCCGCCCGACGACCGGCGCGCAAGTGCAGCTCTCCCAACGCGCACCGCGCGTCGCCCTCGCTGACCCGGTGCACCGCACCGCGGCTCGCGGCCAGCGCCCGGTCCAGGTGGTCCAGGGCCTGCGCCTCGTCACCCATCAGGCCGTGCACCTCGCCCAGCCTGGCCAACGCGTAGCCCTCGCCGACGCGGTGGCCGTTGGCGCACGCCTTCGCCAACGCCCGGCGGTGGTGGTCGAGCGCCTCGGCGTACTCCCCGCGCCGGCGGTGGACGACGCCCGTCTCGCACAACGCGTAGCCCTCGGCGACCTCGTGGCCGATGGTGCGCGCCAGGTACGCGGCCTCCGTCAGGTGCTCCAAGGCCTCGTCGTACCGGCCGAGGCGCTGGTAGGCCACGCCGATGTTCGACAGCGCCGCCGTCTCGCACGCCACGCTGCCGACCTCGCGGATGATCGTCAACGCCCGCAGGTTCGTGTCGATCGCGTCGCGGTGCCTGCCGGCCAGGCCGTCCAGCACACCCGTCGCCCGCAGCACGTCCGCCTCCCACTGGCGGTCCTCGGACGTGCGGAAGACCTCCATCGCCCGCTCCTGGAACGACCGCGCCGCCGCCTGGTTGCCCGACCGGTAGTGGCCGAGGCCCAGGCGGTGCAGGGCACGCCCCGAAGCGTCGCGGTCGGTCGCCGCCGCCAACGCGAGCGAGTCGAGCACCAGGGCGTCGTCGATGTGGTTGCGCAGGTGCAGGTAGCGGTGCAGCACGTCGGCCAGCGGCGTCGCGTACCGCGGTCGCGCGGCCACGGCCAGCAGGTTCGGCCGCTCGGCGTCCAGCCACGCCAACGCCTCGTCGTACTCGGCGAGCACGGCCGGCGCGGGCAGGTCCGGACGGCGCGAGCGCTCGTGCGGCGCGATGGTGTTCATGGCCGCGGCGGCCGTGTGCAGGTAGTGGTCCCCGAGCCGGTCCAGCGCGGCGCACCGCACGGGCTCCGGCTCGGTGCCCTCCACCACGTCGCGGGCGAAGTGCCGCACCAGGTCGTGGAACCGGTAGCGCCCGGCCGTCGGCTGCTCCAGCACGTGCACGTCGACCAGGTCCTCCAGCACCCGGCGCGCCGCGCCGACCTCCAGACCGGCCAGCGCGGCGGCCGCGTCGGCGTCGAGGTCGGGGCCGGTGTGCAGCCCCAGGATGCGGAACACCCGCTGCTGCCCGCCGGTCAGGTGCCGGTAGGACAGCGAGAACGCCGCCGTGACGCCCCGGTCGCCCGCCTCCAGCTCGGCCAGCGGCCGGTCCTGGCGCAGCCGGTCGGCCAGGTACCGGACGGTCCACGCGGGACGGGTGCGCAGCCGGGCCGCGGCGATCCGGATCGCCAGCGGCAGGCGGCCGCACAGCTCGACGACCTCGGCGACCGTGTCCGCCTCGTCGTCGGCCCGGCGGTCCCCGACGATCCGGCCGAACAGCGCGACGGCGTCGTCGTGCGGCAGGACGTCCAGCGACAGCGCGTGCGCGGCCTCCAGGTCGACCAGCCTGCGCCTGCTCGTCACGAGGGTGAGGCTGCGGGCCGTGCCCGGCAACAGCGCGCGGACCTGCTCGGCGTCCGTCGCGTCGTCCAGCACCACGAGCGCGGCGCGGTCGGCGAGCTCGGCCCGCCACAGGCCCGCGCGGGCGTCCAGCTTCGCCGGGATCCGCTCGCCGGGCACGCCGAGCGCGCGCAGCAGCGTGTCGAGCGCGGCCAGCGGCTCGACCGGCGTGCGGCCCGGCGAGTGGCCGTGCAGGTTGACGAACAGCTGCGCGTCGGGATAGCGGTGGGCCAGCTGGTGCGCCGCGTGCACGGCCAGCGCCGTCTTGCCCACCCCGGCGCTGCCGTCCACCGCCTCCACCACCGCCGCGGTGGACGGCGGCGGGTCGGCCAGCAGCCGCGCCAGCTCGCCCGCCCGGCCGGTGAAGTCCGCGACGTCGCGCGGCAGCGTGTTGCGCGTGGCCGGCTGCCCGCCGGGCGCGGTCAGGCCGGGGTCGCCGCGCAGGATCCGCTCGTGCAGGTCGCGGATCTCCTCGCCGGGGTCCACGCCCAGCTCGTCCGCCAGCAGCCGCCTGGTCTCCTGGAACACGTCCAGCGCGGCGGCCCGCCTGCCCGACTGGTACAGCGCCAGCATGAGCAGCGCGCGCAGCCGTTCCTGCAACGGGTTCTCGGCGACCAGCCTGGTCAGCCCGGCGACGCTCTCACCGGCCCGGCCGAGCTCGATCCCGATGCGGGCCCGCAGCTCCTGCGCGCTGAGGTGGCGTTCAGCCAGCCGCTGCCGCTCCGCCTCCAGCAGCGGGCCGTCGAGCCCGCTGAACGGCTCGCCGCGCCACAGCGCCAACGCGGCGTCCACCTGTTCGGCCGTGCCCGCCACGTCGCTGTCGCGGTAGCGCTCGTGCGCGGCGTCGAGGTGCTGCTCGAACACCACGACGTCGAGGTTCGTCGGCTCGCCGTGCAGCAGGTACCCGGCCTCGGTGTGCACCAGCGACTCGCCCGGCCCGCGCAACACCCGGCGCAGGCGGCTGATGTAGGTCTGCACGGCGTTGCGCGCGTCGCGCGGCCCCTGCTCTCCCCACACCCCGTCGACGATCTTGCGCACCGGCACCGGCCGGTTCATCTCCAGCAGCATCACGCCGAGCACGGCCTGCTGCTTGGCCCAGCCCAGCTCGATCTTCTCCGTCGCCCGCCAGGCCGACAGCGGCCCCAGTGCGGAATAGCGAATACCCGAGAGCATTGCGTCCCCCACCCTTTCCCCCAAGGCGTCCAGCGTAGTTGCCGGAATTGGCGTCGGCCAGCGGCCGGTTGAGGGAATTCGACGTCGGCGTTATGCGGCACTCGCCGCGCCACACGTCATCGCACCGCCCTTGAGCTGGCGCTAAAGCGCTGTGACAGCGGTACTTGCCCACCTCCGAGAAGAGTTGTGCCGTCCGCCGGCGAGCCGAGCGGACGCGGCAATCGGATTTCGGCTGGGCGGACACGAGGGGCTCCGCCCAGCCGGACTCCGAGGGGGCGTATGCGCCTCGGACCAGAGAGGGCGGCAATGTCCGACGGGGTGATCGACGTCGTGGGTGCCGGCGCGGCGACCGGCTACGGCTGGGGCGTCGACGCGCTGTGGGACGGGCTCGTCGGCGGCGTCTCCTCGGCCAGGCCGCACCGCGGGTTGGGCGACGCCTTCCCCGACCCCTGCTGGTACGCCCGCGTGCCGGACCGGCCGGAGGCGTCGGGCGGGACGACGCGGTACGCGCGGGCCGTCGCCGAGGTCGCCGAGGAGGCCGTCGCCGACGCCCGCGCGCACGGCTGGGAACCGGGCGAGCGGGTCGCCGTGCTGCACGCCACCACCGGCGCGGACCGCGAGCTGTGGCGCGACCGGTACCCGGGCGCGACGAACCGCCGCCGGTTCGTCGAGCGGGTGCGGACGACGCCGCCCGGCCAGGTGATGATCAAGAACCGGTTCCTCGGTCCGAGCGCCGTGCTCAGCGCCGCGTGCTCGTCCGGCCTGCACGCCGTCGCGCTGGCCCACCGGCTGCTGCGCTGGGGCGACGCCACCGACGTGGTCGTCACGTCCGCCGACGTCGGCTACGACGGCGAGGAGATCCGGCTGTTCGCCGACCTCGGCGCGCTGGTGCACGACAGCCCGCCCGACGACGTCTGCCGCCCGTTCCAGGAGGGCACGCGCGGGTTCGTCATCGGCGAGGCCGCGGCGGCGGTAGTGCTGACCGCGGCGCCGCACCCGGCGGGCTACCTGCGCGTGCTGTCGACCGCGCTGGGCAACGACGCCCACCACCCGACGTCGATCGAGCCGTCCGGCGAGCACCTGGTGCGCACCGTCGACCAGGCCCTGACCGCCGCCGGCGTGGACAAGGCCGCGATCGGGCTGTACGTCGCGCACGCGACCGGCACGGTGGCCTGCAACACCGCCGACGAGCGGGTGCTGGCGCACCTGGGCGACAAGGCCGTCACGTACGGCCTCAAGCCGCTCCTGGGCCACACCATGGGCACCGCGCCGCTGCTGGAGCTGGTGGCGCTGGCGCGAGCCGTCGTGGAGGGCGTAGTGCCCGCACCGCGCGCGGTCACCGAGCAGCGCCACCCGCAGCTCGCCGAGGGCCACTTCCTGCACCCCGGCGGACCGGCCGTGCAGATCGGCCTCGGGTTCGGCGGCAACGTCGCGGCGGCCGTCCTCCAACCGCACACCGGGAGCAGCCGATGACCGGGCAGTCGACCACGTCGAGGGCCGACCGGGAAGCCGTCGAACGGCACCGGGCCGACCTCCGCCTGCTCGGCGCGCTGCCCCGGTTCCCGCGGTCCGCGGTGGACCGGTCCGAGCTGGAACGGGCGGTGGCGCGCGGCTCCTTCGAGGCCATGCGGGCGCACGAGGCGCGCGTCGCCGGGGACGGGCCG
This sequence comes from Actinosynnema sp. NPDC049800, assembly GCF_040656635.1. Taxonomy (NCBI): domain Bacteria; kingdom Bacillati; phylum Actinomycetota; class Actinomycetes; order Pseudonocardiales; family Pseudonocardiaceae; genus Actinosynnema; species Actinosynnema sp. NPDC049800. Next base: position 21,453 of record NZ_JBFAMT010000044.1, on the reverse strand, counting down.
CGGGTCAACCGGCGCGGCGAGGTCGGCCAGTGGCGCGAGTGGATCGACGACGAGGACCTCGCCGCGCGCTTCCGCGAGCCGGACCCGGTCGACACCGCCGCCCGGCTGGGCCACCGCCTCCGACCCCTACCCGTGCGCGTCCGCCGCTGCACGCCAACGTGACAGGAGACCTCCCATGCCGATCAAGTTCGACTTCGGCAAGTACGCGTCCACCTACAGCGGTCGGCCGGAGTACGTCACCACCGTGATCGACGCGGTGGTCCGGGTGGCCGGTGTCGGCTTCGGGGACATCGCGTGCGACATCGGCGCCGGCTCCGGGCACCTCACCCAGCCCTTGCTGGACCGCGGCCTGCTGGTGGACGCGGTCGAGCCGAACGACGCCATGCGCGTGCTCGGCCAGCGCCGCACGGCCGACTACAGCTCGGTGAGCTGGCACACCGGCGTCGGCGAGGACACCGGACGGCCGGCCGGGCGGTACGCGCTGGTCAGCTACGGCGGCTCGTTCGACCACACCGACCGCGGGGTCGCGCTGCGCGAGGCGGCCCGGCTGCTGCGCGCCGGCGGCCACTTCGTGTGCCTGTGGAACCACCGCGAGCTGGACGACCCGCTCCAGGCGCGGATCGAGGAGCTGATCAAGTCGCACGTGCCGGACTTCCGGTACGGCGTGCGGCGGTCCGAGCAGGGCACGGTGATCGAGGAGAGCGGGCTGTTCGAGGGGCCCGTGCGGATCTCCGGCCGGACCGTCTACGACCTCGACGCCGAGGCGTGGTGCGACCTGTGGCGCTCGCACTGGACGCTCGGCGAGCAGGCGGGCGGCCGCTTCGAGACCGTGCTGCGGGAGATCCGCGAGCTGGTGCGGACCGAAGCGGGCGCGCGGGTCTCCGTGCCGTACGAGACCGTCGCGTGGGTCGCGCGCCGTCGGGGGGAGGACCGCCCGTGACCCGCGTCCGCCTGGGTACCAAGGCCGAGTCGCTCGTGCGCCTGACGCCGCTGGTCACCCGCGCCGACGTGCCGCCCCTGGCGTGCTTCCCGCTGCGCCGCCGGCAGGCCGAGCGGGAACGCGTGCTCGACGACGTGCTGCGGCGCCCGTGGGCGCGCGGTCCGTTGATGGCGCGCAGCAGCGCCGGGACCGAGGACTCGGCGCACGGCTCGCAGGCCGGGCGGTTCCGGACGCTGCCCGGCCTGCACACCCGCGCGCAGCTCGCCGACGGCGTCGACCGCGTCTTCGCCTCCTACGACGGCGAGCGGCCCGACGACCAGGTACTGGTGCAGCCGCAGGTGCGCGACGGGGTGCTCAGCGGCGTGGCGTGCGGGCGGGACCCGAGCGGGGGAGCGCCGTACCTGGTGGTCGACTGGGTCGAGGGCGCGGGGGCGGACGCGGTGACCGCGGGCCGGGTCGGCGGGGTGAACACCTGGTACGGCACCGACCGGGGCCCGGACGCGCCGCTGCCGGGCGTGACCGCGCTGCTGTGCGAGCCGGCGGATTTGACCGGCGTGGACGGCCTGGAGGTCGAGTTCGCCGTCCGGTCCTCGGGCGCGCTGGTGCTGCTCCAGGTCCGCCCGCTCGTCGTGGCCGCCGCGCCCGTGCCCGCCGCGGCGCACCGCCGGGTGCTGGAGCGCGTGTCCGCGGTGATCGGCAGCCGGTCGTCGGCGAGAGGGCCGGTGGTCGGCAAGCGCACCGTGTTCGGCGTGATGCCCGACTGGAACCCGGCGGAGATCATCGGCCTGCGACCGCGGCCGTTGGCGTCGTCGCTGTACCGACGGCTGATCACCGACGACGTGTACGCCCGCGCCCGCCGCCGGTACGGCTACCGCGACCTGAGCGGGGTGCCGCTGCTGGTGGACTTCGCGGGCCTGCCGTACGTCGACGTGCGGGTGAGCCTGAACTCGTTGCTGCCGCAGGGGTTGCCGGACGACCTGGCGGCGCACCTGGTGGACCACTGGCTCGAACGGCTCGTCGACCGGCCCCACCTGCACGACAAGGTCGAGTCGGAGGTCGTGGTCTCGAACCTGGGCCTGCGGCCGGACCGGGTGGACGCGGTGGCCGAGGCCGGGCTGACCACGCGCGAGCACCGGGCGTTCCGCGAGGCGCTGCGCGAGCTCACCGACCGGATGGTGTCCGGTCCGCTGTGGGAGCGCAACCTCGCGTCCCTGCGGCTGCTCGACCCCCGACCGGGGTGCGGCCACCACGAGCCCGGGTGCTGCGCGCCGGGCATCGCCGCGATGCTCGACACCTGCGTGGCGCACGGGACGCCGCCGTTCGCCGGGCTGGCGCGGGCGGCGTTCGTGGCCACCGAGCTGCTGGGCGACCTGGTCGCGACGGGCGTGTTCAGCGAGGACGAGCGGGCCGCGTTCGTCGCGGGGCTCGGCCTGGTCGCGGGCGAGTTGAAGAGCGACTTCGCCTCGATGGGGAAGACCGCGTTCCTCAAGCGTTACGGGCACCTGCGGCCGGGCGCCTACGACATCCTGTCGCCGCGCTACGACGAGGAACCCGACCGCTACTTCGACTGGTCGGCGCCCCGGCCGCCGGTCGCCGGAGCCGGCGGGTTCCGGCCGGGCCCCGGCCAGGTGCGCGCCATCGACCGGCTCATCCGCCAGGCCGGCTTCACGTTCGACGCGCACCGGCTGCCGGCGCTCGTCGGCGCGGCCATCCGCGGCCGGGAGCGGGCCAAGTTCGAGTTCACCGCCGTGCTCAGCGACGTGCTGGTCGGCGTGCGCGAGTTCGGTTCGCGGCACGGGTTCTCGGCCGACGACATGTCCTACGTGGACGTGGAGGAGATCGGCTCGAACTCGCTGGAGCACGCCGTGGAACGCGGACGCGCCGCGCACGCGGTCAGCCGCGGTGTCGTCCCGCCGCCGCTGATCACCGGCCCGGACGACGTGTGGGGCTTCCGGGTGCCCGCCACCCGGCCGAACTTCGTCACGCGCGGCCGGGTGGTGGCGCGGGTGGCGGACGTCGACGCCGGCGACGAGCCGAAGGGCGCCATCGCGCTGGTGGCGGGCGCCGACCCCGGCTACGACTGGCTGTTCTCCCGCGGCGTCGCGGGCCTGGTGACCGCGTTCGGCGGGGTCAACTCGCACATGGCGATCCGCGCGCTGGAACTGGGGGTGCCCGCGGTCATCGGGGTGGGGGAGTCGCAGTTCCGGGCGTGGCTCGGCGCGGCGGCGCTGGAGGTCGACGCGGGTGCGGGACACGTGGGGGTGGTGACGTGAAGGCGGTCGGGATCACGCAGCGGGCCGTGCAGGACGAGCACGGCGAGGAGGGTGACGCGCTGGACGTGCGGTGGGTGGAGTTCCTCGCCGTGTGCGGCGTGGTCGCGGTGCCGCTGCCGAACTCCGCGCCGCACGCCGTGCGCGCGGCGCGGGAGCTGGGGCTCGCCGGGCTGGTGCTCACCGGCGGCGGCGACCTCGTCCCGTACGGGGGGACCGCGCCGCGGCGGGACGAGACCGAGCGGCGGCTGCTGCGGTGGGCGTTGACCGGCGACGTGCCGGTGCTCGGCGTGTGCCGGGGGATGCAGGCGATCCTCAACCACTTCGGCACGTCGCTGCGACCCGTCGCCGGGCACGTCGGCGTGCGCCACGAGGTGGACTTCCGCTCCGGCGGGCGGCGCGAGGTCAACAGCTTCCACCGCTTCGGCGCGGACGCGGTGGCCGACCCGCTGGTGGTCGAGGCGGTGTGCGGACCGGTCGTGGAGTCGGTGCGGCACCGGGACGCGCGACTGGTCGGCGTGATGTGGCACCCGGAGCGGGAGCCGGAGTACGCGCCGGAGGACGTGGCCCTCGTGCGCGGGCTGCTGGAGGTGTCGTGAAGGCGCTCGTGCCGGCCGCCGGCCGCGGGTCCCGGCTCGGCGACGCCACCGACGACCGGCCGAAGTGCCTCGTCGAGGTCGAGGGGTCCTCGTTGCTGCACCGGCGAGTCCGCGCCCCGCGGGCCTGCGCCGACGAGATCGGCGTGGTCACGGGCCGGCGGGCGGAGGCCTTCGACGGCCACGACCTGACCCGGTTCCACAACCCGTGCTGGTCCTCGACGACCATGGTCGAGTCGCTCGCCGCCGCCGCCGAGTGGCTGACCCGCGAACCGGTGGTCGTGAGCTACGGCGACATCGTGTACTCGGCCGAGTCGGTGCGCCGGCTCGCGACCGCGGGCGGCGACGTGGCCGTGGTGTACGACCCGGACTGGGAACCGCTGTGGCGCGGCAGGTTCGCCGACCCGCTCGCGGACGCGGAGACGTTCCGGCTCGACGGCGACCGGGTCGTCGAGATCGGCGGACGCGCGAACACCACCGCCGAGGTGCAGGGCCAGTACACCGGACTGCTCCGCTTCACGCCGCACGGGTGGTCCGCCGCGTCCGCGGCGCACGTGCCGGGGCTCGACCTGACCGGCCGGCTCGTGCGCGAGCTGACCGTGACCGCCGTGCCGGCGGCGGGGCCGTGGTTCGAGTTCGACCACCCCTCGGACGTCGCCGCCGGGCGCGACGTCCTCAAGGCGCTGGACGAGGGGACGTGATGGCGGGCGTCGTGTGGATCACCGGGCTGTCCGGCGTCGGCAAGACCACCACCGCCGAGCTGGTGCGGCAGCGGCTGGTGCGCGCCGGGCGGCCGCCCGTGCTGCTCGACGGCGACCGCGTCCGGCACGCGCTGGCCTCCGGGCCGGGCTTCGAGCCGGCCGAACGCCGCCGGCTCGCGATGGTCTACGCGCGGCCGGCCGCCGAGATCGCCTCGCAGGGCCACCTGGTGGTGTGCGCGACGGTGTCGCTGTTCCACGCCGTGCACGAGTGGAACCGCGAGCACCTGCCCGGCTACCTGGAGGTGTGGCTGCGCGCGTCGCCGGAGGCGCTGCGCGGGCGTTCGGAGGTCTACCGCCGGACCGGAGTCGTCGGCGTGGACATCGCCGCCGAGTTCCCGCGGTCGCCGCACCTGGCCGTCGACACCACGACCACCCGACCGGACGACGTGGCAGACCGCGTCCTCGCACTCGTGGAAAGGACAGGCACCTGATCGCGCCGGGCACCCGGGACTTCGGGACCAGGGTGGACGAGCGGACGTCGACGGCGCTGCCGGACCGGTTCGTCGAACGCGGCGAGCGCTGGGTCGACACGGCGAACGCGGAAGTCGGGCGGTGACCGAGGCATTGCGGGCCCGATCACCTCGACCGCCGATGCGGTTCGCACCTTCGGCCACCCTCGTCCCACCGCACGACCGCGGCTTCGCGGCGGACACCGCCCGCGGGCGCTCGTGCCGATATGATCACCGTCCGGCTCGTGCCCCGAACGAAACTTCGGGCCCGTGCCGAACGACACCGGCGGCGGAGGTGGGGTCGATGGGGAGGCGCGGCTGGGTGTTCGCGGTCGTCCTCACCGCGGTGGCCGCCGCCTACTTCGCCCCGCTCGGCGACTGGGTGGCCGAGAACCCGCTGCCCGGCCAGACGTGGATGAAGCAGAACACCGGCCTGGCGCTGAGCGTCTTCGCCCTGGTCACCCTGGTGGCGGGCGGCCTCGCGTGGCAACGACGGGAACGCGCCCCGGACGCGGTGGCCGACCAGGCGTTCGACCCGCGCGCCGACGGCCACCTCGACGACCTGCGGCGGCGGATGAAGGTCGTCTGGATCGACGAGTTCCTGGCGCGGTCGCTGGAGCGGATCGTGCCCGCGAAGCTCGGTTTCGCCGAGCGCCGCGACGCGATCACCGGCCCGTTGCGCGTGGTCGGAACCCCGACCCTGACCGGCATCGTGGAGATCTTCGCCGACGAGAGGACCGCGCGCAGGCTCGTCGTGCTGGGCGCGCCGGGCGCCGGCAAGACCACCCAGCTGCTGCGGCTCGCCGAACACCTGCTGGCGGATCCCGACGGCCCGGTGCCGATCGTGGTGTCGCTGTCGGGCAGCAGCTGGAAGGTGGATCCGTACAAGCTGGCCGGCCTGCACCGGGCGCTGCTGCGGCCCAGGTCCGCCGAGGACGGCGAGGAGGAGAGCGCCGAGGACCTCGCGATGCGGCAGCAACGCCTGACCGAGGCCAAGCAGGCGCAGCTCGAGCTCGCCGTCGACACGGCCGTGGAGTGGCTCGCGTGGGAGATCGGCCGGCTGTACCAGGTGCCGCCGAAGCGGGTGCGGCGCTGGCTGCGCGCGGACCGCAGCCCGGTCGTGCTGCTGCTGGACGGGCTCGACGAGATCCGCGACCTGGACGACCGCAGGCGGTGCGTGGAGGTGCTGTCGTTGCTGCGTTCCCGGCTCAACGCGGGCATGGTGGTGTGCAGCCGGGTCGACGAGTACTTCGAGTCGGGCAGGCGGCTCGAGTTCGGCGTCGCGGTGCAGATCGAGCCGTTGCGGCCGCTCGACGTCGACGACTACCTGCGCGAGGCGGGGCCCGAGCTGGCCTCGTTGCGCGCGGCGTGCGACCGCAACCCGGAGCTGGTGCGGCTGCTCGACACCCCGCTGACGCTGACCGTGGCCGTGCTGACCTACCGGGGCAGGCACGTCGACGACGCGCTGGTCCGCGAGCTGATCGACAACGACCTCGACCGGCTGTGGTCGGCCTACCTGACCGAAGCCCTGCCCCGACAACGAGGTCTCACCAGCACCGCTTCGTACGGCGACGGGCAGTCGTTGCACCACATGCGCGGGCTGGCGGTGCTGATGGAGTCGGCCGGGCGCGACACGTTCACGGTCGACGGGCTGAACCTGTCCTGGCTGAGCCGGCCCGAGCGGTCGGCGGGCGCAGAACTCACCCGGGCCTACCTGGCGGCGGCGGTGGGCTGCGCCGCGGCCGTGATCGGCCACGCCGCGATCACCGCAGGTGCGGTGGCCGGCGTGGTGAGCGCCGGCGTGCTGTCGGCGACCGCGCTGGTGTACTGGCGATCCGCGGGCAAGGTGCCGGAGGCCGGCGAGTCCCGGCTCGTCCGCGCCCGGTTCGTGTCCGCGCACTGGCGGCTGGACTGGCGCGGGGCGCAGGGTTCGTTCCTGCGGGTGCTCCTGACGGGTGTGGCGATCGGCGTGGCCATCGGCACCGTGGGCGGCAACCTCGGCTGGATGGACGGTTTCCACGGCCTCCTGCTGGGCCTGATCCCGGGCCTCACCGCCGGGCTCGCCGCGGGCGTGCTGACGCTGCCGGACCAGGCGGTCGCCCGCACCACCCCGCACGGTCGCCGGGCCTCGGCCGCTCGCCGCACGCTGGTCGTGCGGCTTGGCACGGGCGCGGCGGCACTGCTGGTGCTGGGATCGGCGCACGTCCTCAGCGGCTCGGTCGCCGAACCACTGCGCCCCGCGCTGCTGCACGCGACGATCGCCGGCATCACGGGCATCTGGCTGGTCGGGTTCGCCGTGTCGATGCACGGCTGGTGGAGCCACCGCGCGGCGTTGCGCCTGGTGGTGCGGGCCGGGATGCTGCCGCGCGACGTCGAGGCGTTCCTGGCGCACACCGAGGAGCGGATCATCACCCGCCGCAGGCTCGACGGTCACGCCTTCCTGCACCGCACGCTGCAAAGCCACTTGGCGGCGGCGGCCGTCAACCCCGGTCCGACGCGCGCCCAGCCCGGCACGCCCGACGCGCCGCCGGCCGCTCATCCGGGCTGAGCGGGGTTCACCCCGGCGCGGAACAGGGCTCCGGCTCCCGCCGTGGTTGGACGGGGTATCGGGCCACACCCCGGTGGGCGGCGACGCCGTTCGCCAGTGGGCCAGGGCGAAGCGGCGGGAGGTGGTCCGCGTGCTCGGTGAGCGCACAACCTGTTCGGCCCAACGATTTCGGCCCGGCCACCGGCATCGGCGCCGATGACCTCGCGGCCAAGCCCGTCGCGGGGGAGTGCGCCGGTCCCTGATCCCGGGCAGTTGGAACCGGTAGCGGTAGACGGGGTGTGCCCGGCGACGCGCGGTCGTGGTCACGCCGGCGAGTCCGGTCGGCGCCGAGCGGTGGGCGGTGGTCGTCGGCGGCCACGAAGAGGTGAGCGGACATGCGGCTGGCCGCCGACGTGCAACGCGGCCTGCACCGGTTCGCCAAGCGCTGGTACCGGCCCAGGGCGCTGCGGGTGTTCCGGGACCAGACCAGCCTGGGCGCCAACCCCGACCTGTGGCGGACCATCGAGAACGCGCTGGACTCGTCGCGGTACTTCATCCTCATGGCCTCCCCGCGGGCCGCCGCGTCGGTCTGGGTGGGGCGGGAGGTCGAGCACTGGCTGACCAACCGGGAGCGCGAGACGTTCCAGCGCCACCAACGACGTCTCCCGGTGCGGCGGGACCCTGGCCACCGGCGGGCAGGACGGCACGGTCCGGCTGTGGGACGTCAGCGGCCGGCTGCGGGCGAACCAGCCGATGACCGGGCACGTCGGCCCGGTGTACGCCGCCGCGTTCAGCCCGGACGGCCGGACCCTGGCCACGGGCGGCGACTACGGGTGGAACCCCGAGCAGGCCCGCAACCAGTTCTCCTGCGGTCAGGACGGCTGGCGCCTGTGCCTGGCCGGCGCGGGCGAGGACCACTCGGTGCGGGAGTGGACCTCGGCTACACCGGCGACATCGCGAAGACCCTGTGCGACACCACCCGGCGCCCGCTGACCCGGGAGGAGTGGCAGCGCTACGTGCCGGAAGTGCCCTACCAGGAGGTCTGCGGCTGAACGGTCACCGCCGCGTCCTCCGGTGCCCGCGCATCGACGACCGGCACGGCGTCGTGCCCCGCCGCTACCGCTCGGACCGGCCGCCGACCGTCCGGTCCAGGAAGGCCTGGATCCGGCCGTCGGTCGCGGCCGTCGTCCACAGCTCCAGGGTGGCCGCGTCGGTGGCCCGGTCGAGCCGCTCGTTCACCTCGTGCCGCACCTGGGCCTTGGTGTGCCGGAAGACGTCCGCCGGGATGTCGCGCGCCAGTGCCGCGGCGGCGGCCGAGGCGCGGTCCAGCAGCAGGTCCGGGTCGCACAGCTCGGTCACCAGGCCCAGGGCCAGCGCCGCCTCCGGCCCGTGGTTGACGCCGGCGAAGACGGCCCGGTGCGCGGCCACCGGCCCGATCGCGAACCGCACGATCTCCAGCGCCGACTGGGGGAACGGCACGCCGACCCGCAGTTCCGGCAGCCCGATGGTCCCGCCGGCCATGATCCGGTGGTCGGCGGCGGCGGCGAGCACGCAGCCACCGGCGATCGCGTGCCCGTCGACCGCGGCCACCACCGGCTTGCCGACGTCGAAGACGGCCCGGAAGGCGGCGTTGAGCGCGGGCAGGAACTCGGCCGCGTACGCGGCCCCGCCGTCGACCACGCGCTTGAGGTCGACACCGGCGGAGAACACCCGCCCGGTCCCGGTCACCACCACGGCCCGGACGGCGTCCCGGTCGTCGAGGTCGCGCATCGTCCGCGTGATCGCCCGGCACAGCTCCAGGTCCAGGGCGTTGACCTTGCCGTGGACCAGCCGCACGACCCCGATGCCGTCCACGACGTCGACCTCGATCACCACATTCCCCTTCCCGGAGGATCCGACGCCGAACCGCCGTGGTCGCGGCGGGCGGCGAGCACGAGCAGCGGCGGGCGCCGCAGGTGCTCGGCCAGCCGGGGGTGCTCGGCGAGCGCGGCGTCGTCCGGCACCGGTTCGTCGATGCCCGTCAGCTCCAGGCCCGCGGCGAGCAGCGCGCCGACCAGCGTGGTCAGCCGCCGGTGGTGCTTGCGCACGCCCTCGATGATCCAGCGCTGGGTCCGCGGCCCTTCCCGCGCGTAGTCGTCGACCGGCCACACGGTGCCGTGCTCGGTCCGCAACCACCCGGTCATGGGGTCGGCGGCCGTGCAGACGGGGTGTTCGACCGAGAAGACGAACCGCCCGCCGGGCCGCAGCCACCGGGCGACGCGCCCGACCAGGCCGGGGTAGTCGGCGACGTAGTGCAGGGCGAGGCTGCTGACGACCAGGTCGGCCGAGCACGCGGGCAGCGCGAGCTCGTCCAGGTCGGCGCGCAGGAGGCGGACCCGCGGGTGCGGGGTGGCCAGCGCCAGCATCCGCCGGGACGAGTCCACCGCCAGGACGTCGGCCGCCCCGGCGTCGGCCAGCCGGCGGGCCAGGGCGCCGGTTCCGCAGCCCAGGTCGACGATCGAGGCGCCCGCCACGGGAGGGAGCACGCGGTCCAGGGCGGGGATCTCGACGACGTCGTTGATCGCGGCGGCCGAGTCGCGCAGCAGGCGGTACCCCGCGAAGAACCGGTCGTCGTCGTAGAGGTCGCGTCCGGCCGTGCTCACAGGTACTTCCTCAGGTCGTCCACGTCGACCAGCGGCAGGCCCCAGCGCAGCGCGGCGACCTCCAGGTCCGCGGCCTTCGCCATGGTCCCGTCGGGGTTCATGACCTCGCAGCACACCCCCACCGGTGGCAGCCCGGCCGCGACGCACAGGGCGACGGTGGCCTCGGTGTGACCGCCGCGTTCGGCGAGCCCTCCCGGACGTGCGGCGAGCGGGAAGACGTGGCCCGGCCGGACGAAGTCGCCCGGCACGGCGTGCGGGCTGGCGAGGCGGCGCACGGTCGCCGCGCGTTCGGCGGCGGACACGCCGGTGCCGGTCCCGGCGGCCAGGTCCACCGGGACGTGCTGGCGGGTGCCGTGCCGGTCGCCCGGACCGGGGATGGGACCGATCTCCAGCCGCTCCAGGACCTCGGGCGCGCACGGCACGGTCGAGTGACCGCAGGCCTGGGTGAGCAGGAAGACGAACGCCTCCGGGCGCAGGTGCGCACCCGCGAACACCACGTCCCCCTCACCCTCCAGGTCCGGTTCCCACACCACCACCGCCCCGCCGGCGGCGAGCTGCGCGAGGGCCTCCTGCACGCCCCGCGCGCCCGAGCGGCGCCCCGACCACGGCAGCGCCGCGACCGCCTCGGTCACCGCACGTCCCGGATCGGCCGGCCAGCGCTGCGCCAGGCGGGTGACCAGGTCTGGCTCCAGGTTCACGCGATCACCGGCCGACAGGTCGGCGAGCGTGGTGTTGCGCAACGTCACCGGGAGCAGCGCCACGGAGAACCGGTCGCGCGCCACCTCGGCGACGGTCAGGCTGACGCCGTCCACCGCGATCTGCCCCTTCGGGACGACCAACGGGAGGAACCGCTCCGGCGGCTTGATCCACAACCGCCTGGAGGTCGTCTCCTCGTCGACCCGGACGACCTTGCCCACGGCGTCCACGTTGCCCTGCACCAGGTGACCGCCCACCCGGTCGCCGAGCACCAGCGGCGACTCCACGTTGACCCGCGTGCCGGGCCGGATCCCGTCGAGCGTCGACCTGCGCCGGGTCTCCGGCGACAGCACCGCGGCCAGCACGTCCGGCGCCCCTTCGGCCTGGTCGATGGTGAGCCCGACGCCGTTCAGGCAGATCGAGCCCGGCGCGGTGGTGGCGGTCCTGGGCGCGTTGACCTCGATGCGGCCCCGGTCGACGGACGCCACCGTGCCGACCTCGTGGATGTGTCCGGTGAACATGCGATTCGCCTCTCGACAGCGGGAGGTGGCACCTCCGCGCGCGGAACCAGGGGCCTGGACGCAGGCCCGAGAGGGAGCGGGGTCTCACCGCGTGGCCTCGGAGTCGCACCGAGTCGTCCCGCCGCGACGGGCGGAACTGGTGGGCTGTCACCACCACACCTTGGAATCGCACCAAGACCCTGTATACCATCGCGCACCCGCCAAGATCAACGCACGTGCGAGGGGCTCACGCGCTGATCCGGCGTCCGACGCGCTCGGCCGCCTCGCGCCGCCGGATGTGCGACATGATGAAGCCGTGGACCTCTCCGCCGGTTGTGCCCGCTGCTACTCCGAGCAGGACTTGTCCGTCCTGCTCGGAGGCGGCGCCGACGCCGTGCCGGACAGGCTGGTCAAGTCGATCGCGGCCGACTCCCACGACCACTGGTCCAGCGGGCAATGGCAGTCCTTGTACCGGCGGTTCGCACTCCGCCTCATCTTCCTGGTGCGCGCCAAGGAGGTTGATCCGGGTCTGGCGTTGCGGGCCTTCGGTCCGTCTTACGCCGACCTGGCGAGCTGGCCCGACGAGGAACGCCGTGCCATCGAGGACGCGTTGGTCGCCGCACTGCTGGACGCGTTGGAGCGCTGGCCCACCGACGATCTTGTGGACCTGCTGGGCGGACTCGCGTGCGCGTACGACGACTTGCGGCCGTGGCTGGCGCGCCTCGACACCGCCGGCGGCCCGAACGCGCAGGGCGGTGTCGTCCGGCTCGCGTGCCAGTGGGCGACGGAGCTGCTCTGGGGCGAGGACGCCTGGTTCACGTGGTGGCACACCGAGGACCCCGCGACTCCGGTACGCGAATGGACGCTGCGCGCGAAGACCAGGGTCGAGCACTTCAGCCGGGCGCACCCGGAGTGCAAGACAGCACGGGACGCCCTGATCGCGTACGACTGCCTCGATCGCGGGGAGGACGGCCCCTGGTGGTACCCCGGCCGCGGCTGGGACCAATGGCAGCGGTGGGGCCTGCCCGGACACTACGGCTGGCTCCGGTCCAGCGACCACGACCGCTGACCGGTACCACGAACATGTCCGATGGTGACGCGTCACCGACCACCCGCTCGCGGCCCTCCACGGCCACGAGTGCTCGACAAGTGAAGAGACCATCGGCTCGCCGGTGAACCCCGTCGCCGTGCCGCGACACCCCACGCCGTCCCGCAACCCGAGGAGCCTTGATGACCCGCACCGTGCTCGTCCTCGGCGGTGGCACCGCCGGCAACGCCCTGACCGTCCTGCTGCGCCGCGCCGGGCACGCCGTCGACCTCGTGGAGGCCAAGCCCGACTGGAACGCCACCGCCGGGTCCGGCATCACCGTGCAGGGCAACGCGCTGCACGTGCTGCGCGAGGTCGGCGTCATCGACCAAGTGCTGCGCCACGGGTTCCCGTTCGACGAGCTGAGCCTCTTGTCCCCGTCCGGCGCGGTGCTGGCCGTGCACCCCGGCGGCCGGATCGGCGGTGACGACCTGCCCGCCACCGTGGGCATGCAACGACCCAGGCTCCAGCAGATCCTCATCGACGCCGTGCGCGCGTCCGGCGCGTCGGTCCGGCTGGGCGTCACCGCCACCGCCTTGGACCAGGACCGCGGGGACGTCACGTTCTCCGACGGCACGAGCGGGCGGTACGACCTGGTCGTCGGCGCGGACGGCCTCAACTCCGCCACCCGCCGGCTGATCGGCGTCGAGGACCGGCCGGCGCCCACCGGCATGGCCATCTGGCGCGCCGCCGTGCCGCGCCCGACCGGCCTGGACCACACCCGGATGATCTACGGCGGGCCGTGCTTCATCGCCGGCTGCTGCCCGACCGGCCCGGACACCGCCTACGCCTACCTGGTGGAGCGCAACCGCGACCGCGGCGCGATCGACCCGTCCACCTACGCCCAGGAGATGCGGCGCCTGGCACAGGGCTACGGCGGGCCGTGGCCGGAGATCCAGGCCGCGCTGACCGACCCGTCGCTGATCAACTACACCTGGTTCGACCGGCTGCTGGTGCAGGGCCCGTGGCACCGGGGCCGGGTGGTGCTCGTCGGTGACGCCGCCCACGCGTGCCCGCCGACCCTGGCTCAGGGCGCGGCGATGTCGTTGGAGGACGCGCTCGTCCTGGCCGAGCTGCTGTCCACTCGGGACAGTTGGGACGACGCGGTGCTCACCGAGTACCGCGACCGCCGCTACCCGCGCGTGCGCGAGGTCGTCGACGCGTCCGTGCAGCTCGGGCAGTGGTTGCTCGACGGCGTGCGTGACGCCGACGTGCCCGGCCTCATGGGCCGCACGATGGCGACGCTGGCCCGGCGCCCCTGACCGCCGCGACCGTCGACGCGCACGTCCGGACGAGCTGCGACCCCGTGAAACGCCTTCCCGAGCGGCGACGATAGCCGCTGCAAACGGGCGAACCGAGGCGTGGACGGAGCACATGCGGCGAGACGCGGTGATCACCGGGGTGCTCGGGCTGGTCGGGGCCGGGAACCTGGTCGCGCGGACCCCCGGTCTGTGGGCCTGGGTCCTGCTGGCGGTCGGCGGCAGCTCGGTCAGCCTGTTCCTCCTCGTCAACGGCGTCGTGGAGGACCGGAGGTCGCGAACGGCCGCGGGGCTGGACGAGTCTGCGGCGCGACTTGCCCGGTCGGTGCGCGCCCAGGTCGAGCGCGAGATGTCCGCCTACTGGCGGAGCGGGAGGGTCGACCTCGCCGAGACGTACCGCACGACCCCCGCTGGCCGGGTGATGGTGCTGGGCGGTCCCGGCGCCGGCAAGACGGTGCTCGTCCAGCAGCTGGCGCTGGACCTGCTGAGCGGGGAGCACGACCGGGTCCCGGTGGTGCTGCCGCTCGCCTCGTGGGACTCCCGCGCCGTCCACCTGGACGACTGGATGGCCGAGTACCTGGCGGAGCACCACCGTTGGCTCACGGTGGGCGTCGCGCGAGCCCTGATCGACGCGGACCGCGTGCTCCCGGTCCTCGACGGCCTCGACGAGATGACGCCCGACCGGCAGCAGCTCGCCCTGGGTGCGCTGGCGGACCCCGGGCGGAGGTTCGTGCTCACCGCCCGACCGGAGGGGTTCGTCGAGCTGCCGGCCGTGAAGGTCGTCTTCCTCAGGCCGCTGTCGGCTCGGCAGATCGCGGAGCACCTGGCGGAGGCGGGCGCGAACGAGCGGTGGTCGCCCGTCCTGGAGCACCTGTCCACCGAGCCGGACGGCGCCCTCGCGAAGGCGTTGGCCACCCCGGTGTACCTCGGTCTCGCGATCGTCGCCTACGCGGACCCCCGGTCCGATCCCGTCGAGCTGCTCGACCCGGTCCGGTTCGGTGAGCCCACCGCGATCCGGCGCTTCCTCCAGGAGTCGGGCCTGGTCCGCGTCGTCCACGTCGACCCAGGGGCCCTCATGGAGGAGCGCGCCCTGCGCGCGATCGGGCACCTCGGCTTCCTGGCGGACCACCTGCAGCGCCTGAAGACGCGTGACTTCGCCTGGTGGGAGCTGAAGCGGTCGGTGCCGTCGCCGGTCTTCGCCGCGGTGGGCCTCGTGGTCGGGTTGTCCGCCGCACTGGCCACGACCGCGGTGTACGGGGACGTCGCGGTCGCGATCCAGGCCGCGGTGGTCCTGGTGGTCACCGCGATGTTCGCGCTGGGCGGGCGGTCGGCGCGGTCGACGGACGTGGCACCCGATGACGAACTCGCCCGCGCGGCCACCCCGACCGACTCGCTGCGCGGCCGGCGTCGGCGCATGTGGGGGTGGGCGTTGGTGTCCGGTGCTTTCATCGCGGTCGTCGCCCGGCAAACCGGTGAGCCGGGTCCCGGCGCCGCGGCCGCGGGCGCGGTGGCGGCCGTGGTGGGGGCGGGCTTCTCGACCTACTTCCGCTACTCGCTCAGCCGGGTCTGGCTGGCGAGCCGGGGGAAGCTGCCGCTCGACCTGATGTCGTTCCTGGAAGCCCAGCGGGACGTGGGCCTGCTGCGCCGCTCGGGTGCGACCTTCCGGTTCTACAACCGCCCGCTCCAGGAGCACTTCGCGGACGAGTACGGCCCCGCGTCGCTGCCCCGGCAGATGGCCGACCTCGCGGCGCACGTCATGGTGTCGAGGATGCGGGAGGAACTGGTGGACCTCGCCCTGGCCAAGGCGGAGGTCCACGCGGTCGTCGAGGCGCCGCGCGTGGAGACCATGCGTCGCGAGGTCGTCGGCGAGATCCTGGGTTCCCAGACGGACCTGGTCACCGCGACCGCCGGGGAACGGGAGCGGTTCGTCGCGTCCAAGCGGCGGTTCGCCGAGCAGGTGCGGGTGCCGTTCGCCGCGCTGGGGAAGCCGTGGTACTTCGTCCTCACGTGGGTTTTCGCGACCCTGACCGCGGCGAGTGTCTTCCCGCCCGCGACGAGCACCCCCGTGTGGATCGCCATGGGCGTCGCCGTGGTGGTGCTGGACTCGTCGGCCCGGGTGTTCCTGAGCGGGCATCGGCACTACGCCCGGTTGCGCTCCCTGCTCGACGTGATGGCGGTGTCGACCGTGACGCTGGTCGCCGCCGCGGTCCTCTCACCCGTGCTGAACCCGTCGTCCACCGGCGCGACGATCGCGTTCGCAACCGCGGCGGTGGTGTGCGCGGCGTTGTGGGGGTGGGCGCGGCCCCTGAAGGCACAGGCCGTGGCGCTGGGGTCCGACGATCCCCGCGACTGGCCCACCGAGCAGCAACTCCCGCGAGCCGCCGCGGCCAGGCAGGAAGCGGCGCGCGCCCACCGCGAACTCGTCGACGCGCTGGTGGAGAAGGGCGTCCTCCCGCTCGTCGCCGCACGCGTCGAGGTGCTGGCCGAGCGGTCCTACGCGACCGCCCTGCCCGAGGCGTCCGTCGGGCGGTTGGGCGGTCTCACCGAGCGCGCCCAGTTCGTGCCCACCGACACCTCCGCCCAGCTCAACCGGATGCTCGATGCGATGTCCAGCGGCGCCATCGGGCTGAGCGGGACGCGCGGCATCGGGAAGAGCACCGTCCTGCAGATGTTCGGCGACCAGCGCTTCAGCGGGCAGCCCGGGGACCTCTCGCTCGTGGTCACCGCGCCCACCGACTACGACAGCCGCGACTTCCTCGTGCACCTGTTCACCCGGTTGTGCCTGCTGGTCGTGCCACCCGAACCGGCGAACCGGGCGGCGGTGTCCCGATTACCCCGGCTGCGGTGGGTGCTGACCGCGTCGGCGGGCGCGGGGGTCGTCGCCGGGGCGGTGTGGTGGCCGCAGCTCGTGGAGGCCGCGAAGTGGGTCGGGGGCAACGTCCGGACCGTCGTGGCGGCGGCGGGCGGGCTGGTGTCGGCCGTGCCACTGGGGGTGGGTGCGGTGGCGTTCGCCAGGCGGCGGGCGCGGTTGCGGGGGCCGGACACCGCGTTGGAGGACGAGGCCCGCAGGCACCTGCGGGGGTTGCGGTACCTGGAGACGACCACGCGGACGCGCACGGCGACGCTGAAACCGCCCGGTGGGCTGGAGGCGGGCAACGCCGTCGCCCGGCAGCGGGCCGAGCAGGTGAAGACCTACCCGGAGTTGGTCGCCGAGTTCCGGGAGTTCCTGGGGTTCGTCGGGCTGCGGTTGCGCAGCCGGGCCGACCGGGCCGACGCGCGGGTCGTCATCTGCGTCGACGAGGTGGACAAGATCGCGACGGCGGAGGCCGCCGAGCAGTTCGTCAACGACCTCAAGTCGGTGTTCGGCGTGCAGGGGGTGTTCTTCCTGGTGGCGGTGTCGCAGGACGCGCTCACGTCGTTCTCGCGCCGGGTGCTGTCGGTGCGCACGACGTTCGACTCGGCGTTCGACGACGTGATCCAGGTCAGCCGGCTGACGCTCACCCAGACGCGGCGGCTGCTCGTGCAACGGGTGCTGCGCCTGCCGGAACCGTTCGTCTGGCTGTGCTACGCGCTGTCGGGCGGGCTGCCCCGTGACCTGAACAGGATCGTGCGGCAGCTCTACGACGCCCGCACGGAGCTGGGCCCGGACCGGTTCGAGCGGCTCGCGCTGGAACTGATCCGGCAGGACGTCGACACCACGGTGCACGGCCAGGTGCAGCAGCTCGCCGGTCGCACGGACGAGAGCAGCGGCCGTTCGCTGCGGTGGCTGGCCGAGGTGGCGCGGTTGCCGCTGACGTCCGAAGCCCTGGCGGGGCACGTCGACGCCGCCCCGTCGCTGCCACCGCAGTCGGAGGACCTCTGGCAGTTGCGGGAGCAGTCGTCGGCCTACCTGCGCTACGCCGCCGTGCTGCTGCGGTCGTTCTGCGAGGCGACCGCGGCCACCGTCTCGGCGTTGCGCGACGTGCCGGACGACGACAACCCGCTCCGCCACCTCGCCGACGCCCGAACCCACCTGTCCGTCGACGCCGCGATGGCCGACGCCGCCGTGGACGCCTACCGGACCGCGGTGCCGGATAGCCCGTCAGGGGAGTGGGAACCCGAGCGGTGAGTGCGAGGACCCCTGGCCACACGCCGACCAAGGGGACGCGGCGTGGGCCGCGTCCCCTTCCGGTTCACCCCAGGGTTTTGGACATCGTGTAGAGCGTGCGGCCGACGTCGTCGAACTCCGTGACCGACCAGAGCATGCCACGATCCCGCTCCAGCGAGAGGTCTTCCGCGCCGGTCGGCGCTTCCACCACCTTGTCGTCCTGGAGCGCGCCGGTCGCCGGGTTCTCCTTCGTCCGGCGCAGGTAGCTGGGTCCGGTCTTGCCCCGCCCGGTCTGGCTGAGGTACCAGAACCGGCCGTCGTGCGCGACGCCTTGGACGTTCTGACCGGGCAGCATCAGGACTTTGCCCGGGACGGCCTGCCCCCGACGTGTCACCGGCTTGCCGTCCTCGGCCGGGTACGCGACCACCCGTCCGTTCCTGGAATCGCCATCGTTGCTTCCGCAGTACTCCCCGACAAGGATGCGGTGCGACCGTGAGGTGCGGTCGATCCCGACGTAGGAGAAGCGCGGGTCCGGATTCGCGCCCCGGCAGTAGTCGTCCGAATCGCTCGCCGTCCTGGTCTGCCACCGCCCGACCTGGGGCATCACGTAGCCGTCGGCGCCTTTGCCCCGGTAGATCTCGTTGGTGTCGAACACCCTGAGGCCTCGCTTGGTCTCCGTGACGTAGATGTAGCGGCCGTACCAGAGCACACCACCCGCGTGAACGTCGGTGACCTGGGTGTAGTCCTTGCCGTTGCGTGTCGGGACGACCAGCCGGACGTGCCGGTACTTGAGGTTCTGGTCGACGAAGGTGAGCTGCACCGCGTCCGCGCCGTGCTCGCCCTTGCGGTGGTACCAGCTGAGGATCACGGGCTCGCGTCCGCGCCAGACCCCGGCGCTCCTCGCGTCGGACACGTGCGACACGCCCTGCGGAACCCACGGCTCCCTGCTGTTCGCGTCGTTGGTGTCGAAGCAGTAGTGGGAACTGATGGCGGCTTTCTTGATCGGCCCCTTGCACCTCTCATCGCCGGATTCGAGCGTGAAGCGCCCGGGGCCGGCGAAGATCCGTTCCAGTTTGACCTCGGTCCTGGTCATCTTCGGACTCGCCACGTACCGGAGTGCGAAGGCGGCCTTGCTCTGGTCCACCGGCTGAGCCTGGGCGGGCGCGGCGAGCACCACCATCAGCGCGGCGATCCCCACCCCGTACGCCTTCCAGTGTTTCAGCATTGCTGTCTCCCCCTCTCAACGCTGTACAGCGTGGCGTGGCGAGCTGGAAGAAATCTGGGATCGTCCTTGTGCCGAGAAGCCGTGGAGTTGCCGCACCTGGGCTCGTCCGGGTGGCGTGCCGCAGAACGGGCCGGCCGAGCTCTCCTCATGTTCGGTTCGGATGGCCGGCGTGCGGGATGGGGCACAATCGAGCGATGCATGACGGTGCCCCGCCGGTCGAGGACGGCGCGGACGAGGGTCCACCCGACGACAACGGCAGGGTTGGGCAGCACGCGCGAGCGTCCTCGTCGGCCATCATCGTGCAAGCCGCTCGTGACGCGACCATCAGCCTGACGCACGATCTCGTGCTACCCGACGCGCAGGTCCGGCTGGTGCGGGCGCAGGAGGAGACCATCCAGGCGCAGCGTCAGCTCATCTCCGTGATGGAGGAGCTCAACGACGCCCGCCGGGTGATGCTGGAGAGCGCGCAGGTGGAGCACCGCGCTTCCCAGGTGATCATGGTGCTCCGAGTGGTGCTCGTCCGCTTGTCCGCGCTGATCGCGCGGCTCACCGAGGAACGCGACCGCTACCTGGCGGAGGCCGCCGGCCACCGTGCCGAGGTGGCGGCCACCCGCCGGCGACTGTCGGCGGCCGAACAGGAACGCGGGCGCGCGGAAGGGCAACTCGGCCAGGCCCAAGAGGAGCGGCGTCGCGCGACCGCGCTCGCCGAAGCCGCCCTGGCGAAGATCGTCCAGTTGGAGGGCACGCTGCGCCGCGCCGGCGCCCACGACCCAGGCGTGCCTGCCCTGGGATCGGACCCGGACATCGCGGTCCCTTCTCACGACGACGTCCTGCACGACACGGCGGTGGGCCTGGACCGGGTGCAGCGGCTCCTCGACGAACAGGAGCGGGAACTCGCGGACCTGGAGGCCGACGGTGCGCGAGCCCGTGTCGTGCCTCCACACCGCGTGCCCGACCTCGACCGGTTCCTCGACGAGCTGGGCGCGGTCCTGACCGGCTCCGCGACGCGGGTCGGGCTGTGCCACCTGGAACTCGACGCGCCGGCCGCAGGCGACGGCCTCCTCGGACGCGACCGGGGACACGGACGCGAGCTGCTGACGGTAGCGCGTGACCGTCTTGCGCGGGCGTTGCCGGAGTCGGGCTTCTTCGCCGCTCTGGGCGCCGGCTTCGTCGTCGCGGTGGTGGAGCCGGGCGCCGATGTCGAGGTGATCGCGCTGGCGCGTCGACTCCAGGCGGAGGTGGGGGCGCCGATCTCCGTCGACGGCGCCGTGCTGGTCCCGGCCGTCGCGGTCGGGATCGTCACGCGCGAGACCGCGCGGAGCACTGCCGCGGAACTGCTCCGTGACGCGAGGGTGGCCTTGGACGCGGCGAAGCGGAAGGGGGCGAACCAGTGGGTGCTGTTCGATCCCCACCGCCTCGACGGTCCGAGTCGCCTCATCACCGACGTGCTTTCGCTGTCCCCGGTCGGCATCGGCCTGTTCGACGAGGACGAGCGGCTGGTGGACGCCAACGAAGCCCTGTGCGCGCTGCTGCGGCTGGACCTGGAGCAGCTGCGCGGCGTGACCGCGGAGCAGTTGACCCATCCCGACGACGACGGTCGGTGGTTGAGCGCGGCCCGCGTGTTCGAGAGCGGTCCGCGCCCGAACCCGCGCCGGATCCTGGTGCGGTCGGACGGCGAGCCGGTGTACTGCGAGCTGCACATCAGGCCGTCGGAGGGCAGCGACGTCGCGCCGTCCTGGTTGGTCGCCTTCGAAGACGTCACCGATCGCCATCGCACCGTCGAGGTGCTGCGGTACCAGGCCACGCACGACGAGCTGACCGGGTTGCCGAACCGGGCTTTGGTCAAGGAGATGCTCGGGGAGTTGTTGGAGTCGCCGGAGCGGTCGAAGGTCGCGGTGTTGTTCTGCGACATCGACAACTTCAAGCGGGTCAACGATTCGCTGGGCCATGACGCGGGTGACGAGTTGTTGGTGGCGTTGGCGCGGCGGTTGGAGGGTGGTCTGCCCGACGGCTGCACGGCGGCTCGCCTGTCCGGTGACGAGTACGTGATCATCTGCGAGAACCTCGACCGGGTGGGCGGGGTGGACGCGCTGGCGACGAAGGTGGCGGGGTTGTTGCGCACGGCGGTGCCGGTGCACGGGCAGCTGGTCCGGGTGTCGGCGTCGATCGGGGCGGCGGTGCCGAACGGGTCGCGTGCGACGGGCAACGACCTGTTGCGCTTCGCCGATGCGGCGATGTTCGAGGCGAAGCGGTCGGGTGCGGGTCGGGTGTCGTTGGCGAGCGCGGCGTTGATCGCTTCGGCCGACCGGCAGGTGCACTTGGAGGGGCAGCTGCGGGAGGCGTTGCAGCACGACGGGTTGGCGTTGCACTTCCAGCCGGTGGTCGGGGTGGACGGCGTGGTGCAGACGGCGGAG
>NZ_JBFAMT010000043.1:0-78218 GCF_040656635.1 Actinosynnema sp. NPDC049800 | reverse complement strand
CACCCTCCCCCTCCCCGCCGCTCTCCCCATCCCGCCTGCCGCACCCCCGCCCCGCCCCCCCGGCGGTGCGCGCCCGCGCGCCCGCCCACGCCCGGCAGGCACCGCCCGACGACCCCGAAGCCCTGGGGGTCGCGGGGATGGCGCTCGCGCTGTCCGCCGAGCGCACCGGGGACCGCGCACTGGCGCGGGAGGCCGTCGCGCTGGGCCGCGACGCCGTGGCCCGCCGGCGCGAACCCGACCAGCTCGGCGCGCTGGCGACCGCCCTGCACACCACCGCCGGGTTGACCGACGACCCCGCCCCGCTCGTCGAGATCACCGACCTGTTGCGCCCGTTCCTCGACTCCGGCTCGCAGCAACTGCTGCACCTGCACGGCAGCGCCCTGTTCCGGCTGGCCTCGACCGATCCGGCCGCCCTGGACGAGACGGTGACCGTGCTGGCCGGAGCCCTCGCGCAGCTCCCGCCGACCCACCCCGACCACCCGGTCCGCACGGGCATGTACGCGGAGGCGCTGTGGCGACGGTGGAAGCACACCGGTGACCGGGACAGCCGTGACGCCGCGCTCGCCGTCCTGGAAGGCGGCGCCGACCCGCGCCTGCGCGCCACCCGCGTGGGCTACCTCGTGGACCTCGCCGCGTCGGGCCACGACGTCGCGGACGTCGACTCCGCCCTCGCCGCCGAACCGGACTGGAACGGCCGGGCGACCCTCCTCGGGCACCGCTACGACCTGGTCGGCGACCGCGCCGCCCTCCTGGAGGCGATCGCCCTGAACCGGGCACACCTCGCCGACCCGGACGATCCCGAGGACGAGGCCCGCATCGCGCACAACGCCGCCATGCTGCTGCGCAAGCTGCACGACCTCGAGCGCACGCCCGAGGCGCTCGCCGACGCGCTGGACCTGGCCCGGCGCGGTGCGACCGCCCACCCCGTGCCGACGGGCCGGCAGGCCGCACGCGTCGCCCTGCTGGCCCTGCTCACCGCCGAGAGCGGGCAGGTCGAGGAAGGCGCCCGGCTCGCCACCCAGGCCGTCGCCGACTGCCCGCCGGACCACCCGAGCCGGTCGACGGTCCTGACCCGCGCCGCCGAGGCCCACCTCCGACACCACGACGCGACAGGCGCGCGCACCTCCCTCGACACCGCGATCGCCGTGGGCCGCGCCGTCCTCGCCGACGAGGACCGGACCCAGGTGCTGGACCTGCTCACGGTGGCGTTGCGGCGGCGCGCGGAACTGTCACCCGACCTGCACACCCTGGACGAGGCGGTCGACTTCGGGCTGCGCGCGGTCGAGTCGCAGCCCTTCTCGCGGCTCCGGGCGTCCACGGCGCTCAACCTGGCGGGCGCGCTGGCCGACCGCTACCGCCGCACCCGGGACGTGGACGACCTGCACCGCGCACTCCAGGTGATCCGCGACCACCTCGGGGCCGTCCAGCCGACCGACGACCTGAAAACCCGGCTGGCGGACCAGATGGGCGTCGTGATGATGTTGCTGTACCAGCACACGGGCGAGAAGGACACGTTGCGCGAACGGGTGCGGATCGCCGAGCGCGGCGCCGAACGGTTCGGCCCGCACGACCCGACCCGTCCTCAAGTGCTGAACAACCTGTGCTCCTCGTTGATGGAGCGCTACTTCGTGGACGGCGACCGAGCCGACGCGGAGCGGGCCGTCGCCGCCGCCCGTGAAGCCGTCGCCCTGACCCCCGCCGGCCTGGCCATCCGCGGCTCCCGGCTGCTCAACCTCGCGATCGCGCTGGGAGTCCTGGGCAACGCGACTGGCGCCACAGGCCCCCTGCGAGAGGCAGTCCGCGTCGCCGAGGCGAGTGCGGGCGTGCTCAACGCACCGCCCGCGACCCGCATCCGCGCCCACCGGGTGTGGGGTGGCTGGGCGGTGATCCTGGGGCAGTGGAGCACCGCACTGGCGGCCTTCGCCGGCGGCGTGGACCTGGTGGCCCAGGTCGCGCCCCGGCACGTGCGCCGGGCGGACCGCGAGTTCCGCCTGGCCGACCTGCGCGGGGTGCACACCGACGCGGCCGCCGCCGCCCTCGCGACCGGCGACCCGGTCCGCGCCGTCGAGCTGCTGGAGCAGGCCCGCGGCGTGCTCCTCGTCGACGAGCTCGACGCCCGGGCGGGTTCGCTAGCGCTGCGCGACCGCGCGCCGCACCTCGCGGCCGAGTGGGACGCGGTGCTGGAGGAGCTGGCCGACGAGTCCCAGTCGACTGACGAGCGGCAGGCGTTGTCACAGCGGTGGCAGGACGTGCTGGACCGGATCCGCGCGGTTCCCGGTCTCGACGCCTTCCTGCGCCCACCGAGCGCGCTGGACCTGCGCGTCGCCGACGGCGCGATCGTGCTGGTGAACATCAGCCGGTGGCGCTGCGACGCCCTGCTGATCACCTCCCGCGGCGTGCGCTCGAAGCGGTTGCGGCGCGTCACCCTCGAGGAGGTCGAAGAGCGTGCCGGCGCCTACCTCTCGGCGCTCGACACGCTCGACGGCGGCGACCTGGTCGCCCGGTTCCACGCGCAGACCGTGGTCCGCGAAACGCTGGTCTGGCTGTGGGACACGGTCGCCGGACCGGTCCTGAAGGCGCTCGGCCACACCCGCGCGCCCCGCGCCACGTGGCCCCGTGTGTGGTGGTGCCCGACCGGCGCGCTCACCCACCTCCCGCTGCACGCCGCAGGTCGGCACGACATCCCCGGCGAGGCCGTGCTCGACCGCGTGGTGTCGTCCTACACACCCACCGCCCGCACCCTGAGCCACACCCGGTCCCGCCCGCCGACGACGCGGCGCGACCTCCTCGCCGTCGCCATGCCCACCACCCCCGACCACGCCGACCTGCCCGCGACCGACGCCGAGGCGACCGACCTCGCCGCGCTCCTCGCCGCCGAACCGCTGCGCGGTCCCGCCGCGACCCGGGCCGCCGTGCTCACCGCGTTGCCCCACGCGACGTGGGCCCACTTCGCCTGCCACGCGCACAGCGACCCGCTCGTCCCGTCCGCCGGCCACCTGCTGCTCGCCGACGGCGCGCTGACCGTCGCCGACATCGGCGCCCTGCGCCTGGAGAACGCCGAGCTGGCCTACCTGTCGGCGTGCTCCACCGCCCGCGCTGCCCGCACCACGCCGGACGAGGTGATCACGCTCGCGTCGGCGTTCCAGCTCGCCGGGTTCCGACACGTCGTCGGTGCGCTGTGGCCGATCCAGGACGCCGTCGCGGCCCGCGTCGCAGCCGCCTTCCACCGCCGCGTACACGCCGGCACGCCACCCGCCGAGGCCCTGCACCACGTGTTGCGCGAACTGCGCACCGAGTTCCCGCTCGCGGTGTCGCAGTGGGCCGGGTACGTGCACGTCGGCTCCTGACCGCCGTTCCCGCCACGGCCACTCGCGCGAGGCGAGCGGGTCGGGCGCGGACGTCCCACGGCTGGTCTCACGGATCAACCTGGCCCACCTCTACCGTCGGCAGGTGATCCGGATCAGGTGATCCCGCTCTACGAAGCCTCCATCGCTCACTCTGAGCGGGTGCTGGGCTCGGGCCACCCCGCGACGAAAATCGTCCGAGGTCACCGGTCCGCACAGGAACGCCCACCCCATCCCGGGTCGGACTGGCACAGATGACCCGGCAGTGGGCGGACTGGGCCGAACAGCAGGTCCGCGACTGGCCCGACACCCACAACGGCCCCACCCCCGCCGACCTGCTGACCCGACTGGGCACCGGCCGCACACCCTGGTGACACGGCGACCTGCAGCTCTCGGCACAGCCACTTCGGCACACCCTCGGCACAGGCGCCGCAGAACCTCAACCGCAGCAGGTGTCCGGCCGCCTGGCGTGCCTCCAGAACGCAGCCACGGCGACCGACGATGGGAGGACGCGGTCAACGAATTCGTCGACCGCGCCTACCTCAGGCTCGTCGACAACGGCAACAGGCTCAGGGTGGCGGTGCCCGTCCACCACGCCTTCCTGCGTGCGAGGGTGTCGGAGCTGCCGGCGGTTCTCGACGAGCGCGGCCGTTGACCGGAGGCGGCGTCGGGCCGAACGTCGTTCAGACCACCGTGGCGGCAGCGTAGCGGCCGGCCGGGCGCGGCAGGCCGTAGTGCTCGCGCAGGGTGCGGCCGGTGTACTCGGTGCGGAACAGGCCGCGGGCCCGCAGCAGCGGCACGACGTGGTCCACGAAGTCCTCCAGGCCGGACGGCAGCAGGGGCGCCATCACGTTGAAGCCGTCCGCCGCGCCCGTGGTGAACCACAGTTCGATGTGGTCGGCGATCTGCTCGGGCGTGCCGGCGACGACCTGGTGCCCGCGCCCGCCGCCGAGGCGACCGAGGAGTTGCCGCAACGTGAGCTCCTCCCGCCGCGCCAGGTCGCGCACCAGCTCGAACCGGCTCTTCGCGCCGTTGACGCGGCTGACCGGGGGGAACGGCGGCAACCGCTCGTCCAGCGGGTGGTCGGTCAGGTCGAGGCCGATCAGCTCGCCGAGCTGCCGGACCGCCCGCACCGGGATGATCAACGCGTCGAGCTCGTCGGCCAGCCCTCGCGCCTCGGCCTCGGTGCCGCCGAGCACCGGGACGATCCCGGGCAGCACCTTGACGCCGTCGGCGTCACGCCCCCGGGCCCTGGCACGCCGCTTGAGGTCGGCGTAGAACGCGGCCGCGTCGCCGTGCGTCTGGTGGGCGGTGAACACCGCCTCCGCCCACGCCGACGCGAACGCCCGGCCGTCCTCGCTCGACCCGGCTTGCACGAGCAGCGGGTGCCCCTGCGGGCTTCGCACGGCGTTCAGCGGCCCGCGCACGGAGAAGAACCGACCCTTGTGGTTGATCTCGTGCACCTTGGCGTCCTCGGCGAACACACCGGATTCCGGGTCCACCACCAGCGCGTCGTCCTCCCACGAGTCCCACAGCGCGGTGACCACGTCGAGGAACTCGTCGGCCCGCCGGTAGCGCTCGGCGTGCTCGGCGTTGACCTCGCGGTTGAAGTTCTGCGCCGACCGGTCGCCCGCCGTGGTCACGATGTTCCACCCGGCCCGCCCACCGCTGATGTGGTCGAGCGAGGAGAACAGCCGCGCCAGGTTGTACGGCTCGCTGAACCCGGTCGACGCGGTCGCGATCAGCCCGATGCGGTCGGTAGCCTGCGAGATCGCGGTCAGCAGCGTGATCGGCTCGAACCGGTTGGCGGCCGTGTGCCGCACGTCGCCCCAGACCTGCACGCCGTCGGCGAGGAACACCGAGTCGAACGTCCCGCGCTCGGCGGTCCGCGCCAGGTGCTGGAAGTGCGCCACGTCGTCGAGGGCGCGCGGGTCGGTGCGGGGGTGCCGCCAGGCGGCTTCGTGGTGGCCGACGCCCATGAGGAACGCGTTGAGGTGGAGCTCGCGTGCGGACAACTTCACACTCCCAGTCGGATCGGGTTGCGGAGGTCGAGCGGGTCGGCGTAGATCGCGTCCAGCTGGACGGCGCCGGCCGCCACGCCGAGGACGTCCAGGCCGAAGCTGCTCGGCAGCACGGCCGAGGGCGACGGGCACGCGCGCGACGTCGCGGCCACCTCGGCGCGCAACGCGTCCGCGCACTCGGGCAGCCGGGTGACGCCCAGTTCGGTGACCACGACGACGTCGGGGTTCACGATGTCGAACAGCATCGCCGCGGCACGGGCGACGATCCTGGCGCGCTCGACCAGCAGCGCGGTGGCCGCGCCGTTCCCGGCCGCGGCGGCGTCACCCAGATCGGTGATCGACGGCCGGGGGATCACGCCCGCCCGGTAGGCGCGCCACGCCCACGCGCGGTCGGACACGGTGGCTTCCAGGCACCCGGCTCGGCCGCACGGGCACTCGATCGCCGGGTCGCCCAGCGCCAGGTGCGCGACACCGCCCGCCGCCGACCGCGCACCCCGGTGCGCGCCGCCGCCGGTGATGATCGCCGCGTCCACCACGTTGCCGACGAACAGGTGCACCAGCGACTCGTGGTGACCCGCGGCGCCGAACAGCTGCTCGGCCCTGGCCAACGCCCGCGCGTGGCCGTCCACCAGCACCGGCAGCCCGGTGCGCGCCGCGAGCAGGTCCCGCACCGGCACGTCCCGCCAGCCCAGCGAGGCGTGCTCGACCAGCACACCGGCCTCGGTGTCGACCCAGCCGCCCGCGGCCACGCCCAGGCCGAGCGGCACCTGCCCGGGCAGGTGCTCGGCGTGCAGCCGCACCAAGCGGTCGGCGGCGGTCGCCAGCACCTCCACGGGGTCATCGGGATCGCGGTGCGGCACCCGCAGCCTGGCCCTGACCCGCCCGCGCAGGTCCAGCAACGCCAGCGTGCAGAACTCGTGGGCGAGGTGGATCCCGGCCACCAGGTGGCGACCGGTCTCCACGTCCACCGGCGTGTGCGGGCGTCCCATGCCCCGGTACGGCAGGGAGCCCGCCACCTCGGTGAGCAGGCCGAGGCCGGCCAGCGCCGCGCAGTTGCGCGTCACCGCCGCCGGGCTCAGGCCGGTCAGCCGGGCGATCGTGGTGCGCGCGACCGGTCCGTGCCGCAGCACGGCGCCCAACAACGCCGACGCCGCCGTGCCGCGGGGGTTCACGAGATCAGCGGCGGGCCGGTCGGCGACAGCGCGGGGCCCACCGCCCGTGCCGCGCCCGGGGTGCGCCCGCGACCCCACCCGATGTCACGGCGGTAGCTGCCCAGCAACCCCGTCCGCCGCAGGTGCTCCTCGTCGTGGGCGAACGACTCCGCCGGCAACGGGTGGGTGTGCGGCGCCACGAACAACGCGTCGGTCGGGCAGTTCGCCTCGCACTGGAAGCAGGCCTGGCAGTCCTGCTGCCTGCTGATCACCGGCACGCCGTCCGCGCCCCGGTCGAACACGTTGGTGGGGCACACGGCGACGCACTTGTCGCAGGTGACGCACCGCGCGGCCGACACCAGTTCGATCACACCGCCACCTCCTGCGGGCGGGCCCACACCTCGTCCAAGCCACCCGAGGTGATCCGGAAGTGCTGGGCGGGGTCCAGTTCGGGGAAGTCGAGCCGCTTGGCCATGCCCCGGCTCTCGCTGCGCGCCAGCGCCGAGCCGTACATCCACCGGGCGTGCGCGGCCATCGCCGCGGCCTGGCGCGCCCGCACCGCGTCCGGGCCCTCGGCGCGCAGACCGGAGCGCAGCGCCGACCACGTGGCGTCGAGCTGCCCCAACGCCGTGCGCAGCACGTCACCGTGCCGCAAGTAGTTCTTGTCGTACGGCAGCACCTCGGCCTGCACGGCGCTCACCACGTCGGCCGACGACACCGACGACGTCGTGCCGGTCGGGCGCAGCCCCGCACCACCGGCGGCGCGGACCCGGTGCCCCGAAGCCGACGCGCCGAGTGCACGCGCGAACCGTGCCGCCGCTCGCCCCGACCACGACCCGGACGAGATCGCCCACGCCGCGTTGTGGCTGCCGCCGCCGGTGAACCCGCCGCAGATCAGCTCCCGGGTCGCCGCGTCACCGGCCGCGTACAGGCCCGGCACGGTGGTCGCGCACCCGTCGTCCACGATCCGGATGCCGCCGGTGCCGCGCACCGTCCCCTCGGCCAGCAGCGTCACCGCGAACGGATGGGTGAACGGGTCGATGCCCAGCCGGTCGAAGGTGAGGAAGAAGTTCGGCTGCGCCGTCCGCATCGCCGTGCGGGCGGCCTCGTCGGCGCGGTCGAGCTTGCAGAACACCTTCTCCGACGCCAGCAGCGTCCGCGCGATCACCGAACGACCGCGTTGGCTGCCCGCGCCGTCGAGCACCGAGCCGTCCGCCCGGTAGAACGTGGCGTAGTTGTAGAACGCGGTCTTGGTGACCGACGTGTGCTCGGGCGCGATGCCGTAGGCGTTGGAGAACTCCATGCCGGACAGCTCCGCACCCACCTCCGCGGCGAACAGCGCGCCGTCGCCGGTGTTGACGTCGCAGCCCAACGCCTTGCTCAGGAACGCACAGCCGCCCGTGGCCAGCACCACCGCACCGGCCCTCACCCGGAACGCCCGGCCGGCCTGCCGCTGGTATCCCGCCGCACCCGCCACCACGCCGTCGTCGGTCGCGAGCAGCTCGGTGACGGGGCTGTGGTCGAGGACCCGCACGCCGGCCCGGCGCACCCGGACGCGCTGCCGCCGCATGTACTCCGGCCCTTGCAGGCCGTTGCGCAGCGGTCGGCCGTCCGGACCGACCGGGAACGGGTAGCGGGCCACCTCGGCCAGCTCGTTGATCCGCTCGTAGGTCTCGTCCAGCACCCGGGCCATCCAGCGCCGGTCCGCGAGGTGACCGCCCAGCGCCTCCCGGCTCGCCATGGCCCGCTCCCGCGCCTCGGGCTCCGGCGGCACGTACCACACACCGGTGCCGCCGGACGCCGTCGCGCCGCTGGTGCCGCAGTACCCCTTGTCGGCCAGCACCACCGCGGCGCCGTCCTCGGCCGCCTTGAGCGCGGCCCACGTCGCGGCGGGTCCACCGCCGACGACCAGCACGTCCGCGTCGAGTTCGAGCGTCATGCGAAGCTCCTTTCCGTACTCCGGTGGATCAGGAACCGACGGGAACCCGCCAGGACGTGAACAGGCGCTCCAGCGCGACCAGCAGCTGGTTGAACACCACGCCGATGGCCGAGATCGTGATGATGCCCGCGTACATCTGCGGGATGGCGAAGTTGAACTGCGAGGCGTTGACCAGGTGGCCGAGCCCGGCCTTGGCGCCCACCATCTCCGCGGCCACCAGCACCAGGATCGACACCGCGCCGGCCAACCGGATGCCGGTGAACACCGTGGGCACCGCGGCGGGCAGGATCACCTTCTGGAAGAGCCGGAACGCGGAGAGGTCCACCGACCGGGCCAGCCGCAGCAGGGTCGGGTCGACACCGCGCACCGCGCTGATCGTGTTGAGCAGGATGGGCCAGGTGCAGGCGTAGAACACGATGGCGATCTTCGACGTCTCGCCGATGCCGAGCAGCAGCACGAACACGGGCAGCAGGGCCAGCGCCGCCGTGTTGCGGAAGACCTCCAGCAGCGGCCCGAGCAGCGACGCCACCGACTTGTACCAGCCGATCACCAGGCCCAGCGGCACGGCCACCGCCACCGCGAGGCCGAACCCGGACAGCGACCGGGCCAGGCTCGCCCCGGTGTTGTCCAGCAGCTGACCGTCGGCGGCCAGGCGCCACCACGCGTCGAGCACGGTGGAGAACGGCGGCAGGAACGTGTCGTCGACCAGGCCCAGCCGGGGCGCGGTCTCCCACACGCCGAGCAGCAGCACGATCGCCGCGACCTTGCCGACCGACGTCACCAGCGCGTCGACCACCCGGCGTGCGACCGACGGCCCGGCCACCCGGCTCGCGGGCCCCTCCTCGTCCACGGACGGTCGTGACTCCAGCAACGCGGTCATACCGCGGCCACCTCCTTCTCCTGTTGCTGCGCGCGGGAGACCTCGTCGTGCAGCAGCTCCCAGATCCGGTGCCGGTAGCGCGCGAACCCGGTGCCGGAGCGCAGGTCGGCCTGGCCGGTGCGGTCACCGAGGTCGATCGGGACCACCTCCTTGACCCGGCCGGGCCGCGAGGTCAGCACCGCCACCCGCTGCCCCAGGTAGACCGCCTCGTCGATGGAGTGCGTGATGAACACGACCGTCTTGCCGGTGCGCTGCCAGATGCGCAGCAGCTCGTCCTGCAGGGACTCGCGGGTCTGCGCGTCCAGGGCCGCGAACGGCTCGTCCATCAGCAGCACGGCCGGGTCGTAGGCCAGGCTGCGGGCGATCGCGACGCGCTGCCGCATACCGCCCGAGAGCTGGTGCGGGTGCCGGTCCTCGAAACCGCCCAGCCCCACCAGGTCCAGGAACTCGCGGGCCCGTCCGGACCGCTCCCGGCGTGGCACACCGGCCGCTTCCAGCCCGAACTCGACGTTGCCCTGCGCGGTGCGCCACGGCAGCAGCGCGTACTGCTGGAACACCACGCCCCGGTCCAGGCCGGGCCCGGTGATCGGGGCGCCCTCCAGCAGCACCTGGCCCTCGCTCGGCTCGGTCAGCCCACCGAGCAGGTCCAGCAACGTGGACTTGCCGCAGCCGCTCGGCCCGACCAGGACCAGGAACTCGCCGCGCTCCACGTCCAGGTCGACACCCCGCACGGCGGTGAACTCGGTGCGCCGCCGGGACGCGCGGTCGCGGAGCACGAACCGCTTGGTCACGTCGCGGAAGCTGATGTGGGTGCTCACGCCGCCACCCCGTTGAACTCGTTGGTGTAGAGGTCGGCGAGCGTGACCTGGTCCTTGGTGATCTCACCGCGCTCGACGAGCCAGTCGACCCAGAGCGCCAGCTCCTCGTCCACGATCCGGCCACCCTTCCCGGCGACACCGGTGGACTTCCAGTACCGCAGCGCGGCCGGGTCCTCGTTGCGCCCGCGCTTGGTGAGGATGTCGACCTTGCGCGCCACCACCTCGTCGCGCGGCGTCGTGCGGCTCCACTCGATGGCCTCCGCGACGCCGCTGACGAAGGTCCGCACGGTGTTCGGGTTGTCCCTCAGGAACTTCTCGGTGAACACGTACGTGCCCGCGGTGAACGCGCCCAGCAGGTCGAAGTCGGAGAACAGCTTGCGCAGACCGCCCTTCTCCAACGCCTTGTCGCGCAGGATCCCGCCCAGCACGCCGACCTCGAGCTGACCCTGCCGCACGGACTGCTCGATGTTGACCGGCGGCACCGCGATCGGCTCCACCTTCCCGATCTCGTCGGGGGACAGGCCGTTGCGCTTGAGGTAGATGCCGAGCATGGCCTCGTGGTGGGCGCCCAGGGTGTTCATCCCGACCTTCTTGCCGACCAGGTCGCGCGCGGAGGAGATCGGGCTGTCCTCCAGCACGTAGAAGCCGCTGAAGGCGGCCTCGTCGGAGCCGTAGTAGCCGATCACCGACTTGATCGGGGCGCCGGCGGCCTTGAGCTTGACCACCGCGCCGTTGAACGCGCCGCCGAAGTCGACCTGGCCCGTGGCGGCGGACTGGATGTCCTGCGGGCCGCTGGTGGTGTTGCCGACCCACTCCAGCGTCACGTCGCCGAGGTGACCGAGGTCGGCGGCCAGTTCGGGCAAGGTCACGTCACCCGCCCAGCCCTGGTAGCGCAGCGTCTTGGTCTCGACGCCGCCACCGGCGCCCGCGGTGGAGCAGCCGACCGCGGCCGCCGTCAGGCCGAGGAGGGTGAGGCCGAGGAAGTTCCGTCGCGTGCTGATCACGGCGAATCCTTTGTTGGGAAAACGGGCAGGCCGAACCACCGGGCAGCCGCGCCCGGGGTGGAAAGGAAGAGGGGTCAGCGACCGGCGCGACAGAGGGCGCCGGCTTGCCGTCGGAGATCGACGTGCCGGCGAGAGGTGAGGGTGACGGCTTGGCTCACGTGCCAGAGCCTCACACCGAGGTCAGGCGGGGTCAACGGGCTCGGCGACCGTCCCACATCATGGAGTCGGTCGTCCGCCGAGCTGGACACCGGCCACTTTCTTGCGCAGCGCAAGGAAGTGCCGAGTCGTCCCGCCGGCGTCAACCGCGTCCGCGTGCTGGGACGACTTAATTCACCACCGCGCAATGTTGTGCCCGCACCGTCCGGATCTCCATCGTGAAGTGCGAACGCATTCCCACGAGAGGACATCGACGATGACCGCACAGCTTTCCGACACGATCACCGTCCACCGGCTCGGCGCGGGTATCGGCGCGCGGATCGACGGCGTCCGGCTGGGCGGCGACCTGTCCGAGGGCGCCGTCGCGACCGTCCGGGACGCGCTGCTGGCGAACAAGGTGGTGTTCTTCCGCGGCCAGGAGCACCTGGACGACGCGGGTCAGCTCGCCTTCGCCCGGCTGCTCGGCGAGCCGACGCTGGCCCACCCGACCGTCAAGGGCCGCGAGCACACCAACGTGCTGCCGATCGACTCCGACTACGGCAAGGCCAACAGCTGGCACACCGACGTCACGTTCGTCGACCGCGTGCCCGCGATCAGCATCCTGCGCGCCGTCGAGCTGCCGCCGTACGGCGGCAACACGGTGTGGGCCAACACCGTGCGCGCCTACGAGGAGCTGCCGCCGGCGCTGAAGTCGTTGGCGGACCGGCTGTGGGCGGTGCACAGCAACGTCTACGACTACGCCGGGCACGTGGACGCGACCCGCATCGGCGGGGTGGACGTGAAGGAGGAGTCCTATCGCGAGGAGTTCCAGTCCCAGCGCTACGAGACCGAGCACCCCGTGGTGCGCGTGCACCCGGAGACCGGCGAGCGGGCGCTGCTGCTCGGCCACTTCGTCAAGCGGATCGTCGGCCTGACGACCGCCGAGTCGCACACCGTCTACCGCCTGTTCCAGGACCGGGTGACCCGGCTGGAGAACACCGTGCGCTGGCAGTGGGCCGACGGCGACGTGGCGATCTGGGACAACCGCGCCACCCAGCACTACGGCGTCGCCGACTACGACGACGCACGCCGTCGCCTGCACCGCATCACCATCGCAGGCGACGTCCCGGTCAGCGTGGACGGCGTCACGAGCACCACGGTCGTCGGCGACGCAGCCCACTTCTCCGCGCTCTGACCCTGCCGTCCCGTGGTGGTAGGAGATGCGTCACCTTGGCGCCGCGATGCCGATGACCCGGGCGGCTACCGGCCCTGACCGGAGGATTCGTGGTAGGCGTGGGTGTCGTTGCGCGGCCCGGAGCCGTCCGGCCCGCTCCACCGGGTTGGACAGAGCTCAATGGCCTCTTGTGGGCCGCGGACCACCTGAGCGGTCCGTGTCCGTCCGGGCGGCGTGACGACTCTTTGGCGACGTCGAGTCGGTCTGATCCGCAGGAGTGCCCAGGTCGGTGTTGTCGAGGTCGCCGAGTTGCCGCTGTACCCGCTCGGCGTCAGCGTCACGCCGTTGTGCCCGGTACGGGTCTGCTGCTTCCCGCCACAGCGCGCGGCCTGCGCATGGTCCAAGGCGATCACGCCGGTCCTGAACTACCAGTCGGTGGAAGGGCTCTATGGCGCCGGGCACAACTCCCTCTTCACCGACTACGACGGCAACACCTGGATCTGCTACCACGCGGTCGCCTCGCCCGTGGGTCACGACGTGGTCTCGTCCGCGATGCACCGAGTCCACTTCGGCAGGGACGGAGTTGTGACCGCACGAGTATGCCCACCTCGTGCCGCACACCGGCGGCCTGTGCGACCTGGTGACCGACCACGCGGGCCGTTTCAACGCGGTTGACGTGTCCGGAGTGGACATCGATGAGCCGGTCGGTTGACCGGAAGTTCGTCCCGCTGCGTGTCCCGTGCGTCGATGGACGGGGCAGCGTCACTGTCCGGCGATCAATCCGCGATGCCGGGCGAGTGGGGTCTCGGGCCTGACCGGGAAGACTCCGTGCCATCGCCACTGGTTCGGCTTCCCGTCGCTCGACTCGGGGTGTGCGGCATCAGGAAGTGGTCGGGCCCGCCGGTGGGTGACCGGCGGGCCCGAGTGGTTCGGCGGTGTCGTGTCAGCTGTGTACGCGGTGGCCGCGCTTGGTGACGACGTGGTAGATGCCGAGCACGATCAGCGAGCCGAGGATGGCGAGCAGCCAGGTGCTCAGGTCGAAGAAGCTGCCGATGTCGGAGCCGGAGATGGCGCGGCCGATGAATCCGCCGATGATGGCGCCGACGATGCCCAGGAGCATGGTGATGATGATGCCGCCGGGGTCCTTGCCGGGCATGATGGCCTTGGCGATGGCGCCGGCGATGAGACCCAGAACGATCCAACCCAGGATGCCCACGGTGGTTCCTTGTCCTCGTGCCACGGCGCCTTCTGCGACGCGGCGTGGTCGCTACAGGCACCGGGTTGCCCAACTACGCCCCATTTCACACCTGTGTGAACTCCTCGCTGTCACCCGCGGCGCCGGCGAACGGCGAGCTGGGCCGTGCACAACCAGCCGATCATCGACCTGGCCGCCGCGCGGGCCACCCGCGCCGAGGCGTTGGTGCGGCGGCAGCACCCCGGGCCCGACCGGCGCGTTCACCGCGCCGACTGGTCCCGTCCGGGCGCCGACCTGCCCCGGGGGCGCAGCCCTGTCACGCCGGTCCGGCAGGTGGCGTGGCCGGGCGGGCGGGTCCGGGGCGGTGGCGGGTCACGAGCACGGCGATGTCGTCGGTGGCGGGTTGGGTGCCGACGAGGCTCGCCATGACCTCGGCGCAGACCATCTCCGCGGTGGCCGGCACCACGTGCCCGAGCAGCTCCTCGAGTCGGCTGTCGAGGTCGATGCCGCGGCGTTCGACCAGCCCGTCGGTGTAGAACGCCAGCAGCGCGCCGGGTGGCAGGTCGAGGGTCGCGCCTCGGCGACCGGTGACGGCCAGGTGGTGTCCGATAGGCGGTCCGACCGGAGCCTGGACCAGGTGGGACAGTTCGCCGGGGATGGCCAGCACGGGTGGCAGGTGGCCGGCCAGCGCCAGGTCGACGCGGGCGGTGGTGGTGTCGATCACGGCGTAGGCGACCGTGGCCATGGTGTGGGCCTCGAAGTGGCTGGCCTTGCGGTCGAGCTTGCCGAGCACCTCCGCCGGGTCGGGGAACTCCAGGGCGTAGGCGCGCAGGGCGCTGCGCAGTCGTCCCATGACGATGGCGGCCGGTAGCCCGCTGCCGACCACGTCACCGATGACCACGCCGATGCGGTCGCCGGGCAGCGTGAACACGTCGTACCAGTCGCCGCCCACACCGTTCTCCGCGCCCGGCACGTAGCGCGCGGCGAACTCCCAGTCGGGAGTGGTCGGCAGCCGGCCGGGCAGGAGGCTCTCCTGGAGCAAGGCCGCCGCCGCCAGTTCGGACCGCGAGCGGTGCAGGTGCGCCGCCGTCGCCAGCCGATCGGCCGCGAGTTGGAGCAGGCCGACGTCTTCGTCGGTGAACCGGCGGGCAGCCGTGCTGCCGATGTGCAACACACCGATCAGCCTGCCTTCGGCCACCATCGGCACGCCGAGCATGACCTGCAGACCGCGCTCCCACAGCAGGGGGTTGAGGACGGTGGTGGGATCGACGTGGTCGATCTGCACCGGCTCCCGACGGCCGGCGACCGTGCCGGCGAAGCCCGAGCCCACCGGTATCCGCACGCCTTGGAGGACTTCTTCCTGCAGGCCGGCGGTCGCCCTGGCCACCAGGTGCCCGCCGCCGGAGTCCACCAGGAGCACCGTGGCGGTGTCGACCGCGAACAGCGACCGCAATTGCTGCAGCAGCACGTCGAGCAGCTTGTCCAGGTCGAGCTCGCGCAGCCCGCTGTCGGTGATCGCCTCCAGCACCTGAAGCCGCCGAGCCAACCGCCCGGCATCCGTCATCCGCCCACTCCGTCCTGATCGTCGAGCACACCCGAACGACAGCACGAGCGTGTGACAAGGGCCATGCGAGCAGGCGCGGAACGACTGGATGTACCTGTGACCGTAGTACGGCCCGCGGACGAGTACCACCGCGGCCGGCTCGGCGATCGGACGCCGATGCAGACCGGCTCCGTCCAGCAGACCCTTCCCGCGTCCTGCCACGAGGGTTCCGGGCGAGGGTGCGGTCATTTTATCAGCGCCCCGACACGCCACCTCCTGCGGCGGCGGTATCGGTCCGCGCTGTCGACGACGGGTGACATACACGCCTCCGAATCCCACATCCGCACCTGGAGATCAACTCAGCTGGTTGCTCGCGGAACCGGGTTCGAGGAGCCTCTTGTGAGGTCCCGGTTCCTCGTGGGTGAGGTTCACGTGCGGCGGTGGGGTGTTCGCAGGCCGGTGACCACCATGTGGATCAGCAGGTCGTAGGTGTCGTCCAGCTTCTCGGGTCGTTGGAACGCGTTCTGCGCTTGCAGCACCGCGAAGCCGTGCATGGCCGCGCGCAGGCAGCGGACCGCGTGGATGGCTTCGGTGTCCTGCATGTCGTAGGCACGCAGGGCGGCCAGCATGATGTCGACCAGCCTTGCCCCGGCCTGCGCCGCCGTCGGCTCGGGTGTCTGGACGAGCGCGGAGTAGCGGTGCGGGTGCTCCACCACGTACTCGCGCCAGGTTGTCATGAGCGCGCGGATCGCCTCGTCGGCGGATCGGCCGAGGACCGCCCCTCCGATCCGCTCGGCCAGGTCGTCGATGATCCGCACCGACATGAGCGCGCGCAGCTCGGCCAGGTTGCGGACGTGCTTGTAAAGCGACGGCGTGGCCACGCCCGCGCGGGAGGCCACTGCCGCCAGGGTCAGCGCGGCGGGGCTCTCGTCGTCGACCAGGCGCAGCGCGACGTCGACCACCGCGTCCGCGGACAGCGCCGCCCTAGCCACGGGCGCCCGCACCGAGGAAGGCCAGGACCACCGTGGCGACCTCGGCCGGGAACTGCACGTGCGGGTAGTGGCCCGCCCCCTCGATCACCTCGACCCGGCCCAGCCCCGGGGGCATGGCCGCCACGATGCCCTCGCCTTCGGCGCGGGCATCGGTCCAGTCGGGGTCCAGCGAGCCCTCGACGACCAGCGCGGGGCAGCGGATGTCGCCGAGCCGGGCGCCCGCGTCGGTGGGCGCGGACATGCCCATGCTGCCCACCACCGCCATCCGGCCGGGCCTGCGCAGGTCCGCGTCGAGGGCGGCGACGTGCTCGACGAAGCCCGCCGGTTTGGCGCCGGGGTAGGCGTGGTCGAGGTAGCGCTTCCACAGCGCGACGCTGCGGAACACCCCCGCGCCCATGAGCAGCGCCATCCCCTTGCGGTAGCGGGGGTTGGAGAGCAGGCCGCCGAAGTCGACCTTCTGCGCCCGGGTGAACGGGCTGATCTGCACGATGGCGCTGACCGACTCGGGCTCCCGCGCGGCCGCGATGGTGACGGAGCCGCCGGTGAACGAGTGACCCACGAGCACGGCCGGACCGCCCAGGTGTCGGACCACGGCGAGCAGGTCGGCGGCCGAGTCGGTGCGGCTGTAGGAGGCCCAGCCGGTGCTGGACTCGCCGTGGCCGCGCTGGTCCACACTGGCGACTCGGTACCCGGCGTCGGCCAGTCGGACGGCCATCTCGCGGTAGGCGGCCCGGTTGTCGCCCATGCCGTGGGCCAGCACGATCAGCGGCCCCTCGCCGATCACCTCGTAGGCGAGCAGGCCGCCGTCCAGCTCGAGGAACTGCGTCATGTCGATCCCCTCACGGCTAATGACTATAGCTTAAAAGCTAATGGCATTAGCCGTGCCTGTCAACCGACTCGTACGGGCGGAACCGCCGCGCCGACTCCGAGCGTGATGGGTCATCGTCGGCCGTCGGCGGACGAACACCGAGGCATCCGCGCTCGGCCTGCCGCAGGCAGCGGGGGCACGATCACCGGCGACGGATCGCGCGGACCTGGAAGGTGTGCCGGCGGTCGCTCGTCGAGGAGGCGTGGCTGTTACGCCTGCGGCGGTACCGCTGCCGGCCGGTTCCGGTTACTTGATTCACGCTCGGGATGGCCTCCGTGCCCCGGCCCTGGTGGTCGACAGGTGGCCGTGAGGCGTCATCGGCGGTCGACGATCAGGGCTTCCACCACCGGGACGATGCGCAGGGTGTCGTTGGTGGGCACCGCGGTCTGACGGGTCTCACCGCCCACGACCCAGTCCACCACCAAGGAGAAGCGGCAGTCGCACGCCTTCGTCGGAAGTTGACGGCGAAGTCCTCCGGCTCGCCCTTGCTCACCTGGTACGGGAAGTCGGGCGCATTCTCGGCAGGCACGACGTCGGCTTCGTGGCACGGCATGCTGCCGTGACGTTTCGCAACCGGCCTCATCCGGTCTGTTACGGGAATGGCGGGTTCGCCGATACACGAGTCGAGGGGCCGGAGCGTCTGGCCGATCGTGATCGGGGGATCATGGCCGGGAACTCGCGATCCCGAGAGCTCGGAGACGAGCTCGAGCGACTCAAGCTCGCCAGTGGCCGCAGCTACGAGAGCATCGGTCGGAAGGTCCACCTGAGCAAGTCCGCCGTTCACCGGTACTGCACGGGAGCGAACGCGCCGCAGGAGTTCGCCGTCGTCGAGCGCATCGCGTCGGCGTGCGGCGCGAGCCGGGACGACATGATCCTGCTGCATCGCCTTTGGTTGCGCGCCACGGATTCCGCGAACGAGGTCGCCGACGACGAAGCGCCCGCCGAGGCCGTTCACTCGCCCGAACCGCCGAAGCCGCTCACGCCGATGGCCCCACGACCCGGCCGGAGGGTCCGGACTCGGCGCCTGACGGCGCTGGCCGTCGTCAACGCGGTGTTGGCCGTGATCCTGGTGTCGAGCACGACCGGCACGCATCTGGCCGCGACCGCCCCGGACCGGTCGGTGGACCAGCGGCTCACCGGGCCCGCCTGGACGCTGCCACCGGCTCCCGTGCCGAGCGCGCTGTTCGGCGTCACGATCAACAGCGCCACCGGAGCGATGCCCGCGTTCCGCGTCGGCGCCGTCCGGTTCTGGGACGGCGGCACGCGGTGGTCCGAGATCCAGCGGCACCGCGGAGAGTTCGACTGGGCGGTGCTGGACCGACTGGTGAGCGGTGCGGAGCGAGCGGGTGTTCCGCCCCTGTTCGTCTTCGGGGGCACCCCGAAGTGGGCCGCCCCGGACGGCCCGGTCGCGCCGTACCCGGACGCCACCGCCGCACCTCCGACCGACCTCTCGGACTGGGACCTGTTCGTCCGGACGCTGGTCGATCGCTACCGGGGGCGGATCGAGGCGTACGAGCTGTGGGTCCTCGCCAACGACCGCAAGTTCTACGCGGGCAGCGTGGAGACCCTGATCGAGATGTCCCGCCGGGCCGGGGACATCATCCGGTCAAGCGACCCGGACGCGACGGTGGTGTGCCCGGGGATGGGGGAGCTGTGGACTTCCGAGGGCGTGGCCTTCCTCCGGCGCTTCGCGGAACTCGGCGGGTACGACCACTGTGACGTCGCGGGCATCAAGCTGTTCAAGCGACAGGCGTCCGACCCGCCGGAAACGATGGTGGACCTGACCGCGTCGATCGATCGGGTCATGCACCGAGCCGGAGTCCACCCGCGGTTGTGGAGCACCGGCACCGCGTACTCGATCGCGTTGCAGGAACCCCTCGACGAGGCCACCGCCCGCAACCACGCCGTGCGGTTCTTCCTGGTGGGGATCTACGCGCGCAAGGTCAACCTCGAACGGATGTACTTCTACAACTGGGGCGGTACGAGGATCCCGATCGTGCTTCAACCGGTTGGCGGAGTGCCGACGAGCGCGGCGCTGGCCGTCGAGCAGTTGCAGCGCTGGCTGCACCACGCCCACAGCCGTGCGTGCGGCCACGGCGCCCCGGCGAACCTGCCGGACAACGTGTGGCAGTGCGAGTTCACCGTGACCGAGCCCGGCCAGACCTACGACGCCACGATCCGCTGGACCGACGAGGGAACCGCCACCCTCACGGCCGGTCCTCGCAGCCAGGAATTGCGCCACCTCGACGGGAGGGTCGAGAAAGTGCGATCGGGAGACACGATCACGGTCACCGAAGAGCCTGTTCTCATCGCCGCGAGTACCGATCCCCGCCGCTGACGGGAATCACCACAGTACCGCCGCAGCGTCCCGCCGCTGCGCGTTCTCGCAGGTCAACGCCTACATTTCGTCCCACCATCCCTGGTGCGGCCCCTGCGCTTGTTCCCGCGTCACGTGCCGATCAAGCTGCGTGTGCCCGACGAGTACGCGTTCTGCTCGACCGGAAGGATGGTTCCGTTGCGCGCCTTCTTCAAAGGAAGATCACTGGTCAGCGCGGCGCTGACCGTGACCCTGATCGGGGCATCGGTCGTGGCCCTCCCGTCGGTGTTCCCGACGCGCGCGGAACGGCCGGAGACGGCCGCCGGAGGTCCCGCGCCGGACGGGACGTCGGCGTTGCGCACCGCGCGCTTGCGCAACGCGCCGGTCGAGGTGGTGGGACAGCGCACGGAAACGTCCACCACGTGGGCGAACCCCGACGGCTCGTTCCGCACCGAGTTGGCCGCGGGCCCGGTGCGGACGAAGAAGGACGGGGAGTGGCTCACGGTCGACCCGGCGCTGCGGGTCGACCGGGACGGCGTCCGGCCGAAGGCGACGGGGTGGGAAGCGACGTTCGCGCGTGCGAGGGGCGCTCGCGAGCAGACGACAGCGCTGGTGTCGACCCAGGTCGGCGGCCACGACGTGACCATCGGTTGGCAGGGGGCACTGCCCGAACCCGAGGTCGACGGCGTGAAGATCACTTACCCGGACGTGCGGCCGGACACCGACCTCGTGGTGGAGTCCCGCCGGTCCGGCTTCGAGCAGTACTTCGTGCTGAAACGGCGCCCTACGGGACCGGTCTCGTTCTCGGTGCCGATCACGGTGGAAGGGCTCGAGGCCGTCCGCACGTCGCCCGGCGGCATGGTGGAGTTCGTGGACGACGCCGGCACCGTGATCGCGACCATGCCGCCGCCGCGGATGTGGGGAGCGGAGCGCGACGAACGCCTCGGTGAGCCTACGCGCTCGACGCCCGTGGACCACGAAGTGAACCAGTCCGGTGACGCGGTCACCGTGACCCTGCGCCCGGATCAGGGATTCCTCGCCGATCCGGCCGTTGCCTACCCGGTCACCGTCGACCCGTACCTGGTGTTCCGCACCACCTTCGACACCTACGTCGACACCACCCAGGGCAACACGCCGAAGCACACGCAGATCGAACTCCAGTCGGGCACCAACGGCGAGAAGATCGCCCGATCGCTGCTCAACTTCGACGTCGGCCCGCTGCGTGGCGCGACCGTCGAACAGGCCCGGGTCATCGTCTGGAACGACAACTCTTACGTGTGCGAGCCGCGCCCGGTCGAGCTGTGGTCGACCTCCGGTCCGGCGGACGCGACCACCGTGTGGGCCAACCGGCCGACGCTCGGCCAGCGCTACGACGTCAAGGTCGAGTCCCACCACCACAACTCGTGCGGCGGTTCGGCGTGGATCCACTTCAACGCCACCGAACTGGTGCGGAGTTGGTTGGCGACGCCGAACAACCTGCACTCGGCGCTGATCAAGGCGGGCGACGAGAAGAACATCAAGGACTGGAAGAAGTTCCAGTCGGCGGACGCCGCGTCGGCGTGGCCCCGGCTCGACGTCACCTACACGTGGCCGCTGCGGCTCAGCGCGCCCGCCGTGACGCCGTCGACGGCTCCGGAGGCCAGCCCGACGTGGACGCGGTCGGACCGGCCGACGCTCAACGCCCGAGTCGAGGACGACGACGACCTCGCCGACGAGGTGACCTTCGAACTGCAGGAAGCCGGTGGCACGCCGGTCACCTCGGGCACCGTCACGTCGACGACGCCGAACGCGACCGTCTCCTGGCAGGTGCCGACGCCGCTCACGGCGGGAACGGCGTACCGGTTCCGGGCCAAGGCGACGAAGAACAGCGTTGAGGCGGCATCGCCGTGGCTCACCTTCACCCCCGACTTCGTCGCACCGGCCGCGCCCGCGGTCGCGTCCTCGGACTACCCGGAAGGCCGCTGGGCCGGCGGCACCGGCACGCCCGGGTCGTTCACCGTCACCCCGCCGACCGCCGACGTCTCGTGGGTGGTGTGGCGACTCGACGACGGCCCGAGCCAGGAGGTGCCGTACTCCGGCACGCCGCACACGATCACCGTCACACCGGAGTCCGACGGCAGGCACACGCTGACGGCGTGGGCCCGTGACGCAGCCGGCAACGACTCCTCGCCGACGACGTACCGGTTCCACGCCGGGACGGGCGCGGTGACGAGCCCGGAGCCGGGCGCGCGCACAGCGCGGCGGGTCCAACTGTCCGCTCTGGCGCGAGCCGAGCTGACCACCGTCACCTACGCCTACCGGCGCGGTGCGGCCGACACGTGGAAGCCGGTCCCACAGGGCGACGTGCGCCGCAAGTCGGACGGGGCGCAGATCACCTGGCCGGTCGGGGTGTCGAGCGACCTCGTCTGGGACGTCACGCGCACCCTCACGACGGACGGCGTCATCCAGATCAGGGCCGAGTTCACCGCCGGGCAAGCATCACAGGGCGTCGACCTCGTCGTCGACCGCGCCGCCGACGCCGCCGCGAGTGAGCAGATCGGGCCTGGCACCGTCAACCTGCTGACTGGCGACTACGCGTTGTCCGCCGACGACGTGTCGGCGTTCGGCGTGGGCATCTCGCGCACGTTCTCCTCACGCGATCCGCTGGCCGGCGCCGAACAGGACGGCACCGTGGCGATGTTCGGGCCCGCCTGGACCTCCGGCGGGACCTCGCAGGACGCCGTCGGCCAGTTCACCCAACTCCGCGCCACGTCGGCCACGTCGGTCGAGGTGGTCCGCACCGACGACACGGCGGTGGGATTCACCCGGGACGTCGACGGGACGTGGGTCCCGCAGCCGGACGCCGGCGAGTTGAGCCTGACCCACGACGCGTCGAACGACCGCTACAGCCTGCGGGACACCGAGGGGCGCACCACCGTGTTCGCCAAGGTCGCCGCCGAGGTCAGCACCTATGCGGTCCGCACCACCTTCCCCGCGACCGCCAACGCCGAGACGGTCTACGTGTACGACGCGGTGGTCGGCGCCGACCACAAGACCCGCGCCCGGCTGCGCAAGATCATCCCACCGACAACGGCGGTGAGTTCCCCGGCGCAGTGCGACGTGGAGGTCCCGACGACGCTGCCGCACGGCTGCCGGGTCGTGGAGCTGGTGTACGCGCCCCGGACGACCGCGACCGCCACCGTGCTCGGTGACTACACCGGTCAGGTGAGCCTGATCAAGGTGTGGGAGTCCGGTGCCACCGTTCGGGAGACGGGTCTCGGTCGGTACGCCTACGACACGCTGGGACGGCTGCGCGAGGTGTGGGATCCGCGGCTCAGCCCGGCGCTCAAGACCAAGTACGAGTACGACTCCGGGCGGATCAGTCGCCTGACGCCGCCGGGTGAGCTGCCGTGGACGTTCTACTACGGCCGCGCCGGAAACGACGACACGGCCGGTGACGGGATGCTGCTCGCGGTGTCCCGCCCGGCGCTGGAACCCGGCACGAAGAACGAGGTCGAGGGCGACGCCCTGACCACGCTCGTCTACGACGTCCCGGTGAGCGGCCAGGAGGCGCCACACGACATGGCGGAGTTGTCGGTCGCCGCCTGGGCGC
Source organism: Actinosynnema sp. NPDC049800 (assembly GCF_040656635.1). Lineage (NCBI taxonomy): Bacteria > Bacillati > Actinomycetota > Actinomycetes > Pseudonocardiales > Pseudonocardiaceae > Actinosynnema > Actinosynnema sp. NPDC049800. The sequence goes on along the minus strand of NZ_JBFAMT010000043.1, from coordinate 55,245 downwards.
AGCGCGACGCGCCCACCGACGCGACGGCGATCTTCCCGGCGGACCAGGTGCCGGGCAGCCACACCGGGCGTGACAACCTCGGCGCCGGCGACTACCGGCGCGCCACCGTGCACTACCTCAACCCCGATGCCCGGGAGGTCAACGAGATCCAGCCCGGCGGGCACACCAGCACGACCGAGCACGACGAGTACGGCAACGTGGTGCGCACCTTGTCCGCTGCCAACCGGCAACTCGCACTGGGCGACGGTGCTCGGTCGACCCACCTGGGCATGGCGGACAAGTCCCCCGCGGAGCGAGCGGCGTTGCTGTCGACCACCACGGTCTACGAGGCCGACGGGCAGCGCAAGACGCACGAGTACGGCCCGCTGCACGTGATCCAGTTGGCGAACGCAGTGCCGGCGACCGGGGGTGTGCCGGTGCTGCCCGTGGGCAGCCGCGTGCCGGCACGCACGCACAAGGCGGTCTTCTACGACGAGGGCCGGCCGGCGGACGGCAGCGCGAAGGTCGAGAACAAGGAGACCCGGGAGGTGACCGGAGCCGCGATCACCGGCTACCCGGTCGACGCCGACCAACGAACGCGTACGACCGAGTACGACTGGACGAACGGGCTGGAGACCAGGACCGTGCAGGACCCGGGTGGTCTGGCACTGGCGACGACCACGGTCCACGACCCGCAGGGCCGTCCGATCGAGTCGAGCCTGCCCGCGTCGAGTGGCAACGACGCCGCCACGACCGTCACCACCTACTACTCCGCGGCCGTCGGCGGTCACTGCGGCGGCCGTCCGGAGTGGGCGGGCATGATCTGCCGGGTCGAGCCGAAGGCACCCATCACCGGTGGCGGCGCGAACCCGTCCGACGGGGTCGTCAAGACCACGACCTACGCGGCGAACGGCCTGGTGGACCAGACGATCGAGTCGGCAGGCGGCGTCTCCCGCGTCACCAGCACGACCTACGACCCTGCGGGCCGCAAGGTGACGGTGACGGTCACCGGTGGCCTGGGGGCACCCGTGCCCGCGGTCACCACCGAGTACGACCCGGCGACCGGAAGGGTCGCTCGAACGGTGGGCTCGGACGGTGCCGCGGTTGCCGTGGGTTATGACGCCCTCGGTCGGGTTCTGACGTACACGGACGCCGATGGCGGCCGCACGACGTACCACAACGACGCGCTGAACCGCCCGGTGAAGGTCACGAACACCGTGCCGTCGGAGGTCACGTACGAGTACGACACCACGAGAGAACCGCGTGGACTGGCTGTGGGGATGACGGACTCGATAGCCGGCACCTTCACCGCGACGTACGGTCCGGGCGGGGAGATCGTCGAGCAGAAGATGCCGTCAGGCGTGATCATGCGCGATACCGTCGACGAGACCGGCGTGTCGGTACGGCGCAGCTACACCGCCGCGAACAGCGTGGTCCTGCTCGACAGCACGTCGAGCAACTCGGTGCACAACCAGGTGCTGACGCAGGCTGATCTGTCCACACAGGACTTCCAGTACGACGCCGTGGGTCGCTTGGTCCGCGCGGACGACACGTGCGTCACCCGGTCGTACGGGTACGACAGGAACTCCAACCGCACGTCGAAGCAGACCACGACCTGCCAGGGGGGAAACACGGTCGAGGCGCACGCGTACGACACGAAAGACCGGTTGGTGGACGAAGGCCACGGCTACGACGCCTTCGGTCGAACGGTGACGATGACAGGCGGGGCGGGCCGCCTGACCTACTACGTGAACGACCGAATCCACACCCAAGCCGTCGGTGGTGCGGAGCAAACCTGGACGATGGACGCCACGTCCCGCGTCCGCTCCACCGCTCTGGAAGGCGGCTGGACCCGGATCAACCACTACGGAACCGAACACGACACCCCGGACTGGATAGTGGAGGATCGGTCGACGAACGCGCTGACCCGCAACGTCAAGGGCCTGGACAACGACCTGGCGGCAACGACCTCGGCGTCCGGCGACGTGCAGCTCCAGCTGACCGACCTGCACGGCGACATCACGGTGGTCTACGATCCGGCGACCGCGACTGCCACGACCCGGGCCACGGACGAGTTCGGCGTCCCCCGGCAGGGCCAGGCGCCCACGAGGTACGGCTGGTTGGGCGCCGCCCAGAGATCGTCCGAAACCCTGGACGGCATGATGGTGATGGGTGTGCGCCTGTACAACCCCGCGACAGGCCGCTTCCTCCAAGTCGACGCGGTCGCCAACGGCAACGTCAACAGCTATGACTACTGCGTGGGCGACCCGAACAACTGCAGTGACACCAGCGGCTACAACCCCAACTGCGAGTGGAGATGGGGGATGAAGATGTGTGGTCGCATCATCAACCTGACCCCGTTGCCGATCCTGGTGGCGAAGGATTGGGGAACCAAGAGCCCGACCAAGTGGCTGTGGCCCGGGGGCAGGACGACGTGGGGCCAGGATTGGGATGGTGTGAAGGTTTTCGCCTGGGGCCGGGTGTACGGAGTGTGGATCGCGCCATGGAGGTGGTTCCACATACGCAACTCGCCACGGTGGTTGCCGGCCATCATCTACTGAACTGATCGCGATGACCGCCCCGATCCCCCTGTCCTGGGGGAATCCGGGCGGTCGTCGGATCGCACAGGACGGCAAGGTGTGCGTGGCCGTTGGCGAAGGTGAGGTCGGCGCTGCTCGCGAACGGGGCACAAGCCGCTCGGCCTCGCCGACGACCTCCGGAGCGTGTGGGCCTACGGAGCGGGTCAGGCGATGGGGGAACGGCTCGGGGTGCTGCCGAGGCCGTCGCCGGCGCGCGGGTTGGGCAAGGCGCGGGACGTGCTCGTCCGGGGGCTGCGCAACGGCGCGGCCGGTGTCGCGCTGTACGCGGCGTTCCGGTCCTGTCCGCCGCGCGTGCGGCCACCCCGCGCGAACGGGCCGGGAGGTGAGAGCGCTCATCTGAGACCTGGACGGGACGCTGGTGAAGACCGGGAACGTCGTCCTCGACGAGGACGTCGAGATGTTGCGCCACGTGCGCGACAGCGGTGTCCGGACCACGCTGATCACCGGCCGCCCTTCGCGGGCCCTGTCCGACGTCCCCGCGGAACCCCTGTTGCTCTTCGCGAAGGTCCTCACGTCCAACGGCGCTTCGGTGGTTACCGGCGGTCGGGTGCGGATCATCGCTCCGCTCGACCGGGGCCAAGGGCTCGAGTGCGTTACGGCGCTCCGCGCGGTCGATCCGACGGTGGCGTGCGCCACGGAGCTCGAGACGACCTTCGGGTACGAGCGGGGGTACGCCTGGTGGCCGGCCACCGACACCGAGCCCGGTGCGGTGTGCGCCGACATCGCCGCCCTGTTCCACCTCGGCCGGCCCGCGACGCGGTTGCTGTGCCGGAGCGGGACGCGGAGCGCGGCGGAACTGGCCCGCACGGCCGAGGCCGTCGACTCTCGCCTCACCGCGCCGCGGTCCGCCATAGTTCCGGCACCGGTCGATCCCCGAGCCGCAACCGGACGCTGCGTGCGCCGTCCTCTGTGGAGTCGTGCGCGAGTTCCGCGGGGAGGTGTGGGATGTCGCGGTAGGTCAGCACCACCTCCGCGGGCAGGTCGGCGTGGGCGCGCAGCTCGGCGAGGTCGCCGTCGAACGCCGCCGAACCGTCCTTGATGATGACGACGCGATCGCTGAGCGCTTCGACGTCCTTCATGTCGTGGCTGGTCAGCACGATGGCGGTGCCGAACGTCCGGTTGATCTCGCGGAAGAGGTCCCGCACGACCACCTTGGCCTCGACGTCCAGGCCGATCGTCGGCTCGTCGGCGAACAGCAGCGTCGGCCGGTGGAGCAGGGCCAGGGCGAGCTCGCAGCGCATGCGCTGCCCGAGCGAGAGGTGGCGGACCGGTGTGTCGAGGATGTCCGTGATGCCCAGCAGGTCGCCGAGCTGCACCACCGTCGCCGCGAAGTCGTCGCGGGAGATCTCGTACATGCTCCGGTGGATCCTGAGCGACTCGCGGGTGGACACGTCCCACCACAGCATCGCCTTCTGGCCGAAGATCACCGAGATCCGGGACAGGAACGAGTACGACCGGTCCGCGGGCCGCTCACCGCACACTTCCAGGTCGCCCTCGGTCGGCACCAGGAGCCCGCACAGCATCTTGACGAGAGTGGTCTTGCCCGCCCCGTTGCGCCCGAGCAGGCCGACGATCTCGCCCCGTCCGACGGTCAGGTCGACGCCGTGGACGGCCCGCACGCTCGTGAGCTCGCGGCGGAAGAGGCTGCGGACGGCGCCCGACAGCCCTTGTGGTTGCCGGTGGAACTCGTAGGTCTTCCCCAGGTTCTGCGCCTTGATGACCGGTTCGGTCGCTGAAGAACGCGTGCGCAAGGTGAACTCCTCGCCGATCGCGCAGGGCAAGGGGATCGGCAGACGTCCACGCTTGGCGCTCCAGCCCTGAGGAGCAGGTGACACTGTAGCGCCGTCCTCGTCCGGGCCGGTGGATCCGGACCGGACGTCAGCCGGTGGGGCGAACCGCCGACGGCGTCACCCCGGGCTCGTCACCATCAGTCGAGGTCGTCGTCCTCGTCGTCGACCTCGGTGTCCCGGTTCGGCAGCACGGTGGCCAGGTAGGAGCGCAGCGCGGCGGTGGTGCCCACGTCACGGCCCGCGTTCTCGGACAGGAACCAGCGGTGGACCAGGACCTCGTGGAACAGCTCCGCCGGGGCCAGGACGCCGAGCAGGTCGGGCGGCACGGCGGCGACCACCGGGTCGTAGACCTCGTTGCGCCACAGGTGGCCGGCGGTCGTCTCGGGCACGGGCGCGCCGTCGCGCTGCTCCAGGTAGGCGCGGAACGAGCGCAGGTCGTTGAGCAGGCGCCTGGCCTGCCCCTCCTGCACCTCCAGGCCGGTGAGCTTGAACAGCTCGCGGCGGCTCTGGCCGATCTCGGCGACCCGGATGTCCACCCGCAGCCGCGCGCCGCTGTCCGAGGTGACCAGCTCGACCTCGTCGACGTCGAAGCCGAGGTCGTTGAGCCGGCGCAGGCGTTCGGCGACCCGGTAGCGCTGCTCGTCGAGCTGGAAGAACTCCTCGCGGGTCACCTCCTCCCACAGCGCGGCGTACCGGCGGGGCACGCTGTCGGCGACCTCGATCGGGTCGATGTCCGACGGCAGCAGGCCGCCGGCCTCGAGGTCCATCAGCTCGCCGCCGATGCGCTCACGGGCCAGGTCCACGTCGTAGGTCCGCTGGCCGGCGGACAGCTCCGGGTGTCGCTCGACGGTCTCGGCGTCGACCAGGTAGGCAGCCAGGTTGCCCGCGTCCAGCCGGAACAACGTGTTCGACAGCGAGCAGTCGCCCCAGAACGTGCCGGACAGGTGCAGCCGGACCAGCAGCCCGACCAGCACGTCCACCAGGCGGTCCGCCGAGTGCTCGACGCGCGGGCTGGAGAACAGGTAGCGGTAGGACATCGAGTGGTCGAGGTAGCGGGTGACCAGGATGGCCTGCTGGTCGTCCGGGCGGTCGACGCACAGCCCGAGCACCGACACCGAGGGCATGCCCTCCCGCTCCAGGTCGCCGAGGATCGAGTACTCGTGGCGGGCCAGCGACTCGGCGATCTCCTTGAGCGCGTACACGCGGCCCTCGCTGGCCACGAACCGCACGACGTGCCGCGAGATACCGCGTTGGGGCACGGTCAGCAGCAGCTTCTCGTCCCACTCCTCCAGGGGCTGGGCCCAGGGCAGCGAGAGCAGTCCACCGGCCTCGCTGGCGGGTGGGCGGAAGAGGAATCGCATGTGCTCCCCGAGGCTGGTGCGCGGACGACGCTGAAACTACCTCGTCACGGCACCGTCGAGCCACGCGATGTGTCCTGGTCGTCACGATCAAGAAGGCCCTCGGCGGTTCGGCGAGGCGGATACTGCCGGGTGTGGACGCTGCCGGGGTGGGACCCATCGACGGACGGACGCGGGTCGGGCTGGTGGGGGTCGGCACCATCGCCCGGACGCACCTGGAGGTGCTCGCGGAACGGCCCGAGGTGGACCTGGTGTTCACCGTCGACCCGCACGCCGGGCCGCCGGTGTTCCGGGGCGCGACCCCCGCGCACTACCGCGACCTCGACGACGCGTTGGCGGCGCACCGACCGCACCTGGTGGTGATCGCCACGCCGGCGGACTCGCACGCCGACCTGGCCACGTCGGTGCTGACCGGCTCCGCCGCACGGGTGCTGGTGGAGAAGCCCTTGGCGCCGGACCTGGCGTCGGTGGACCGGCTGAGCGGCGTGGACGGCGCGCACGACCGGCTGTTCACCGCGCACCACTTCGCGTTCTCGCCCGAGGTGGAGTGGGCGGCGGACCTGGTGGCCGCGCACCCGGAGTGGGGGCCGGTCACCTCCATCACCTCGGCGTTCAACGACCCGTACGTGCTCAAGGGCGACCAGGCGTTCACCTCCTACCTCTCGGCGTGGACCGACTCCGGCATCAACCAGCTCACCGTGCTGGCCCGGTTCGTGCAGGTCGGCGCGGTGACGTCGCTGCGGGACGAGCGCACGAGCTGCTGGGCGGTGGCGTCGTTCCGGTCCCGCGGCGCGGTGGGCACGGCCCGGTTGCACACCAGCTGGCGCACCGGCGCGAGCAGCAAGTCCACCGCGTTGACCTGCGGTGACGTGGAGGTGTGGCTGGACCACACGGCGATGACCGCGTTCGCGTTCCGGGGCGGTGAGCTGCTGGCCGAGCACGGCGGCGACGGCCGGACCCCGCGCAAGGTCGCCCACTACCGCCCGCTGTACGCGATCCTGCTGTCCGACCGGCCGGACCCGATCCTCGGTCTCACCACCGCCGCGACCCTGACCGGACTGCACGCCACCGCCGGCCGCCTCGGGCCGCGGACGCCCGCAGGCGTGCTGGACGACTTCGAGTGACCGCCGGCCGTCTACATTGGCCCGCATGATCTTCGGGATCGCGGCGCTCGTGCCCGCCCTGTTCTTCGTGATCGGCGTGATCCGGGACCGGCGGCGGCTCGGCAACGCCGTGTGGCTCGGTGTGACGCTGGTGTTCCTGCTGCTGTGGCTGGTGTTCCGGGCCTCGGCGAACGGCGGCTGGTCCGCCGTCGTCGTCGGCTACGCGTTCGTGGCCGTGCTGCTGGGGTTGGGTTTCGTGCTGCCGACCGCGTTGATCGCCAACGGCGTGCTCATGCTGCGCCGCGAGGGTTTCGGCCTGGCCAACCTGCTCTCGCTGCTCGCCGGCCTGGCGATCTTCGGGGTGGTGCTCGCGTTCGGCTTCGCCACCGCGCACACCGGGCCGGTGGTCGACGCGCTGATCGGGTCGCTGCTGATCGTCGCGGCCTACGTCGCGTTCCTGTTCGTCAGCCTGCTGCTGTACTCGATCGTGTACGGCAGCATCGGCCGCCGCACGGGCTTCGACGCGGTGATCGTGCTCGGGGCGGGCCTGATCGGCGACCGCGTGCCGCCGCTGCTGGCCGCACGGCTGGACCGCGGCCTGCACCTGTACCGCCGCGAGGTGGCTGCGGGCCGCACGCCGCTGCTCGTCGTCTCGGGCGGGCAGGGGCCGGACGAGGCGGTGTCCGAGGCCGCGGCGATGCGCGACTACCTGCTGCGCCGCGACGTGCCGGACGAGCTGATCGTGCTGGAGGACCGCGCGACGACGACCGAGCAGAACCTGGCGTACAGCGCGCGGCTGCTCGCCGAACGCGACTGGACCGGCCGGGCGGTCGCGGTGACCAACAACTTCCACGTCTTCCGCGCCGCCGTGCTGGCCCGCAGGCTGCGGCTGCGCATGCAGATCATCGGCGCCCCGACGGCGTGGTACTTCCTGCCCAGCGCGTTCCTGCGCGAGTTCGCCGCGCTGCTGGCCCAGAACCCGCTCGTCCACACCCTCACGTGCGGCCTGCTGGTCGGCCTGCACCTGCTGCTGGCCCTGTCCTGATCCCGCCCGGACGACCTCACACCCGGACGGTGAGCGAGGCGAGCCCTGCGGCGGCGGTCGGCGTGCCCGGGTCGAGGTGAGCCCGGTTCCCGTGCGGTCGTCAGCGGAAGTGGTCGGCGAACCAGGAGACGATCAGCTCGACGGTGTCGGCGAGCCCGGCCCGGTCCCACTCGTGCCCGACGCCGGGGTGCAGCACGAGCCGCGCCGGTTTGCCCAGCTCGCGCAGCCTGCCGTACATCCGCTCGGACTCCGCCGGGTCGACCCTGGTGTCGTTCTCGCCGTGCATGATCAGCACGGGCGCGGTGAGCCGGTCGGCGTGCTCGAGCGGGCTGCGCTCGGTGAGGACGGCCACGTCGGCCGGGTCGTCGGGATCGCCGATCCAGTCCACCGCCCGCTTGCGCCAGGTCGGCGGGAACGACCGGATGTCGTTGAGCAGGTCCGACGAGCCGCACTCGCTCACACCGGCCCGCCACAGGTGCGGCAGCCTGGTCAGGCACGACAGCGCGGCGAACCCGCCGTAGGACGCGCCGTGCACGCCCAGCCGGGCCGTGTCGGCCCACGGCACGTCGTGGAGCAGCCGCGCCGCCGCCTCCAGGTCGGCCAGGTCGCCGCCGCCCCAGTCGCGGTAGATCAGCCGCTGGTAGCGCATCCCGTAACCGGACGAACCCCGGATGTTGGGCGCGAGCACGCCGATCCCGCGTGCCAGCAGCGCCTGCACGAGCGGGTCGAACCCCGGCTTCGCCTGGAACTCCGGTCCGCCGTGGACGGTCACGACCACCGGCGCCGGGTGCTCCGCGCTCGCCGACGGCGGCCGGTAGAGCAGGCACGGCACGGTCTCGCCGTCGGCGCTCGTGGTGCGCACGACGGTCGGCGGCACGACCGCGCCCGGCAGCCGCGCCCCGCAGTCGGTGAGCCGCCGCGCCTCGTCCCGGTCCAGGTCCACCAGGAACAGGTCGGTCGCCGCGTCCGGCCGGGCGAGCTGCACCAGCAGCTCACCCGACGCGGTGAACCTCGGGGCGAAGCCGTCGAAGCCGAACTCGGCAACCGAGACCCCGCGTGGCAGCCCGGTGACGTCGGCGGGTGCTCCTCCGACGTCGGCCCACCTCAGCCGGGTGTAGCCGTCCTCGTTGACGCCCCACGCCAGCCGCGTGCCGTCCGGTGAGAGGGCGGCGCCCTCCACGTCGGCCTCCGGCGTGTCGATCCAGGTCAGCCCACCGTCCAGGGACAGCGTGGCGAGGCCGAGGAAGTCACGGCCCTGCGTCGTGCACAGGTGGACGCCGGACGAGTCGGGCAGCCACGCGACCGGGTGGTACTTCGCCGGACCGTCGTGCGGGGTGAGCAGCCGGACCTCGTCGGTGGCGAGGTCGCACGCGAACAGGTCCTGCTCGGTGTTCTGGTGCAGCCGCAGCACGAGCAGCAGCCGTGCGTCGGGGGAGAAGCCCATCGGCAGGTAGCGGTCGTCGCCGCGCAGCACCATCCGCTCGTCGCCGGTGCGCAGGTCGCGCACCAGCACGTCGAACACCTCGCGGTCACGCGCGTTGCTCGCGTAGGCCAGCAGCGCCCCGTCCGGGCTGTAGGGCCGGCCGGTGCTGCCGTACGGCGTGCCGATCTCGCACCGCACGCCCTCCTCGGCGACCAGCCACACCACCTCGCCCGTGGCCGGGTCGACCTCGGCCAGCCGGTGGTCCTCGCCGCCGTCCGGGTCGGTCAGCACCAGCAGCCGCGCGCCGTCCGGCCGCCAGACGCACCGGCGGACCGACCCGGGCACCTCCACGTGACGCGGGGTGCCGCCCAGCGGCGACACCCACGGCTGCGGGCGGCCGGAGGCGTCGCTGACGCACACCACGGACCTGCCGTCCGGGCTCGGCTCGGCGCCGGTCAGCCACTCGAAGTCGGTCCAGGTCATCGCCCCGCCTCCGCGATCGCGTGCTGCACGGTGGCGGCGGCGACGATCCCGCGCCGGAACCAGCCCAGGTCCAGGTTCTCGTTGGGCGCGTGGTTGGCCTCGTCCACGTTGGCCAGCGGCACGCCGTAGCAGGGCACGTCCCACGCGTCGGTGAACGCGGCGATCGGCAGGCTGCCGCCGAGCGCCGGCACGAGCAGCGGCGGTTCGCCCAACCCGGCCTCCGCGCCGGCCAGGACCGCGTTCGTCCACCGGGTCTCCGGCAGCGTCCGGGAGGGCTGCATCGCCGCGCCCTCGACCAGGTCCACGTCCGGCGCGTGCACGGCCAGGTGGGCTCTGAGGGCGGCGAGCACCGCTTCCGCCCGTTGCCCGCCGACCAGCCGCATGTCGCACCGCGCCACCGCCCGGTTCGGGATGACGGTGCGGTGTTCCGGGGTGTCCTCGCAGCTCAACGAGTTGATCGTGAACGTGGGCGAGGCCAGCCGGCGGCTGTAGCCGAGGTCGGCGGGCGGTTCCATCGCGGTGACGCCGATGCCCGCGAGGGTGGCGGGCACGTCGACCGGCAGCCGGTCCAGCGCGTCGCGTTCACGGGGGCTCAGCGGGACGACGTCGTCGGTGACGCCGTCTACCAGGATCCGGCCGTCGGGCGAGCGCATGGTCGCCAGGGCGTGCACCAGCCGCCACGCGGGGTTCGGCGCGACACCGCCCCAGTTGCCGGAGTGCAGCACGCCGGACGCGCCCGTGGTCCGCAACTCGAACGTGACGACGCCGCGCACGCCGAGCACCACCGCGGCGCGGCCGGACTCGTGCACCGGGCCGTCGCTCCACACCACCAGGTCCGGCCGGTCGATCCCGCGCAGCACCGACGCCAGGTGCGGGCTGCCGATCTCCTCCTCGCCGTCGAGCAGCACGGTCACCCGGCACGGCAGGCCGCCGGTCAGCTCGCGCAACGCCCGCAGGCCGAGCAGTTGGGCCAGGTGCTGGCCCTTGTTGTCGCCGGCGCCCCGGCCGTAGAGCCGGCCGTCGCGGAAGTCGGGCGTGAACGGCGGGGTGACCCACTCGTGCGGCGGTCCGGGTGGCTGCACGTCGTAGTGGCCGTAGACCAGCACGTGCGGCGCGCCGGGCGGGCCGGGCGCGGCGCCCAGCAGGGCGGGCCAGCCGTCGGTCTGCCTGATCTCGGCCTGGAAGCCGTTGCGCCGCAGCAGTTCCGCGCCGTGCGCGGCGGCGTCCGCCATGCCTTCGCCCGTGCGGCTGATGCTCGGTCGGGCGACCCACCCGGCCAGTTCGGCCAGCAGTTCGCCGTCCCGTTCGCGCACCCACTCGCCGACCCGCCGCGCCAGTCCGTCCACGCCACACCCCTAGTGATTTCACGAAGTGCAATCGATAGCAGTGAACCAAACCACTGGCGGGCGCGGCAAGGACGGGTGGGTTAGCCTCTGCGGCGTGCCGGCCCCGCCTGATCACCCCGCCCGCGACGCGACGGTCGAGGAGCTGAAGGTGCTCGCGCACCCGCTGCGCTGGCGCATCCTGCGGTTGTGCTGGGACCGGGCGTTGACGAACAAGGAGCTGTCGGACCGGCTCGGCGTCGCGCCGGCGACCGTGCTGCGGCACGTGCGGGCGTTGGTGAAGCGGGACTTCCTGGCCGCCGAACCGGTGCGCAGCGGCACGCGCGGCGCGTTGGAACGGCCGTACCGGGCGACCGGCCGGACGTGGCGGCTGGGGTTGGTCGACGTCGAGGGCGAGGGCCTGGTCCAGCGGGTGGACCTGGCGATGCTCGCCGCGCACCGGGCCGAGGTGCTGGAGGCCGGGCCGGACGCCAACCGGGACAGCGCGAGGGGCGTGCTGCGCCTCGGCGCGGCGTCCCAGGCGGAGCTCAACGCCCGGTTGACCGCGCTGATCACCGAGTTCGTCGAGCGTGACGAGGCCGACGGCGAGCCGTTGAGCTACCTGTGGTCGCTGGTGGCGCGCCCCGGGTTCCGAGAGGGCTGAACGCCTCAGGTGGTGGTGTCGGAGCGCTCCCGCCCTCCAGTGCTCGAACCGGTGGCGGCAGCGGCTTGCGCACCGGAAGGTCCTCGACGTCGTCGAGCACCCGCAGTGGCGCTGTCCGCGCGGGATGGAGCCGACGCCGCCCTGCTCGACGTCGGCCCGGTCCGCTGTCCGAGCAGCACGCCGACCGGCACGAGCACGAGCCCCAGCACCTGGTGCGCGCCCAGCGACTCGTCCGCCACCAGCAGACCGAGCACGACCCCGGTGACCGGGTTCAGCAGGCCGATCAACCCCACCGTGCCCGCCTCCAGGTGGCGCAGGCCGGTGAACCAGGCGACGAACGCGACCGCCGTGGCGACGACGGACACGTACGCGAAGCCGAGCAGGGTGGCGCCGGTGAGCGGCGGGGGAGCGCCCTCGACCACGAGCGCGGGCCCGACGAGCACCGCGCCGCCCGCGACGAGCTGCCAGGACGTCATCGACAGCACATCCGCGCCCGCGCCCCAGCGCTTCGTCAGGACGTGCCCGAACGCGGACAGCGCCATCGCGGCGACCGACACCACGACCCCGAGGAAGTCGACGGCGTCCACGCCCGAGGCGAGCATGAGCACCACGCCGACGATGCCGGTGAGCGCGCCCAGCACCGCCCGGCCACGCGGCCGTTCACCGAGCAGCGGCCACGCCAGGGCGATCATCACGACCGGTGACGTGGCCGTGATCGTCGAGGCCAGGCTCGTCGGCAGCAGCTGTGCGGCGAGGTAGACGAGCGCGAAGAACGCGCTCATGTTCACCGTGCCGAGCACCAGCGACCGCCACCACCACCGGCCACGAGGGCGTTCGCGGCACAGGAGGAGGAGCAGCACGCCGGCGGGGAGCGCGCGCAGCGCCGCTCCCCACAGCGGGTGGCCGGCGGGCAGGAAGTGGTGCGTGACGTAGTACGTCGAGCCCCACGCGACCGGCGCGATCGCCGTGACCAGGCCCCACCGGATAGTTTCCACGGAAGACATTGTAGCTTCCGTGGAAGCTATGCTGTGGTGTCATGGAACTCGACCGCGTGGCCCGCATCCAGGCCGAGTGGGCCCGGGAACGGCCGGACCTCGACGTCACGCCCCAGGGCGTCATCGGCAGGCTGCACCGCCTCGCGGCCGTGCTGACCGAGCAGCTGGCCGTCGTGTACCGGCGGCACGGGCTCGGCGAGGGGGAGTTCGACGTGCTCGCCGCGTTGCGCCGGGCCGGCGCGCCCTACGAGCGCGCGCCGGGGGAGCTGGCCCAGCACACGATGGTGACCACGGGCGCGATCACCAAGCGCATCGACCGGCTGGAGCGCGACGGCCTGGTGACGCGCAGGCCGGGGCACGGCGACGCCAGGCGGCGCGTGGTCGCGTTGACCGAGGCGGGCAGGCGCGTGATCGACCAGGCGTTCACCGAGCACATGGCCAACGAGCGGCAGCTGCTCGACGCCCTCGACGCCGAGGACGCCGGGCGGTTGGAGCAGATCCTGACCACGTGGCTGGCCCGGTTCGAACCGCCGCGCTGACCGCCGCCGTGGTCCCGTCGTGCTCGCCGTCGTGGTCGCTGTCGTGCTCGCTGTCGTGCTCGCTGTCGTCCGCCCCGGTGGTTCGGCCGGTCGGTGGTCGGGCCGGTCGTTTGCGCGCACCCACGTCGGGTAGTCGGACGGCAACCGAAGTGGGTTTCCGCGAGGCAACGGGAGTCGACATGTCCAGACCCGGCACAGCGACGACACGCACACCGGTCCAACTGGCGGCGGCGGTGGTGGGCGCGGTGTTCCTCGTGGTCGGGATCGCCGGGTTCATCCCCGGCATCACCACCGACTACGACACGATCCAGTTCGCGGGGCACGAGTCGCAGGCGAAGCTCTTCGGCGTGTTCGCCGTGTCGATCCTGCACAACATCGTGCACCTGGCGTTCGGCGTCCTCGGGCTGGTGATGGCCAAGACGGCGCGCAACGCGTTCCTGTACCTCGTCGCGGGCGGCGTCGTCTACCTGCTGCTGTGGTTGTACGGGCTCCTCGTCGACCACGACAGCTCGGCCAACTTCGTGCCCGTCAACACCGCCGACAACTGGCTGCACCTGCTGCTGGGCCTCGGCATGATCGCGCTCGGCTTCGCGCTGGGCCGCTCGGCCCGTCCGGCTCGGGCCGACGGGACCGGGTGACCCGGGGGACGTGGCGAGCGTGACCCCCGAATCCGGGTCCGGGTCCGGGTCTTGGTTCGAGCCCGGACCTTGGTCCGAGTCCGAGTCCGGGTCCGGGTCCGGGTCCGGGTCCGAATCCGGGGCCGAGGACACGCCGACGCGTGGCCTCCAGCGGTACGTGCGGGCCGTCGCGGTCGAGCTGGGGTTGGCGGGCGAGTGCTGGCGCGCCAACCCCGGCCCGCCCGCGACGGCCTGCCTCGACGTGCACGGGAATCTGCCGTCGTTCCCGGGCCGCGACTTCGCCCTGCTGTGGGACGAGGAGTACGGCTGGGCCGCCGCCGTCCGCACCCGGCCGGCCGAGCAGCCGGTGGTGATCACCTACCGGGGCGGCGACGTCCTGCCGCCCGCGCCGGAGGTGGCTGCGTACGTGGCGGCGCTGAGGCGTGGCGACCACCCCGGCGACCCGAGGCCGATCCGGTTGCGCGCTTACGGCACGCCGGACGACCTGACCGACCGCCTGCGCACCTACCGGCCGTGAGCCGGCCACACCGCAACCTCCCCGCGCCCGCGCCGAGCTGTGCCCGTGCCGACCTGTGGCTGCGCCGAGCTGTGGCTGCGCCGAGCTGTGGTTGCGCCGAGCTGCGGGCGCGGATGCGGGTGCGGGCGTTCGGTCCCGGTGAGGGAACGGTGGGGCCGGGGTGGTGAGAGGCGCGGTCAGCCGTCGTTGAGGGAAGACTCCAGCGCCTCCGGTCGGCCGGTGGCCTGGCGGTACACGCGGACAGTCTCGGCGGCGATCCTGGTCGTGCTGTACCTGGCCTCGACCCGGTCTGTGGCGGCGATGCCGTAGGCGTCGCGGCGGGCGTCGTCGGAGAGCAGGGGCCGCAGCGCGCGGGCCAGCGCCCGTGGGTCGTCCGGTGGCACGAGGAGACCCGTGACGCCGTCCACGACGATGTCCGTCGCCCCGCCGACGTTCGCGGCCACCACCGGCACGCCGCACGCCATGGCCTCCAGCGGTGTCACGGCGGCGCAGTCCGACCCGGCGCAGACCACCACGTCGGCGGACCTCAGCAACGCGGGCATCGCCACCTGCGGCACGCGGCCGACCAGCCGGACCCGGTCGCCGACGCCCGACGCGCGCGAGTGCTCCCGCAGCCGGCGCACCTCCTCCGCCCGACCGCCCACGACCACCAGCTCCGTCTCCCACACCGACCGCAACGCCGTGATCACGTCCTCGGCCCCGACCACCGGCGAGACCAGCCGGTGCCGCAACGGCCGGTTCAACCGCGGCCCGTCCGGCTTGAACCGCTCGACGTCCACCCCGGGAGGCACGACGGCCAGCCGCGCTCGCGGCACACCCATGTGCACCAAGTGCGCCTTCTCGTCCGTGCACAGCGCCACGACCCGGCTCGCCTCGCGCCCGATCAGCCGCTCGGTGGACAGCCGCGCCTCCGGCACGCCCTCGTCGCCCGCCTGCTGGGCCACCACGCCCAACGAGTGGAACGTCTGCACCACCGGCACGTCGAGACCGTTGGCCGCCAGCACCGACGCCACGCCCGACGTCCAGTAGTGGGCGTGCACGACGTCCGGCGGGTCGGCCCGCCACTGCGAGCGCAGGAACCGGGTGAACTCGTCCAGGTGAGGCAACAACTCGTCCGGGTGAACCGGGCTCGGCGGCCCCGCGGTCACGTGCACCACGTCGTAACCGAGCCGGGTGCGCACCACGTCGGGCGGTCGAGGGGAGTCACGTCGGGTGTGCACGACGACCTCGTGCCCGTCCGCGACCAGTGCCGCCGAGAGATCGGCGACGTGGACGTCCTGACCGCCCTCCTCGGCATCGCCGAGCACGGGCAACGGGTTCGCGTGCGCCGAGACGACCGCGATTCTCATGGGGTTCCTCCAGCCGATAAAACGGCTCGCGCCAGTCCAAGGCTGTCGTCTCAACCCGGATCGCACGCTACAAGCAACCACCGACCCCTGCCACTCAGCGCGACCACGTCCGGGTGGTGGCGGGGCTGCCGGTGATGTTGACGGTGACGTTTGACGGTGATGTCGAAGGTGATGTCGACGGTGGTGCGGTTGGCGGCGTGGTTGGCGGGTATGGCACAGGACGACCGACCGACAGAGGAGGGGCCATGGCCACCGGGGAGACCGGATTCGACGACGTCAGCTACGACCTGATCTCCGTGCAGTACCACGCGCTCAAGGCGGGCCACGACTACGGCCAGTACGTCCGGGACGCGGAGAACGCGGGCAAGCAGGAGATCGCCACCTTCTTCCGCCGCGTCATGGAGGAGGACTCGGCGCGCGCCAAGCAGTGCCACGAGTTCCTCAAGGAGTTGGCCGCGAGCGGTGACGCGGGTCCGGCCCTGACCTGAGCCGGAACCGGACGGAGTTGATGCGGGCCGGCGTTGATGCGGGCCGGAGTTGACGTGTGGCCGGAGTTGATGTGGGGCCAGGGTTGATGTGAGGCCAGGGTTGATCGCTGCCGGGCTGAGCCGGCGGGTAGTAGGTTCCGCGCCATGCGGGTAGTCGTGCTGTCGGACACCCACGCGCCCCGGCGGTGGAAGTCCTGTCCCCCGGAAGTGGCGAAACACCTGCGCCACGCGGATGTCATCCTGCACGCCGGTGACGTCTGCGTGGCGTCGGTGTTGGACGAGTTGGCGCAGTACGCGCCGGTGATAGCGGTGTGCGGCAACAACGACGGGCCGGACGTGGTCGAGTGGGGCGCGCCCGAGACGGTGGAGGTCGAGCTCGCCGGGCTGCGCGTGGCGATGATCCACGACAGCGGCCAGGCGACCGGACGGGTTGCCCGAATGCGCCGCCGGTTCCCGGAGGCGGACCTGGTGGTGTTCGGCCACTCCCACATTCCGATGGATGTCACCGGTGAGGGTGGTGCCGGTGCCGGTGCCGGTGCCGGTGGCGGGGGCGGTGGCGGGGGCGGGGGTGGTGCGGGTGGTTTGCGGGTGTTCAACCCGGGTTCACCGACGGACCGCCGCCGTCAGCCGCACGGGACGATCGGGTTGCTCGACATCGAGGACGGGGAGTTGGTGTCGGCGCGGATCGTGCCGGTGACGTGAGGTGACGTGACGTGACGTGAGGTGAGGTGAGGTGGGGGGCGACGGGTGCCGGGTCGGTGGGGGTGGGCCGGTGGGGTCGGGTTGGGTGGGTGGCGGTTGGGTTGGGCGGTTGGGTTGGGCGGGGCGGTGGTGGTCTCGTTCGGCTCGATTTGACATGGGGCCCTTACGGGCACCCCAGGCAGGCCAAAGCCGGGCAGGCCTGGCGGGAAGAGCGTCCGCCAAGCCTGCCCGGCTTCGACCAGCCTATGGCACCCGAACCCATGTCAAATCGGGCCTCGGTGGGGATGCTGCGGGCCCGTTGTGGGTGGGTGGGGTCGGGTGGT
Source organism: Actinosynnema sp. NPDC049800 (assembly GCF_040656635.1). Classification (NCBI taxonomy): domain Bacteria; kingdom Bacillati; phylum Actinomycetota; class Actinomycetes; order Pseudonocardiales; family Pseudonocardiaceae; genus Actinosynnema; species Actinosynnema sp. NPDC049800. The sequence goes on along the minus strand of NZ_JBFAMT010000043.1, from coordinate 37,927 downwards.
CTCGGTGCGGGTGTGCGGGTCCGTTGTGGGCGGGCGGGGTCTGGTGGTTTCGGTGGGCGGGTGGTGGATCACTCGGTTGGGCGAAGAGTGGAACCTGGGACAACCCGAATCGCATGTCTTCCGTTAGCCGGATAAAACGGCGGCCCGGCGGCGGACAGGTGTGGCGAGGGTGGAAGAGGGTGGAAGAGGGTGGAAGGGGGGGTGGGGAGGGGCGGAGGTGCGGTGTGGTGGTGGGTGGTGGCGGGGGTCGGGGTTAGTGGAGGTTGATCCAGTAGCGCCGGACGGCACCGAGGTCGGTGGGGTGGGTGCCGTCGTAGATGCCGCCGTTGCGCTCGATCGTCTTGGCCGACGCGGTGTTGGTGTCTTCGCAGACCAGTAGCACGCGGTGCAGGGTGAGGGAGCGGGCCTCGTCCAGCATGCGGCCCAGGGCCCAGGTGGCCAGGCCCCGTCGGCGCGCGGAGGGGCGGATGCCGTAGCCGATGTGGCCGAAGGTCCGCACGTGGTCGTCAGGGGTGAGCCGGAGTGCGATGCCGCCGAGCACGTGGCCGTCCTCGACGATCCACCGGCACACCGAGCCGGGCCCGTCGGCCATGCGCGCGACCCAGGTGGCGAATCCTTCAGGCGAATCGACCTCGTCGGACGGGAGCAGGCCGAAGCCGTCCTCGTGGACGCCCGGGCCCCAGTCGTCGCGTGCCGCCAACCAGGCGTCGTGGAGGCGGGTGATCGGCGCGATCAGGTCCGGCACGGCCCGAGCTTCCTCAAGATCCGGTCCGGGCGATGAGCATTCCGCCCGGGACTTCGTCGTCGGGGCCGATGAGGACCTGCGCCTCGATGGTGAAGCCCGCGTCACGCAGCCAGCCGGCCACTCGCTCGACCGGGCGGCGGTGGACGTGGACGGACATCGGGTGGCCGCCGTAGCCCTCGGTCTTGAGGCGGGCGCGGTCGCCTACGTGGAAGCCGAGCATGACGACGCCGCCCGGCCGCAGCACGCGGTGGAAGTGGGTCAGGACCGCGGGGATCTCGCGGTCCGGGACGTGGATGATCGAGTAGAACGCCAGCACGCCGCCGACGGAGTCGTCGGCCAGGTCGAGGTCGGTCATGGAGCCGACGTGGAAGCGCAGGTCGGGGTGGCGCCGGCCGGCGAGCTCGACCATCCGGGGTGAGAGGTCGACGCCGAACACGTCCAGGCCGAGGCCGTGGAGGTGGGACGTGATCAGGCCCGGTCCGCAGCCGATGTCGGCGACCGGGCCGCCGACCTCGCGGGCGGCCTCGGCGAACATCGCCAGGACGCCCCGCAGCAGCGGGGTCTTCGCCAACGCCTCGCCCGCGATGTCGAGGTAGCTCTCGGCCACCGTGTCGTAGGAAACCCTGGTGTCGGTCAGCCAGTCGTCTGCGCTCACCGCGGTGACGTTAGCGGCGGCGGTTCGGGGGCCGGGTCAGGGGAGGAGCTTGTACGGGGGCTCCAGCCGGGGGTCGCTCCACCGCAGCGCGCCGGCGCAGGGCGCGGAGTCCAGCCGGCGGACGGTCAGGGTGAGCTCGCGCAGCGGCTGCCACACGTCGATGTCCAGCTCGATGGTGGGGTTCTCGGCGGTCAGCGTCCCGCTCGTGCGGTCGCCGGCGACGACGGTCCACTCCACGCGGCTGTCGGGGCAGTCGGCGTGCTCGTGGACGAGCGTGCCGGTGACGGCCGTGATGTCCTCACGCCCGGGTTCCCACGTCGTGGTGACGGCGCCTCCACCGGACAACGGCCACCGGTAGGACGACGTGTCGGAGCAGTTCTTCATCCCGGCCTCGTCGAAGGCGCACGGGTGGTCGAACGAGTCCTGCGCGGGGACGTCGCCGCCGACGTGGGTCATCGAGACGGGCGCGGCCCAGATCGCCGTCGCGAGGCTCACCCACGCGAACACCACCCAGGCGGCGAACTTCACCCCGCGCCTCCCCACGACCCGCGCCGTGGCCAGTGTCGGGCAGCGGAGCCGGCCGGGGCAAGCGTCACAGGGGGCGGTTTTGCCCGTGGCGGGCGGCTCGGTGAAGATGGCCCCGATGCGAGACGACCTCCACGTCCGGGAGCTGGCTGCGGTGAGTTGCGGTACCTCGGTCGATCGCGTGGCCGCCCCGTGACCGGGGTCGGGTTGGGGACCATCGCCCGCGAGTGGGGGCGGATCGGGTGCGTCGGGTTCGGCGGGCCGCCCGCGCACATCGCGTTGCTGCGGGACCTGTGCGTGACCCGCCGGGGGTGGCTGTCCGATCGCGAGTTCGAGGACGGCATCGCGGTCACCAACCTGTTGCCCGGGCCCGCTTCCACGCAGCTCGCGATCCTCTGCGCGTGGCGGCTGCGCGGCGCGGCGGGCGCGGTGGTCGGCGGGGTCTGCTTCATCGTGCCGGGGTTGGTGTTGATCCTGGCGCTGGCCGTGCTGTTCCTGGCCGACAACGCCCCCGCGTGGGTCACGGGGGCGGCGGCGGGCGCGGGGGCGGCGGTGCCGGCGGTGGCGCTGCACGCGGCGTGGGGCCTGATCCCGGGCAGCTACCGGCGGGTCGGCTCGGCGTCGGCGGCACGGGTGCGCTGGGCGGCGTACCTGGTGGTGGGCGCGGTGGCGGCGGCGGTGACCGGGCCGTGGTTGGTGCTCGTGCTGGTCGCCGCCGGGTTGGTGGAGATCGCGGTGCGGACGCCGCCGGGCCGGGGCGCGAACTGGCCCGTGGTCCTGGCCCTGCCCGCCGCCGGGGGCGGGCTGGGCGCGTTGACGTGGGTGGCGGCCAAGGTCGGCGCGCTGTCGTACGGCGGCGGTTTCGTGATCATCCCGTTGATGCGGCAGGACGCCGTGCACACGTACGGGTGGATGACCGACGCGCAGTTCCTCAACGCGGTGGCGCTCGGGCAGATCACCCCGGGACCGGTCGTGCAGACGGTCGCGGTCGTCGGCTACGCCGCCGCCGGGCTGGGCGGCGGGCTGCTGGCCGCGTTCGTGGCGTTCGCGCCGTCGTTCGTGATGGTCATCGCGGGCGGTCCGAGGCTGCAACGGCTGCGGGACGACGACCGGGCCCAGGCGTTCCTCACCGGCGCGGGCGCGGCGGCCATCGGCGCGATCGCGGGCTCCACCGTGCCGCTGGCCTGGTCGCTGCACGAGCCGTGGCAGTTCGTCCTGCTCGGCCTCGCCGTGCTGTGGCTGCTGGCGCTGCGCCGGGGCGTGGTGAGCGCCCTGGTCGCCGCCGGCGTCGTCGGCGCCCTGATCCCGCTGTTCTGAAGCGGGCCGGGGCGCCGACGACCGGACCTCAGTCCATGGCCGCGCGCAACGACGCGGGCCGCATGTCGGTCCACACCTTGTCGACGTGCGCCGAGCACTCGTCCTTGGTGCCCTTGGTGCCCTCGAACCGCCACCCGGCGGGCACGTCGTGGTGCGCGGGCCACAACGAGTACTGGCCCTCGTCGTTGACCAGGACCTGGTACGTGATGTCGTCCCTCATACCTCGTTCTCCTCCTGTGTTCTCGCATACCCGCGCAGTGTCGGGCTGACTGTGACGAAAACCGTGATGACGAAGATGCCCGCCGCGCACACCACTACGGCGGCGCCGGCCGACAGCGCCTCGGTCAGCACGCCGCCGACGAGCGGACCGGCCGCGCCCGCGCCGCCCACGACGACACCCATCACCCCGCTGAGCCGTCCGCGCAGCTCGTCGGGGGTGAGCAGCAGTTGGTGGGTGCTGATCGTGGTGTTGGCGGTCGGCGCGAGGAAGCTCATCAGGGCGAACAGCACCCCGATCAGGTAAGCCGACTCGACCGCCAATGCGCACGGCACCAGCAGGGTCAGCACCCAGAACACCGACGCGATCGACCGGTGCGGCCCGAGCACGCGGTGCAGCCACGGCGCGGCCAGGGCGCCGAGCACGCCGCCGACGCCGAGCATCGCCGCCATCACGCCGATCTCGCCGAACGACGCGCCCCGGTCGCGCACCAGCACGAGTACGACCACGTAGAACGCGGTGAAGAACAGGTTCAGCACCACCGCGCACAGCGCCGTCACCCGGATCTCCCGCCGGCCCCACACCCACCGCAGGCCCTCGCCGATCGACCGCAGCAGGTGCGGGTGCGACCCGACCGGCGCGGACGGCGGCACCCGCAGGAACAGCAGCGCCACGAACGCCACCACGTGCGTGGCCAGGTCCACCAGGAACGGCAGCCAGCGGGTCACCGCGAACAGCGCGCCGCCCAGCGCCGTCCCCGCCATCTGCCCCAACGACGACCGCGCGCTGTTCATCGCCACGGCCGTCGCCAGCTGCGACTCCGGCACGAGCCGCGGCAGGCACGCGTCCTCGGCGGGCTCGAACAACGCCCGGCACACGCCGAGCACCGCGGCGACCGCCATGACGTGCGGGATCGTGACCGCGTCGACCCACATCGCCACCACGAGCCCGCCCAGGGCGACCACCTGGGCGGCCTCGCAGCACAGCATGATCCGGCGGCGGTCCCACCGGTCGACCAGCGCGCCGGCCGGCAGCCCGACCAGCAGCTGCGCGGTGGCGTCCACGGTCAGCACGAGACCGGACAGCACCGGCGACTCGGTCAGGAACAGCACCAGCAGCGGCAGGGCCAGCATCGACGCGCTGAACCCCACCTCGGCCAGCGCCTGACCGCCCCACAGCAGCGTGTAGTTCCGGTTGCGCGCCAGGGACGTCGTCACAGCGCACCCCGGCAGTCCGCGGCGATCGCCCGCAACGCGGCGGCGAAGTCGGCGGCCACCGCGCCGATCTCCGCGCCCGAGTGCGCCGACGGGTGGTAGTACCAGGTGAAGCCCAGCGTCCGGCCCGCCTCGCCGACCACGTCGAGCACGTGGTCGGCGGTGTCGGACGGGTCGTGGTCCGCGCCGACGGAGGGCCGCACGGCCCGGTAGAGGCCGCTCGACCGGTCCGAGCCGCCGTCGAACTGGCCCAGGTAGTTGAACGACACCGCGGGCCGCCCGCCGTCGGGCACCAGGCCGTGCTGCCGCAGCGGCCCGTACCCGAACCCGTTGCCCGGCACGGCCCGCAGCTGCCGCCGCACCGCCTTGACCCGGTCGCGCCAGCTGCCGTCCGGCACCTCCAGCGACACCGGGAACACCGCGGTGAACCAACCGACGGTCCGCGACAGGTCCACGTCCAGCACGTCCTCGCGCCCGTGACCCTCCAGGTCCACCGCGACCCGCGACGATCCCGTCCACCGGGACAACGCCCACGCCAACGCGGCCAGCAGCACGTCGTTGATCCGCGTGCGGTAGGCGGCGGGCGCGCCGCGCAGCAACGCGTCCGTGTCCTCCTCGGACAGCTCCACGGTCACCGCCTCGGGCGGCCCGGACGGCGCCGGGAACGGCGGGAACGACCGGGTCCAGTGCTCGACCTCGTCGGCCAGCCCGCCGCCGAGCACGTGGGCCTCCAGCCGCCGCGACCACTCCTGGTACGAGGTGGTCTTGGCGCCGAGGTCCTCGCCCCGGTAGGCGGTCTCCAGGTCGTCCAGCAGGATCCGCCACGACACCCCGTCGACCACGAGGTGGTGGGCCACCAGCAGCAGCAGCGGTTGGTCGGCCCGGAACAGCACCGCCCGGAACAACGGACCGGTGGCCAGGTCGAACGAGGCGTGGACCTCGTCCGCGACCTCCTCCAGCTCCGCCACCCCGTCCACGACGGTCAGCACGTCCACGTCGCCCACGTCGTCGTTGTGCTGCCGCCACACCCCGTCGACCGAGGTGAACCGCAGCCGCAGCGCGTCGTGGTGCGCCATCAGCACGCCCAACGCCCGCCGCAACGCCGCCACGTCCACCGCCGGGTCCAGCTCCACCAGGTGCGACTGGTTGAAGTGGTGCGGGTTGCGCCGCCCGGACGTCAGGAACCAGTGCTGGATCGGCGTCAGCGGCACGTCGCCCACCACCGGCGCCCGGTCGGCCGACGACGCGACCTCCACCGCGACGTGCGGGGCGAGCGCCGCCACGGTCTGGTGCACGAACAGGTCACGGGTGGCGAACCGGTAGCCGGCCTGCCGCGCCCTCGCCACCACCTGCATGCTCAGGATCGAGTCGCCGCCCAGCGCGAAGAAGTTGTCCTGCGCGCCCACCTTCGGCACGCCGAGCACGTCTGCCCAGACGGCGGCCAGCGCCTCCTCCACCGGCCCGGCCGGCGCGACGTACCCGGCGCCGAGGAGCGCGCCGAAGTCCGGCTCGGGCAGCCTCGCCCGGTCCACCTTGCCGTTGGGGCTGATCGGCAGCGCGTCCACCGGCACGAACACCGACGGCACGAGGTAGTCCGGCAGCGACTCGCCCAGGAACTCCCGGACCTCCTCCACCCGGGACGACCGCGCGGCCTCGCCCACGACGTACGCGACGAGCCGCTTGTGGCCCCGCGCGTCCGCCCTGGCCACGACGACCGCCTCGCGGACGTCCGGGTGCCGCAGCAGGGCCGTCTCGATCTCGCCGAGCTCGATGCGGAACCCGCGGATCTTCACCTGCTCGTCGGCCCGGCCCACGAACTCCAGCACGCCGCGCCCGGTCCACCGCACCACGTCGCCCGTGCGGTACATGCGGGACCCCGCCGGAGAATCGGACTCGGCGGCGTACGGGTTCGCCAGGAACCGCGACGCGGTCAGCCCCGGCCGGTCCAGGTACCCGCGCGCCAACCCGACGCCGGACACGTACAGCTCGCCGGCCACCCCGATCGGAACCGGCCGCAGCTCGCCGTCCAGCACGTGCACGCGCGTGCCGGGGATCGGCCGGCCGATCGGCGGCACGCCGCCGGGCTCCAGCGGCCCGCTCCACGACGTGACCACGGTGGACTCGGTCGGACCGTAGGCGTTGATCATCCGGCGGCCGGGGGCCCACCTGCGCACCAGGTCCGCCGAGCACGCGTCGCCGCCCACCACCAGCGTGCGGAACGTCGGCAGCGGCACGTCCGGCACGGTGGCCAGCGCGACCGGCGGGATCAGCGCGTGGGTCACGCCGAACGTCTGGATCACTTCGGCCAGCTGGTCGCCCAGCAGCGGTCCGGGCGGCGGCACCACGAGTGCCGCGCCGGCGGGCAGGGCCATGCACAGCTCCAGCACCGACGCGTCGAAGCTGGGGGAGGAGAACTCCAGCACCCGGTCGCCCGGCGTGACCTGGAAGTGCTCGATCTCGGCCGCCGCGAACGTGGCCAGGCCGGCGTGCGACACCACCACGCCCTTCGGTCGCCCGGTCGACCCGGACGTGTAGATCACGTACGCCGGGTGCTCCGGCCGCACCGCCACACCGGGGTCGGTGTCGGGCTGACCGGACACGTCGAGCGGACCGTCCAGCACCACCAGCGGCCGGGCGTCGTCGAGCATGAACGCGATCCGCTCGGCCGGGTACTCCGGGTCGACGGGCAGGAACGCGGCGCCGGCCTTGAGCACCGCCAGCTCCGCCACCAGCAGGTCGACCGAGCGGGGCAGCCGCAGCGCGACGATCCGCTCCGGGCCCGCGCCGAGCCCGATCAGGTGGTGCGCCAACCGGTTCGCGCGGGCGTTCAGCTCGGCGTAGGTCACGTCGGCCGCACCCGTCAGCGCCAACGCGTCGGGCGTGCGCGCGACCTGCGCCTCGACCAGCTCCACGAAGCCGGGCCCGTCGACGGCGGGCCCGGTCGAGCCCCACGCCGCCAGCAGCTCCCGCTCGGCCGGCGGCAGCACCGGCAGCGCCCACAGCGGGCGGTCGGGGTCGGCCGCGATGCCGGCCAGCAGCACGCCGAGGTGCTCGACCAGCCGCTCGACCGTGCCCGCGTCGAACAGGTCGGTGTTGTACTCGACCGACCCGTGCAGCCCGCCGTCGGGCGCCTCGGTGAACTCCACCGTCACGTCGAAGCTGCTGCTCACCGTGGGCTGCTCGACGTCCTCCGCGTCGAGCCCGGGGAAGCCCGCCGCCTGCGGCGCGTTCTGCAACGCCACCACGGCCTGGAACAGCGGCGTGCGGCTGGTGTCGCGGTCGGGCCGCACCGCGTCCACGACCCGCTCGAACGGCACGTCCTGGTGCGCGAACGCGTCCAGCACGGTCTCCCGCGTGCGGGCCAGGAACTGCGGGAACGTCGCAGTCGGCTCGACCCGCGCCCGCAGCGTCACCGTGTTGACGAAGAACCCGACCAGGTCCTGCGTCTCCGGCAGGTCGCGACCGGACGCCACCGTGCCGACCGCGAAGTCGTCCTGCCCGGACCACCGGTGGAACAGCACCTCACAGGCGGCCACCAGCGCCATGAACAACGTGCCGTCCACGGCCCGCGCCAGCTCCCGCAGCCGGTCCGCGACCTCCGCCGGCACCGCGAACCCGGTCTGCGCGCCCGCCGTCGTCTGCACGGGCGGCCGCGGCCGGTCCGTCGGCAGCTCCAGGGCGGGCACGCCGGCCAGCTGGTCGCGCCAGTAGTCCAGCTGCGCGTCCAGCGGCCGTGCCCGTTGCCAGGCGGCGAAATCGGCGTACCGGACGGGCAGCGGCGGCAGCTCCTCGCCGCCGTACAGCGCGGCCAGGTCGGACATCAGCACGCCACCGGACCAGCCGTCGGTGACGATGTGGTGCATCGTCAGCGCCAGCACGTGGTCCTCCGGTCCGCGGCGCACCAGCGCCGGCCGGAACAACGGCCCCTCGGCCAGGTCGAACGGCTCGGGCGCGGGCATCTCGTCCACCACCGGCAGCGTGACGTCCGCCGGCCGCACCACGGCGACCGGCAGGCCGTCCACCGCCGGGAACGTGGTCCGCAGCGACTCGTGCCGCTCGACCAGCGCCCTCAACGCCCGCTCCAGCCGCGGCACGTCCAGCGCGCCGCGCAGCCGCACGGCCAGCGGCGTCACGTACTCGGTGCCGCCGGGCTGGAACTGGTCCAGGAACCACAACCGCTGCTGCGCGAACGACAGCGGCCCGTCACCGTCGACGCGGGTGATCTCGCGGCCGGTCGACGCGGACCCGGACAGCCGGGCCGCCAGCGCCGCCACGGTCGGGTGGTCGAACAGGTCGCGCGGCGAGACGTCGAAGGACGACCGCAGCCGCGACACCACCCGGATGCTGGAGATCGAGTCGCCGCCGAGGGTGAAGAAGTTGTCCTCCGCGCCCACCTCGGCCAGGCCGAGCACGTCGGCCCACACGTCCGCGACCAGCCGCTCGGCCCCGGTGCGCGGCGCGACGAACCCGCCCGCCGCCGACGCCTCCCGCTCCGGCGCGGGCAGCGCGGCCCGGTCCAGCTTGCCGTTGGCGTTGAGCGGCAACCGCTCCAGCGCCACGTAGGCGGTCGGCACCATGTAGTCCGGCAACGACCGCTCGACGTGCTCGCGCAACCCAACGGCCGCGGCCGTGCCGGCGGGCACGTAGTAGGCGACCAGCCGGTCGTCCCGCACGATCACCGCGACCTGCGCCACGGCCTCGTGCGCGGCCAGCACCGCCTCGATCTCGCCCAGCTCGATGCGGAACCCGCGGATCTTCACCTGCTGGTCCGCGCGCCCGAAGTACTCCAGCCGGCCGTCGACCCACCGGGCCAGGTCGCCGGTGCGGTACATGCGCGTGCCAGGAGGGCCGAACGGGTCGGCGGGGAACCGCTGCGCGGTCAGGCCCGGCCGGTCGAGGTAGCCGCGCGCCACTCCCGGACCGGCCACGAACATCTCGCCGACCACGCCGGGGGCGACGGGCTGCAACTCGTCGTCGAGCACGTAGACGCGCAGGTCGGGGATGGGCACGCCGATCGAGCCGTCCGCGTGCGTCCAGGTGACGTGCACGGTGGTCTCGGTGATCCCGTACATGTTGACCAACGCGCCCGAGCCGCGCCACGCGGACACCTTGCGCAGGTCCAGCGCCTCACCGCCGAAGATCACGTACCGGACGTCGAGGTCGGGCGCTTCCTCCAGCAGCTGGTAGAACGCCGACGGCGTCTGGTTGAGCACGGTCACGCCCTCGTCGGCCACCAGCCGGGCGAAGTCGCGCGGCGACCGCGACACCTCGTACGGCACGACGACGAGCCGGCCGCCGTGCAGGAGCGGTCCCCACAGCTCCCAGACGGAGAAGTCGAAGGCGTAGCTGTGGAACAACGTCCACACGTCGTCGGGTCCGAAGCCGAACCAGTGGTCGGTCTCGGAGAACAACCTGACCACGTTCGAGTGCGGGATCACGACGCCCTTGGGCCTGCCGGTCGAGCCGGACGTGTAGATCACGTACGCGGCGTTGTCCGGTCGCAGCGGGACGTCCGGGGCGTCGGTCGGCAGCCCGGACAGGTCGGGCAGCCCGTCCAGGGTCACCGCCGGCCGGGCGTCGGAGATCATGGACGCGATCCGGTCGGCCGGGTACGACACGTCCAGCGGCAGGTAGGCCGCACCGGACTTCAGCACGCCCAGCACCGCGACCACGAGGTCGAGCGAGCGCGGGAAGCGCAGCGCCACCAGTGATTCCGGGCCCGCGCCGGCCGCGACGAGGTGGTGCGCCAACCGGTTGGACCGCTCGTCCAGCTCCCGGTAGGTCAGGCTCGCGCCGCCGCACGTCACCGCCGGCGCGTCCGGCGTGCGCGCCGCCTGCGCGGCGAACAGCGACGGGATGGTGTCCTCGACCACCGCGCCGGACGAGGTGCCGTTCCACGACACCAGCACCTGGTCGCGCTCGTCGTCGGACAGCCACGGCAGCTCGAACACCCGCCGCCGCGGGTCCGCGCCGATCGCGTCGAGCAGCCGGGCCAGCCGGTCGCCGAGCGCGGTGATCGTGCCGGCGTCGAACAGCCGGGGGTCGTAGGTCAGCTCCACGTGCAGGGAGTCGTCCACGTACGCCCGCACGGTCAGCGGGAACGACGTGGTGTCCAGGCTGTCCACCTCGCCGATGCCCGGCGCGCCGTCCGGCGAGTCCTTCTCGACCGGGTAGTTCTCGAACGCGAGCAGGCTGTCGAACAGGCGCGTGCCCGCCCACCCCTGCACCTGCGCGAGCGACACGTGCTCGTGCCGGCGGGACTCGGCCTGCGAGTCCTGCAACCGCCGCAGCCAGGTCACCACGTCGGCGTCGGGCTCCACCGACACCCTGGTCGGCACGGTGTTGATGAACATGCCGACGATCGACTCGACGCCGGGCAGCTCCGCGGGACGGCCGGACACCGTGCTGCCGAACACCACGTCCCGCCGGCCCGAGGTGCGGGCCAGCAGCACCGCCCACGCGCCCTGGACCAGCGTGTTCACCGTGAGGCCGTGCGTGCGGGCGACCGCGTCCAGCCGGTCGGCGGGCAGGTCCAGCACGACCTGCGCGGACGACTCGGCGCGGTGCGCCTCGGTCGGCCGCCGGTCGAACGGCAGGGCGGTGGGCTCCTCGAAGCCGGCCAGCACGCCGCGCCAGTACGACTCGACGGCCGACTGGTCGACCTCGGCGAGCCACGCCAGGTAGTCGCGGAACGGCCGCCGCGCCGGGGCCGTGCCGCCCGCGTACTCGGTGAGCACCTCGCCGAACACCTGCGCGGTGCTCCAGCCGTCGAGCAGCAGGTGGTGCGAGGTCCACAACAGGTCGATCGCGGTGTCCGACGACCGCCCGACCACCAGCCGCATCAACGGCGCCGCGGTCAGGTCGATGCCCGCCGCCGCGTCGGCCGCGACCACCTCGTCGGTCACGTCGGCGTAGGTCACCGGCACGGTCACGCCGCGCCGCACCACCTGCACCGGCTCGTCCAGCCCTTCCCACACCACCTCGGTGCGCAGGACGGGCGTGCGGTCGACCACGCGTTGCCACGCCTCGGCGAACCGCCGCGGATCGTCCACTCCGGACAGTCGCACGCGCAGCTGGTTCACGTACGCCGTGCCGTCGTCCACCAAGCCGTGGAACAGCATGCCCGCCTGCAACGGGGTCAGCGGGTAGACGTCCTCCACGTCCCGGTCGACGATCCGGTCCACCTGCTCGGCGGTGAGCTTCGCGAGCGGGAAGTCCGACGGCGTGCGGCCCCACGCGTCCGGCCCGGCGCAGTGCGCGACGATCCCGCGCAGCGCGTCGACCATCCGGTCGGCCAGCGCCCGCACCGCGGCCTCGTCGTGCGCCTCGGTGGAGTACTCCCAGTCCAGCACCAGCTCCCCGGACGACACCGCGGCGCTGATGTCGAGCAGGTGCGGGCGCACGGCGTCGTCCGGCACCTCGCGGCCGTGGTCGAGGTCGTCGAGCTCGGCGTCGTACTGGCCCAGGTAGTTGAAGCACACGCGCGGCAGCGGGCCGGTCACGCCCCGGTCCCAGTACTTCAGGGCCTCGTAGCTCAACCCCTTGTCGGGCACGGCGCGCAGCTGCTCCTTCACCGACTTGAGGGCCGCGCCCCAGTCCCCGTCCGGCAGTTCCAGCGCCACCGGGAACTCGGCGGTGAACCAGCCGACCGTGCGGGACAGGTCGACGCCGTCGAACAGCTCCTCCCGGCCGTGGCCCTCCAGCGTCACCAGCGCCCGCCCGGCGAACGCCGAGGCCAGCGCGGTGAGCAGCACGTCGTTGACCTGCGTGCGGTAGGCGTCGGGCACGGTGTGCAGCAGCGCGTCCGTCTCGGCCTTGCCCAGCCGCACCGACACGCTGCGCGCGGTGCCCGCCGAGGTCGGCACGGGCTCCTCCACCGGCACGTCGGCCCAGTGCGGCAGGGCGGCGTCGAACCGGCCCTCGCGCACGTGCCGGTCCAGCCGGTGCGCCCACTCGGTGAACGCCGTGCTCTTCGGTCCCAGGTCGCCGCCGTTCAGCGCGGTGCCCAGGTCCTCCAGCAGGATCCGCCACGACACCGCGTCGACCACCAGGTGGTGCGCGGTGACGAACAGCCTGCCGTCGTCGAACAGCACCGCGCGCAGCAGCGGGCCGTGCCGCAGGTCGAGGCCGGTGCGGGCGAGGTGGGCCTCGGCGGCGAGGTCGCCCGAGGCGAGGCGGAACACCTCGGCGGGCTCCACGTCCGCCACCTCCTGCCGCCACTCGCCGTCGACCTGCGTGAACCGCAGCCGCAGCGCGTCGTGGTGGGCGACGACGGCCCGCACGGCGGCCCGCACCGCGGCCGGCTCGACGTCGCCGAGCTCCACCACGACCGACATGGTGAAGTGCGCCAACGGCCCCTGCTCGGCGAAGAACCAGCGCTGGACCGGGGTGAGCGGCACGGGCCCGGTGACGGTCTCGTGCGTCGGCCCCGTGTCGTCGGTGACGGCGAGCGCGAGGTCCGCGACGGTCTGCCGGAGGAAGACGTCCTTGGACGTCAGCTTCAGCCCGGCCTGCCGGGCCCGGGACACGACCTGCATGCTCAGGATCGAGTCGCCGCCCAGGGCGAAGAAGTTGTCCCGCGCGCCGACCCGGTCGACGCCGAGCACGTCGGCCCAGATCTCGGCGAGCGTGGCCGCGACACCCGGTGCGGGGGCCACGTACCCGGTCTCGGTGAACGTCGGCGCGGGCAGCGCCCGCCGGTCCACCTTGCCCGCGGGCGTCATCGGCAGCGCGTCCAGCGCCACGAACGCCGACGGGACCAGGTAGTCCGGCAGCCGCTGCTTGAGCCAGCCGGCCAGGTCGGTGGCCGTGCCCGCGGTGTAGGCGACGAGCCGCTGGTGGCCGTTGTGCTCGCGCGCCACCACCGCGGCCTGCGCCACGTCCGGGTGGTGCAGCAGCGCCGCCTCGACCTCGCCCGGCTCGACCCGGAAGCCGCGGATCTTCACCTGGTCGTCGGTGCGGCCCAGGTATTCGAGGGCGGCTTCCGCCCCGTCCCCGGTGGGGACCCACCGCACCTTGTCCCCGGTGCGGTACATCCGCGCGCCGGGCCCGCCGAACGGGTCGGCCAGGAACCGCTGGGCGGTCAGGCCCGGCCGGTCGTGGTAGCCGCGGGCCACCTGCGCACCGCCGAGGTAGAGCTCACCGGGCACGCCGACCGGCACCGGGCGCAGGTCCTCGTCCAGCACGTGGGCGACCAGGTTGAGCAGCGGGCGGCCGATCAGCGCGCGGTCCCCGGTGACGACGGTGGCCACCGAGTCGACCGCCACCTCGGTGGGGCCGTAGTAGTTGTGCGCGGTGGTGCGCGACGTGGCCAGCGTCCGCCACAGCGCGTGCGGCAGCGCCTCGCCGCCGAGCATCACGGTCGCCGGCACGTGGTCGCCGTCGAGCAACCCGGCCGGGATGAGCTGCTGCACGTACGACGGGGTCAGGTCGAGGAAGTCCACGCGGTGCTCGCGGACGTACTCCACCAGGGCGGCCGGTTCGAGCCGGACGTCGTCGGTGATCACGTGCAGCTCGTGGCCCGCCGCCATGAGCAGCGGCCCTTCCCACGACGTGTCGAAGGAGAACACGGCGGTCACCGCGACCCGCGTGGGTTCGGCGGCGAGCACCCGGTGGTGGTCGTGCACCAGGTTGGTCAGCTGCCGGTGCTCGACCACGACGCCCTTGGGCACGCCGGTCGAGCCGGACGTGTAGATCACGTAGGCGGCTTGGTCCGGCCGCACGACCACGTCCGGGCGCGTGGCGGGGTAGCCGGCGAGGTCGGGCGCCTCGTCCAGCACGAGCGCCGGGCGCGCGTCGCGCAGCAGGAAGTCGACCCGGTCGCGCGGCAGGTCCCGGTCCACCGGCAGGTACACCGCGCCCGCCTTGTGCACGGCCAGGATCGCCACCACCGAGTCGGCCGACCGCGGCAGCGACACCGCGACCACCCGCTCCGGACCCGCGCCCGCGGCCAGCAGGTGGTGCGCGAGCCGGTTGGCCCGCGCGTCGACCTCGGCGAAGGTGAGGCGGGTGTCGCCGCACACCAGCGCGCCGGCGTCGGGCGTGCGCCGCGCCTGCTCCTCGAACACGGCGGCGAACGTGGTGTCGGGGACGTCGAGCCGCGCGCCGTGCCCGTCGGGCTCGTCGCCGAGCAGCAGCGGCAGCTCGCCCACCGGGCGGTCCGGCGCGGCCGTGACGCCCTCCAGCAGCACCAGCAGGTGCCGCGTCATCCGGTCGACCGTCTCCGCGTCGAACAGGTCGGTGCTGTACTCGACCGCGCCGCGCAGCTCGCCGTCGACCTCGCCGAACTCGACGGTGAGGTCGCACGTCGAGGTCACCAGCGGCAGCTGGAGGTCCTCCACCCGCAGGCCGGGCAGCTCGGGCGCGTCGGCGCCGAAGTTCTGCATCAGCACCATGACGTCGAACAGGGCGTTGCGGCTGGGGTCGCGGTCCGGGCGGACGGCGTCCACCACCCGCTCGAACGGCACGTCCTGGTGCGCGAAACCGTCCCGCACGGTGGCCCGCACGTCGGCCAGGACCTCCGTGAACGACCGCCGCGGGTCCACGGTGGACCGCAGCACGACGGTGTTGACGAACAGGCCGACCACGTCGTCCAGCTCGGCCCGACCGCGACCGGAGACCGCCGTGCCGACCGCGATGTCGTCCTGCCCGGTGTAGCGGGCCAGCAGCACCTTCGTGGCCGCCAGCAGCGCGGTGAACAGGGTGTCGCCGTGCTCGGCCGCCAACGCCTTCACGGCCTTCGCGACCGGCGTGGGCACGGTGAACCCGTGCATCGCGCCGGTGGTGCCGCGCACCGCCGCCCGCGGCCGGTCGGTCGGCAGCTCCAGCGGCTGGACGCCGGCCAGGCGCCCGGCCCAGTGGTCGACCGCGGGCTCGGGCAGCCAGGCCGTGTAGTCCACGTACTGCACGGCGAGCGGCGGCAGCTCCTCGCCCGCGTAGAGCGCGCCGAGGTCGCGGGCCAGCACCCCGGTGGACCAGCCGTCGGTGACGATGTGGTGCAGCGTCAGCACGAGTACGTGGTCCTCGGGCGCCACCCGCACGAGCCGGGTCCGGAACAGCGGCCCCTCGCGCAGGTCGAACGGCGTGCCGACCTCGTCGAGCAGCACCGCCTCCCAGTCGGAGTCCTCGACCGCGAGCGGCACCTGGAACGGCTCGTGCACGAGCTGCACGCCGTCGTCGAACGTCGTGCGCAGCGACTCGTGCCGGGCCACCAGGCCGTCGAGGGCACGCCGCAGCGCGTCCGGGTCGAGCGGTCCGCGCAGGCGCAGCGCGGTGGGCGTGACGTACTCCGTGCTGCCCGCCTCGAACTGGTCCAGGAACCACAACCGCCGCTGCGCGGGCGACTGCGGGTGGACGAGCGGGGGGTGGACGCCATCGCGCGGGATCACCGGGATGGCGTCCACCGCACCCTGACCGGACCCCGCCCCGGAGCTGATGGCGGAGGCGAGGCCGGACACCGTGGGGTGGTCGAACACCGCGCGCGGCGACAGCTGCACGCCGAACGCCGCGCGCAACCGCGAGGTCACGCGGATGCTGAGGATCGAGTCGCCGCCGAGGCGGAAGAAGTCGTCCAGCGCGCCGACCCGGTCCAGCCCGAGCACGTCGGCCATCACGTCGGCCACGACGCGTTCGGCGTCGGTGCGCGGCGCGACGAACCCGCCGGCCAGGTCCGGCTCGGGCAGGGCCTTCCGGTCCACCTTGCCGCTGGGCGTCAGCGGCAGCTCCGCCAGCACGACGACGGCCGACGGCACCAGGTAGTCGGGCAGCGCGCGGGCCAGCGCGTCGCGCGGGTCGGTCTCCGGCGCGCCGGTCACGTACCCGATCAGCCGGTTGTCGCGGACGACCACGGCCGACTCCCGCACACCGGGCACGTCCAGCAGCGCCGCCTCGACCTCGCCGGGCTCGATCCGGAAGCCGCGGATCTTGACCTGGTCGTCGGCCCGGCCCAGGTATTCAAGGAGTGCCGGCTGTGTCTCATCGTCGGCTCCGCCGATGGCTAACCACCGCACCCGGTCACCGGTGCGGTACATGCGCGCGCCGGCCGGGCCGAACGGGTCGGCGAGGAACCGCTGGGCGGTCAGGCCCGGTCGGTCCAGGTAGCCGCGCGCCACCTGCGGGCCGCCCAGGTACAGCTCGCCGGGCACGCCCGGCGGCACCGGCCGCAGGTCCGCGTCCAGCACGTACGCCGACAGGTTGGCCAGCGGTCGCCCGATGACCGGGCGGTCGCCGACCACCGGCGTCGCCACCGAGTCGACCGCGACCTCGGTGGGGCCGTACTGGTTGAAGCCCGCCACCGGCGAGGCGGCGATCTCCCGCCACAGCGCCGCGTCCACCGCCTCGCCGCCCAGCATGATCACCCGCAACCCGGACTCCAGCAGCCCGGCCTGCACCAGCTGCCGCGCGTAGGACGGGGTGAGGTCGACGGTGCCGATGCCGTGCTCGGCGACGTACCGGACCAGCGCGGGCGGGTCGAGCCGCAGCTCCTCGTCGATCACGTGCAGCTCGTTGCCCGCCGCGAGGAACAGCAGGCCCTCCCACGACGTGTCGAACGAGAACGTCGCGGTGACCGCGAACCGGGTCGGCTCGCCCATCAGGGCCGCTTCGTTGGCGTAGTACAGGTTCGCCAGTTGCCGGTGCTCGACCACGACGCCCTTGGGCGTGCCCGTCGACCCGGACGTGTAGATCAGGTAGGCGGCCTGCTCGGGGCGCAACGCCACGGCCGGCGGTGCGTCCGGCAGCCCGGCCAGGTCGGGCACGGCGTCCAGCACCAACGCGGGGTCCGCGTCGCGCAGCAGGAAGTCGATCCGCTCGGCGGGCAGCCGCGGGTCGACCGGCAGGTACACCGCGCCCGCCTTGAGCACGGCGAGCACGGCCACCACCAGGTCGGCCGAGCGCGGCAGCACGACCGCGACCGTGCGCTCCGGCCCCGCGCCGCGCGCGAGCAGGTGGTGCGCCAGCCGGTTCACCCGGGCGTCCAGCTCGGCGAACGTGAACGCCGTGCGCGAGCCCGTGCGGTCCTGGAAGACCAGCGCCGTCGCGTCCGGCGTCCGGCGGGCCTGCTCGGCGAACACCTCCGGGTACAGCGCCGCGGGCGTGTCCAGCGCGGTCCGGTTCCACTCCACCAGCACCTGGCGCCGTTCGGCGTCGGTCAGCCAGGGCAGGTCGGCGATCCTGGTGGTCGGGTCGGCCGCGATCGCCCGGACCAGCTCGCGCAGCCACCCGGCCAGCCGTTCGGCGGTGGCGGCGTCGAACAGCTCGGGGTCGTAGGCCAGGTCCAGGGTGAGCCGGTCGGTCAGGGACGCGCTCACCGTCAACGGCACCGTGGTGTTGTCGACCGCGTCGATCTCGACCACGCGCGGCCCGTCGCCGTCCCGTTCGAACGGGTAGTTCTCGAACACCACCACGGAGTCGAACAGCCTCGTCCCGGCCCACTGCTGGATCTCGGCCAACGACGTGTGCTCGAACCGCCGCGACTCGCTCTGCGCCGCCTGCAGCTCGCGCAGCCACGCGCCCACCTCGGCCGCGCCGTCCACGACCGCCCTGGTCGGCACGGTGTTGATCAGCATGCCGACCATGGACTCGACGCCGGCCAGCTCGGCCGGGCGGCCGGACACCGTGCTGCCGAACACCACGTCCGCCTCACCGGAGGCACGGGCCAGCAGCAGCGCCCACGCGCCCTGCACCACCGTGTTCACGGTCAGTCCCGCCCGCTGCACGGCGTCGCCCAGGTCCAGCGAGAACCGCACCGCCGCGGACGCCTCCGAGCGGTGCGCCCGCGTGGGCGCGCGGTCGAACGGCAGCGGCGTCGGTCCGTCCACGTCGGACAGCACGGACCGCCAGTGCGCCTCGGCCGCGCCGCGGTCCTGCTCGGCCAGCCAGCGCAGGTAGTCCCGGAACGGCCGCCGCGCGGGCAGCCGGGCGGGCGTGCCGGTGACGATCGCCCGGTACTGCTCCAGCACCTCGCCGAACACCTGACCGGTGCTCCAGCCGTCCAGGATCACGTGGTGCGACGACCAGACCAGCTCGACCCGGTCGTCGCCCGACGGCGTGACCTCGACCCGCAGCAACGGCGCGACGCCCAGGTCGAACGGCGCGTCCACCGGCCCGCCCGGCAGCTCCACGTGCCGGTGGACGACCTGCACCGGCTCGGCCACCCCGTCCCACACCACGCTCGACCGCAGCACGGGCGTGCGGTCCACGACCCGCTGCCACGCCTGGCGCAGCGCGTCGGGGTCGCGCACGCCGTCGAGCACCAGCCGCATCCGGTCGACGTACGCGCCGGGCTCGACCAGGCTGTGGAACACCATGCCCGCCTGCAACGGCGTGAGCGGCAGGATGTCCTCCACGTCCGGCCCGGCCAGCGCGTCGACCTGCTCCTGCGTGAGCCGGGCCAGCGGGAAGTCCGACGGCGTGCGACCGCCGGCGCCGGGCCGCGCGCAGTGCGCCACGATCTCCCGCAGCGCCTCCAGGGTCCGCTCGGCCAGCCGCCGCACGGTCTCCTCGTCGTGCACGTGCTCGGAGTACTGCCAGCTCAGCTCCAGCTCGCCGCGCTCGACCAGGCCGGTCACCTCGATCAGGTGGGTGCGCGGTCGGTCGGCCGCCAGGTCCTCGCCGACCGCGTCGCGCCGGGCCCGGTAGAAACCGCCGTCGGCCACGTCGAACCGGCCGTGGTAGTTGAACGAGACCTGCGGCAGCTTCCCGCCGCCCAACGCCTCGAAGCTCAGCCCCCGGTGCGGCGCCGCGCGCAGCGACTCCTTGACCGACTTGAGCGTGCGATCCCAGTCGTCGCCGGGCTCCAGCACCACCGGGAACTGCGTGGTGAACCAGCCGATCGTGCGGTTGAGGTCCACGCCCGGCAGCAGCTCCTCGCGGCCGTGGCCCTCCAGCGCGACGCTCACCTCGTCCCGCCCGGTCCACTCGGCCAACGTCCGGCCGAGCGCGCTGAGCAGCACGTCGTTGACCTGCGTCCGGTACACCGGCGGCACGGCGGTCAGCACCGCGTCCGTGGTCGCCCGGTCCAGCCGCACCGACACCACGCGGGTCGACCCGGCCGTGTTCGCGCCGTCGCGGTCGACCGGCAGCGCCTCGGGCTCGGGCAGCGAGTCCCAGTGCTCCCGGGCGTCGTCCAACGCGCCGGACGCCACGTGCTCGGCCAGCCGGTGCGCCCACTGCGTGAACGACGTGCCGACGGGTTCCAGCGGCACGCCCCGGTAGGCCTGCTCCAGGTCGGCGAGCAGGATCCGCCACGACACGCCGTCCATCGCCAGGTGGTGCACGGTCAGCAGCAGCTTCGGCCGTGCGCCGGGGAAGAACACCGCCCGCAGCAACGGTCCCGCGACCAGGTCGAGGCCGCGTTGCGCCTCCCGTGCCGCGGCCTCCACGTCCGCGTCGACCTCGACCCGGAACACGTCGGCCTCGGTGTCCGCGACCTCCTGCACCCACCGCCCGTCGACCTCGCGGAACCGCAGCCGCAGCGCGTCGTGGTGCCCGACGACGGTCCGCACGGCGGCGCGCAACGCCTCCGCGTCCACCGCCGGCTCCAGCTCGACCAGCAGCGACATGGTGAAGTGCGCCAGCGGCCCGTACTCGGCGAAGAACCACCGCTGGATCGGGGTGAGCGGCGCGGGCCCGGTGAACACCGGTTCCGGCGCGGTCTGCACGGCCTGCGACACGACCAGCGCCAACTCGGCCACGGTCTGGTGCCGGAACACGTCGCGCGAGGTCAGGTGCAGCCCGGCCTGCCGCGCGCGGGACACCAGCTGGATGGACAGGATCGAGTCGCCGCCCACCGCGAAGAAGTTGTCCTCGACGCCGATCCGCTCCGCGCCGAGCACCTCGGCCCAGATCCGGGCCAGCTCGGCCTCCGCCGGGGTGCGCGGCGCGACGAACTCGCCGGCGGCGACCGCCTGCGGCGCGGGCAGCGCGGCCTTGTCCAGCTTGCCGTTGGGCGTCAGCGGCAGCCGGTCGAGCTCGACGAACGCCGACGGCACCTGGTAGTCCGGCAACGACTTCCGCAGGTGCGCGCGCAGGTCGACCGGCGCGGTGGTCACCACGTAGGCGACGAGCCGGGTGTGCCCGTCGTCCTCGCGGGCGACGACGACGGCCTCGGTGACGTCCGGGTGGGTGGAGATGGCGGCCTCCACCTCGCCCGGCTCGACCCGGAACCCGCGGATCTTGACCTGGTCGTCGGTCCGGCCCAGGAACTCCAGGACGTGCCCCCGCGCCTGGTCGTCGGCTCCGCCGACGGGAACCCACCGCACCCGGTCACCGGTGCGGTACATGCGCCCGCCTGGCCCGCCGAACGGGTCGGCCAGGAACCGCTGCGCGGTCAACCCCGGCCGGTCCAGGTAGCCGCGGGCGACCTGGCCGCCCGCGATGAACAACTCGCCCGGCACGCCCACCGGCACGGGCCGCAGGTCGTCGTCCAGCACGTGCGCGGTCACGTTGCCCAGCGGCGTGCCGATGACCGGCCGGTCGCCCGTGACGCGGCACGACACGGCGTCCACCGTGGTCTCGGTGGGGCCGTAGAAGTTGTGCGCCCGCAGCCCGGTGGCCACCAGGTCGCGCCACAGCGCCGAACCCAGCGCCTCGCCGCCGAGCACCAGCACCTTGGGCCCGTCCTCGGCGCTCAGCAGGCCGTCGGCCAGGAGTTGCCGGACGTAGGACGGCGGCAGGTCCAGCAGGTCGATCCGGTGCTCGCGGGCGTACCCGATCAACGCGTGGGCGTCCAGCCGCACGTCGTCGGTGAGCACGTGCAGCTCGTGGCCGTCGGCCATGAGCAGCACGCCCTCCCACGACGTGTCGAACGAGAACACCGCGCTGAGCGCCACGCGCATCCGGTCGCCGGTGAACGTCTCGCGGTGGTCGTGCAGCAGGTTCACCAGGTGCCGGTGCTCGACCACGACGCCCTTGGGCAGGCCGGTCGAGCCCGAGGTGTAGATGACGTACGCGGCGTTGTCGGGCCGCAGCGGCACGTCCGGCGGGGTGTCCGGCAGGCCGGAGGTGTCGACCGGCGCGTCGATCACCCGCACCGCGCCGGAGTCCTCCAGCAGGTGCGCGTACCGCGCCTCGGGCAGGCCGGGGTCGACCGGCAGGTACACCGCGCCCGCCTTGAGGATGCCCAGGAGCGCGACCACCCAGTCCAGCCCGCGCGGCAGCGCCAGCGCGACGATCTGCTCGGGCTCGACGCCGTCGGCGAGCAGGTGGCGCGCGAGCCGGTTGGCGCGGGCGTCCAGCTCGGCGAACGTGAGCGACTCCCCGTCGCACACCAGCGCGGTGGCCTCCGGCGTGCGGCGGGCCTGTGCCTCGAACAGCGCCGGGAACGTGGTGTCCGGCACCGCCCGCGCCGGCCCGCGGCCGTCCGGCTCGTCACCGAGCAGCATCGACAGCTCGGCCATCGGCCGGTACGGGTCGGCGGTGATCGCGCCCAGCAGGGCGAGCAGGTGCCGGGCCATCCGGTCGACCGTCCCGGCGTCGAACAGGTCGGTGCTGTACTCGACCGCGCCGTGCAGCCCCTCCGGCGTCTCGGTGAACTCGAAGGTCAGGTCGAAGTTCGACCACGCCCGGCCGAGCGGGTGCTCCTCGACGCGCAGGCCTGGTAGGTCCGGCAGGCCGCGGCCCACGTTCTGCAGCACCACCATCACGTCGAACAGCGGCGTGCGGCTGGGGTCGCGCGACGCGCCCACCGCCTCCACCACCCGGTCGAACGGCACGTCGTCGTGCGCGAACGCGTCCAGCGCCGTCCGGTTCGCCTCGGCCAGGAACTCGACGAACGACCGTGAGGTGTCCACAGTGGACCGCAGCACGACGGTGCCGACCAGGAAGCCCACCAGGCCCGCCAGCTCCGGCCGGTCGCGCCCGCTGGTGACCGTGCCGACCGCGACGTCGTCCTGGCCGGTGTAGCGGGCCAGCAGCAGCTGGCAGGCCGCCATCACGGCGGTGAACAGCGTGGTCTCGTGCACCCGGGCCAGTTCCGCCAGGTCGCCCGCCAGCCGGGCGGGCACGGTGAACTCGTGCGTCGCGCCCGCCGACGTGCGCTCCGCCGGCCGCGGCCGGTCGGTCGGCAGGTCCAGCGGCACGGCACCGGCCAGCCGGTCGACCCAGAACCCGGTGTCCACCGGCCGTCCACGCTGCCAGACGGCGTAGTCGGCGTACTGCAACCGGGGCTCGGGCAGGTCCTCGCCCCGGTACAGCGCGCCCAGCTCCTCGACCAGCACGCCGAGCGACCAGCCGTCCACGACGATGTGGTGCGAGGCCAGCAGCAGCACGTGCGAGTCGGCCGACCCGGTCAGCAGGGCGGCCCGGAACAGCGGGCCGCGCCGCAGGTCGAACGGCTCGTCCAGCACCTCGGCCAGGTCGTCGACGGCGACCAGGTCGACCTCGACGTCGTCGTGCACCACCTGCACGGGGCGCCCGTCGACCTGGTCGAACGTGGTGCGCAGCGACTCGTGCCTGCGCACCAGCGCGCGCACCGCGCCGGCCAGCCTCTCCCGGTCCAGCGGACCGGTCAGCCGCAGCGCGGTCGCGCTGGTGTACTCGGTGCCGCCGGGCTGGAAGCGGTCCAGGAACCACAGCCGCTGCTGGCCCGCCGACAGCGGCAGCGGCCGGTCCCGCGGCGCGGGTGGGATCACGTCGACCACCGGCGCGGCCCGGCCGGCGAGCCGAGCGCGGAGCTTCTCGCGGAGGTGCTCCGGCAACGCGGAGATGCGGTCGTTCTTGGACGTGGTCATGACGGGTCACGCCTCCGTGTCGGCAGCGAGGGCTTCGAGGTCCGCGAGCACCAGCTCCTCGACCAGGTCGGCCAGGGCGGACACGGTGCGCGCGGTGAGGACGTCGCGTGGGGACAGGTCGACGCCGAACGCCGCCTTGGTCCGGGACGTGATGTGCAGGCTGCGGATCGAGTCGCCGCCCAGGGTGAAGAAGCTGTCCTCGACCCCGACGCGGCCGACGCCGAGCACGTCCGCCCAGATGGCGGCGATCGCGTCCTCGGTCTCGGTGCGGGGTGCCACGTAGGCGGAGGACGTGACCGCGTCGCGCTCGGGCGCGGGGAGCGCGACGCGGTCGAGCTTGCCGTTCACCGTCAACGGCAGGCTTTCCAGTGCGACGAACGCGGCGGGCACCATGTGGTCGGGCAGGACCTCGGCCGTGTGGTCGCGCAGCTCCGACGCCGTAGTCGGCTTGTCCGGCACGAAGTACGCCACCAAGCGTTGTTCGTTCGCCACTACAACGACCTGGGCGACGGCAGGATGCGCGGCGATCGCCGATTCCACCTCGCCGAGTTCGATCCGGAACCCGCGGATCTTCACCTGCTGGTCCGCACGGCCCAGGTAGTGCAGCGCGCCGTCCTCCCATCGGGCCAGGTCCCCGCTGCGGTACATGCGGGAACCGGGTGCGCCGAACGGATCCGCGACGAACCGGGACGCGGTCAGGCCGGGCCGGTCGAGGTAGCCGCGGGCGAGGCCGGGTCCGGCCACGTACATCTCGCCCGGCACGTGCGGCGGCACCGGGTTGAGGTCGTCGTCGAGCACGTAGACGCGCAGGTCGGGGATGGGCACGCCGATGGAGCCGTCCGCGTGCGTCCAGGTGACGTGCACGGTGGTCTCGGTGATCCCGTACATGTTGACCAACGCGCCCGAGCCGCGCCAACGGGAGACCTTGCGCACGTCGAGGGCTTCACCGCCGAAGATCACGTACCGGACGTCGAGGTCGGGCGCGTGCTCCAGCAGTTCGTAGAACGCCGACGGCGTCTGGTTGAGCACGGTCACGCCCTCGTCGTCGATCAGTCGGGCGAAGTCGCGGGGGGATCGGGTGACCTCGTAGGGGACGACCACGAGTCGGCCTCCGTGCAGGAGCGGCCCCCACAGTTCCCAGACGGAGAAGTCGAAGGCGTAGCTGTGGAAGAGGGTCCAGACGTCGTCGGGTCCGAAGCCGAACCAGTGGTCGGTCTGGGAGAACAGCCGGACCACGTTCGAGTGGGGGATCACGACGCCCTTGGGGCGGCCGGTCGAGCCGGACGTGTAGATCACGTACGCGGCGTTGTCGGGTCGCAGCGGGACGTCGGGCGCGTCGGTCGGCAGCCCGGAGAGGTCCGGCAACCGGTCCAACGTGTGCACTGGCCGGGCGTCTTCGAGGATGTGCGAGACGCGCTCGGCCGGTGACGAGGCGTCCAGCGGCAGGTAGGCCGCGCCGGACTTCAGCACGCCGAGCACCGCGACCACGAGGTCGAGCGAGCGCGGGAAGCGCAGCGCCACCAGCGTTTCCGGGCCGGCGCCGGCCGCGACGAGGTGGTGCGCCAACCGGTTCGCGCGCTCGTCCAGCTCGCGGTACGTGAGGCGCCGGCCCTCGCACGTCACCGCGACGGCGTCCGGGGTGCGGGCGGCCTGGGCGGCGAACAGCTCGGGGATCGTGGTGGTGATCGGCTCGCCGACCGCCGTGCCGTTCCAGTCCACGACCACCTGGCGGACCTCGTCCTCGGCCAGCCACGGCACGTCGGCGATCGGCCGGTCCGGGTCCGCGACCAGGCCGACCAGCAGCCTGCGCAGCCGGTCGCCGAGCCGGCGCACGGTGGCGCGGTCGAACATCGCGGGCTCGTAGCCCAGCAGCACGCCGAGCCGGTCGGCCGGGTAGACGGTGGCGCTGAGCGGGAAGCTCGTGGTCTCGACCGCGGCCAGGTCACGCAAACCCATGCCCTCGGCCAGGTCCACCGGGTAGTTCTCGAACACGACCGCGCTGTCGAACAGGCTCGTGCCGCGCTCGACCTCGCTCCACGCCTGGATGTCGGCCAGCGGCACGTGCTCGAACCGCCGCGCCTCGACCTGGGCGTCCTGCAACGCGCGCAACCAGTGGGCCACGGGCGTCCCGCCGTCGACCCGGACCCGCACCGGCAGGGTGTTGATGAAGATGCCGGTGATCTCGTCCACGCCGGGCAGTTCCGCGGGCCGGCCGGACACGGTCGCGCCGAAGCACACGTCACGCCGGCCGGAGGAGCGGGCCAGCAGCAGCGCCCACGCGCCCTGCACGATCGCGCTCGGCGTGACGCGGTGCCGGCGGGCGAACTCGTACAGCGACGCGGACTCGCCGTCGCTCAGCTCGACCCGGAACCGTTGCGACGACGTGCCGTGCTCGGCCGGGCGGTCGGCGGGCAGCGGTGTGGGCGAGTCGAACCCGGCCAGCACCCGCCGCCAGTGCTCCCGCGCGGCGTCCTCGTCCTGCGCGGCGGTCCAGGCCACGTAGTCGCGGAACGGCCGCCGCTCGGCCGGCTCGCCCAGCACGTCGGACAGCACGTGGAAGACGCTCCAGCCGTCGAGCAGCACGTGGTGGAACGTCCACAGCACCTGGACGCTGGTCGGGGACAGGCGGGCGATCGCGACCCGCATCAACGGCGGCGTGGTCAGGTCGATGCCCTCGGCCCGGTCCTCGGCCAGCAGGTCGCGCAGCCGCTGGGCACGGGCGTCCTCGTCCAGCCTGCTCCAGTCCAGGACCGTGACCGGCACCCGGACGTGCTCGTGCACCACCTGCAACGGCTGCCGCACGCCCTCCCACAGCACGCTGCTGCGCAGCACGGGCGTCCGGTCGACCACCCGCTGCCAGGCGGCGGCGAACGCGGCCGGGTCGGTCACGCCGTCCACGACGAACGTGGTCTGCTGGAAGTAGACGCCCTTGTCGCCGAGGCCGTGGAACACCATGCCCGCCTGCATCGGGGTGAGCGGGTAGGCGTCCTCGCCGGTGATCAGGTCCACCTCGGCCTGGGTCAGGCGCGCCAGCGGGAAGTCCGACGGCGTGCGGCCACCCGCGCCGGGCTCGGCGCAGTGCGCCACGATGCCGCGCAGCGCGGCGGCGAACCCGTCCGCGAGGTGGGCGACGGTGTCCCGGTCGTGGGCGTGCTCGCTGTAGTGGAAGGTGAACTCCAGCCGGTCGCCGCGCACCTGGCCGACCACGTCGAGCAGGTGGGGGCGCGGCGCGCGCGGGTCGGCGGACAGCTCCAGGTCGCGCTGGTCGGCGTCGAACCGGCCCAGGTAGTTGAACGAGACCCGGGGGTCGCAGGCGGGCGCGGTGCGGGCCAGGTGGCGCAGCGCGCCGTAGCCGAGGCCGCGTCCGGGCACGGCCCGCAGCTGCTCCTTCACCGACTTGAGCGCGGCGCCCCAGTAGCCGGGCGTCCGCTCGCCGTCGGGCAGGTCGAGCGCGACGGGGAAGACGGTGGTGAACCAGCCGACCGTGCGGGACAGGTCGACGTCGGCGAACAGCTCCTCGCGGCCGTGGCCCTCCAGGTCGACCAGCACGCGCGACCGGCCGGTCCAGTCGGCCAGCACCCGGCCGAGCGCGGTCAGCAGCACGTCGTTGACCTGCGTGCGGTAGACGCCGGGCACGTCGCGCAGCAGCGCGTCGGTCTCCGGCTCGGTGAGCCGCACGGTGACCTCGCGCTGCGAGCCCACCGTGTTCGGGCCGGTCCGGTCCACCGGGATGTCGGTCGGCGTGGCGGCCACCGCCGCCCAGTGGGCGAGCTCGGCGTCGAAGCCGTGCCGCGCGTGGTCGGCGAGCCGGATCGCCCAGTCGCGGAACGACGTCGTCTTGCGCCCGACGCGGACGGCCTCGCCGGCGCGGGCCTGGCGGTAGGCGGTGGTCAGGTCCTCGACCAGCACCCGCCACGACACGCCGTCGACGACGAGGTGGTGCGCGGTCAGCCGGACCGACTCGCCGTCGAGGACCTCGGCCCGCAGCAGCGGCCCGCGGGTGAGGTCGAAGTGCTCCAGCGCCAACGGGTCGGCGCCCGTGACGGGCCCGACCACCTGGCGGTCGCCCTCGAACCGGGTGCGCAGCGCGTCGTGGTGCGCGACCAGCGCGGTGAGGGCGGTGCGCAGCGCGGGCACGTCGAGGTCGCCGTCCAGGTCGACGACGACGGACTGGTCGAAGTGCTCCGGCCGCACGGCGTGGCCGTCGAGGAACCAGCGCTGGATCGGGGTGAGCGGCGCCTCGCCGGTCACCGCGCCCTGGTCGGCGGTGGGCGGCAGGTCCCGGGTGACGTGCGGCGCGATCGCGGCGATCGTCTGGTGCGCGAAGATGTCCCGCGAGGTCAGCACCAGCCCGGCGCGGCGGGCGCGGGTGACCACCTGGATGCCCAGGATCGAGTCGCCGCCCAGGGCGAAGAAGTTGTCCCGCACGCCGACCCGGGCCGCGCCGAGCACCTCGGCGAACACGTCCGCCAGCACGGCCTCGACGGGCGTGCGCGGTGCGACGTAACGGACTTCGGCGCGGTCGTCCGGCGGCGCGGGCAACGAGTCCCGGTCGAGGTGGTCGAGGCCGACGACCGCGGCGGGCACGGCGTGCGCGGGCAGCACCTGGCCGAGGAACCCCCGCAGTGCCGAGGGGTTCACCGGCGGCGTCACGTAGGCGACGAGTCGCTTGTCGGCCACGACCACGGCCGCGTCGGCCACCTCGTGGTGCCGCCGGATCGCCTGCTCGACCTCGCCGAGGTCGACCCGGAAGCCCCGGATCCGGACGGCCTCGTCCGGCGCGAAGTCCAGTGCGGTCAGGTCGCGCAGCGGGCGGTCCGGGTCGTCCACCACCAGGCGCAGCAACGCTTCCAGGTCGTCGCTCAGCGACTCGATCGTGGCGGCGTCGAACAGGTCGGTGTTGTACTCGACGGTCAGCGCGAGGTCCTCGCCGCGCGGCCAGAACTCCACCACCAGGTCGAACCGGGCCACCGGGCGCGGGAGGTCGTGCTCGGCGGCGGTCAGGTCGCCGAACGCGGCGCCGGGCAGCAGCGGCTGGTGCAGGGCGACGACGGCCTGCACGAGGGGCGTGCGGCTGGGGTCGGGGTCGGGCCGCACCTCCTCCACCACCCGGTCGAACGGCACGTCGTCGTGCGCGAAGGCCTCCAGCGCCGTGTCCCGCACCTGGTCCAGGAACGCGGTGAACGGCAGGTCCGGGTCGACCCAGGAGCGCAGCACGAGCGTGCGGACGAAGAACCCGACCGCGCGTTCCAGGTCGGCGCGGTCGCGGCCGGAGCTGACCGTGCCGACCGCGACGTCCCGCTGCCGGCTGCGCGCGGACAGCAGCACCTGCACGGCGGCCGTGAGCGTCATGAACAAGGTGGCATCGTGCGCCCGGCCCACGACCGCCAGCCGGCGGACCAGGTCGGCGGGCAACGGCCGCCGCAGCACCGCGCCGGACGTGGTGCGCAGCGGCGGCCGGGGTCGGTCGGTGGGCAGGTCCAGCGCCTCGATGCCGGCGAGGCGGTCGCGCCAGTAGGCCGGGTCGCCCTCGGGCCTCGACCGGTCCCACGCGGTGAAGTCGGGGTACTGCACGGGGGGATCGGCCGGGCGCCCGCCGGCGTAGAGCTCGGCCAGCTCCGCCAGCAGCACCTGCACCGACCAGCCGTCGGTGATGATGTGGTGCTGGACGAGGGTGAGGAGGTGCTCGTCCGGGCCGAGGGGGCTGAGCACGGCGCGGGTGAGCGGGCCGCGGCGGAGGTCGAAGGGCTCGTCCAGGCCGAGCTCGGTCGGGCCGGGTTCGGTCGGGTTGGGTTCGGTCGGGTTGGGTTCGGTCGGGCTCGGGGTGGTCGCGCCCGGTGCGGCTCCGGTCGGCTGGGGCTGTCTCGGTTCCGTCCGGCTCGGGGTGGTCGCGCCCGGGTCGGACGCGCTTAGGTCGGTCGCGCCCGGGTCGGTCGCGTCCGGTGCGGGCAGCACGCGCAGCGGGATCGTGCCGTGCTCCGCGACGATCTGCACCGGCTCGTCGCCCACCACGTCGAACGTCGTGCGCAGCGCGTCGTGCCGGCGAGCCAGCGCGTCCAGCGCCTCGGCCAGGCGTCGCACGTCCAGCGGACCCGTGAGCCGGATGCCGACCGCGGTGTTCTGCTCCGCCGTGCCGTCCAGCGAGAACAGGCGGCGCTGCGCCGAGGACAGGGGCAGCGGCTTGACCCGGGGCACGCGGGGGATCGGCGCGCCGTCCTGGTCGGGCAGGGCCTCGGCGAGCGCGGCGACCGTGCGGTGGTCGAACATCGCCCGCACCGGCAGCCCGCCGAGCCGCGACAGCGCCCGCACGGCCAGGATCGAGTCGCCGCCGAGGGCGAAGAAGTCGTCGTGCGCGCCGACCTGGGGCACGCCGAGCACGTCGGACCACACCGCGGCGACCCGCCGCTCGGCCGCGGTGCGCGGCTCGACGTGGTCCTCCGGGACGTCGCCGACGACCGGCTCGGGCAGCGCGTCCCGGTCCAGCTTTCCGTTCGGCGTCAGCGGGAACGCTTCCAGCGCGACGAACGCCGAGGGCACGAGGTAGTCCGGCAGTCTGTCGACGAGGTGTTCCCGCAGACCCGCCGTCTCGCCGATCACGTACGCCACCAACCGCTTCGGCTCGCCGCGCGCGACGACGACGGCGTGCTCCACGCCGGGCCGCTGCCGCAGCAGCGCCTCGATCTCGCCCGGCTCGACCCGGAAGCCCCGGATCTTCACCTGGTGGTCGGCCCGGCCGACGAACTCCAACTGGCTGTCGGCGCGGGTGCGGACCACGTCGCCGGTGCGGTACATGCGGGCGCCGGGCTCGCCGAACGGGTCGGGCAGGAACCGCTGCGCGGTCAGCCCCGGCCGGCGGAGGTAGCCCCGGGCCAGGCCGACGCCGGTCACGTACAGCTCGCCCTCCGCGGCGGGGCGCAGGTCGTCGTCCAGCACGCGGACCTCGGTGCCGGGGATCGGGCGGCCGATGGGCGGCGTGCCGCCCGGCTCGAGCGGCTCGCTCCACGACGTGACCACTGTGGACTCGGTCGGCCCGTAGGCGTTGATCATGCGGCGGCCGGGGGCCCACTTCGCCACCAGGTCGGGCGGGCAGGCGTCACCGCCGACGATCAGGGTGCGGAAGGAGGGCAGCTCGACGTCGGGCACGGTGGCCAGCGCCACCGGCGGGATCAGCGCGTGCGTGACGCCGAACCCGGCGATCACCTCCGCGAGCTGGTCGCCGAGCAGCGGTCCGGGCGGCGGCACCACGAGCGCCGCGCCGGCGGGCAGGGCCATGCACAGCTCCAGCACCGAGGCGTCGAAGCTGGGCGAGGAGAACTGGAGGACCCGGTCGCCCGGTCGCACGTCGAAGTGGGCCACCTCGGCGGCGGAGAACGCGGGCAGACCCCGGTGCGGCACCACGACGCCCTTCGGGCGGCCGGTCGACCCGGACGTGTAGATCACGTACGCCGGGTCCTCCGGCCGGATCACGACGTCGGGCGCGGTGGCGGGTGCGGCATCCGGTGCGGTGTCGGGGTGATCGGCGAGGTACGGCTGGTCGGAGAGCACCAGCAGCGGCTCGGCGTCGGAGACCATGAACGCGATCCGGTCGGCCGGGTAGTCCGGGTCGATCGGCAGGTACGCGGCGCCGGTCTTCAGCACCGCGAGCCGCGCCACGACGTTGTCCACCGAGCGCGGCATCGCCACCGCCACCACCTGCTCCCGCCGCGCCCCCTTGGCGAGGAGCAGGTGTGCGAGTCGGTTCGCGCGTTCGTCGAGTTCCCGGTAGCCGACCACACCTTTGGCCGATATGACCGCGGGTGCGTCGGGACTGCGCAGCGCCTGCGCGGCGATCAATTCCGGCAGTGTGCGGGCGTGCGTCATCGCGAGAGGTGCCTTTCTGGCTCGGGGGCGCGGCTTACCCAATACCGCTGGAGTTCAAACGTGAAATTCAGCCCGTTTTCGCGACCTGCCTGCGGGCGAGTCGCCCGCCGATCTGGATCCACCGGATACCGCCGTCACCCGGGTCGCGCAGGAAACGCCCGGTCTGGTTGGTGTCGCCGGTGTCGGAATCGCGCATCGCGAAGACGAGGCCGTCGAACAACGACAGGTCGGCGAACGGCTCGCCGTCCACCGTGAGCGCCAGCCGCTCCCGGTCCACGGCGCGCACGGCGTATTCGACATCGCCGTTGCGGAAGCGCCCGGTGCAGTCCGGCGGAGGGGCGATGGGGCGGTCCAGCCCGCTCATTCCGTCGTAATCCGCCACCGGCAGGCCCGCGTCGGCCAATTCCGGCACGAGCTCGCGCCACAGGCCCCAGCCGCTGCTGCCGTTGGTCGTCAGGGCGACCGCGGTGCCGTCGGCCGGGTTGATCCGCAGGTGGCACGACGTGCCGTCGGCGGTGCCGTCGTGGCCGACCCAGCGGACGCCGTCGCGCTGGAACAGCGCCAGGCCGAGGCCCCAGCCGTCGGCCATGCCGAACGGCTCCGCGTGCCGCACGGGCTCGCGCATGAGGGCGAGGTCGTCCGGGCTCATCAGGTGCGGCGCGCCGCCGCCGAGCATCCGGCCGAACGTCACCAGCTCCGCGGCGCTCACGGCCAGGGCGCCGGCGGGCGCGTCGACCGGCGTCAGCGACTGCGCCACCGGCACCACGCGGCCCGTGGCGGTGTTGACGGCGTGGCCGCTGACGACGTCGGCGTCCGGGCTGGTGATGAACCTGGCGCGCACCCCGAGCGGGCGCAGCAGGACCGCCTCCACCGCCTCCGACCAGGACATCCCGGTCGCCACCTCGATCAGGTGGCCGATCAGGGAGTACCCGATGTTGGAGTAGGAGAAGCCCGCGCCGGGCTCGTGCAGGGGGTGCAGCTCGCGCAGCGCCTGCCGGACGTGGTGGCGCAGCGAGGTCGTGCGCACGTCCTCCGGATCCGACGGCAGGCCGCCGGTGTGGCTGAGCAGGTGGCGCAGCGTGAGTTCGCCGGCCGCCACCCCGGGCAGGTGGTCGGACAGCGGCGCGTCCAGGTCGAGGTCCCCGTCCGAGACGAGGGCCATGGCGACGGTCGCGGTGAACGTCTTGGTGATCGAGCCGATGGGCACGGCCGCGTCGGCGGCCAGGCCCACCTCGTGCGTCCACGTGCGTCCCTCGTGGTGCACGGCGAGCTGCGCCCCGGGCACCAGGTGCTCGCGGGTCAGCGTCGCTAATCGGGTGGAGATCCGGTCGGTGTCCATGCGTGATCCTCTGAGAATGAGCCACAGTGTCAATGAGTAACCGGGCCGCGGGCCCAACGTTGGCTGTCGCCGGGAGATCGTCGCGACCGCCGAACGGAGCATTTGCGGAAAGGTCTCTCCCCATTTTGAGGGGAGGGTGACCCCGCGTCAGAAGAGACACTTCAGGGATTCACTCGAACGGCTGGTTTGGACCGTGTGGTCTCGTAAAGACGTGCAGTACGCGAGGGTTATTCGCAGTCGGGTGTCAACGGGTTGAGCGGGTCGGTAGCCTGTCCATCAGGAGCCTGTACGAAATGTCTTCGTGCTCCGTTCAGATGGATTTTCGTCGAGGTTATGAGACAGCCGTAACCTTCTTTGTCTGGCGTCGTTTGACGTTACTCGGGCGTAGCGCGGCGGGCACGTCGGCGGAAGCGTGCGGCGGTGGCGTGCGAAGGTGGGCGTGCGAAGGTGACGTTCGGCACGGTTGATGATTGGCGGACCGGGTGAGGGGTCGGGACGGGGCCGGTTCGGTCCTGGGGGTCCTGGGGGTCCTGCGCGGGAGGGCGCGTCAGTCGCGCTGGACCTCGTGGTGCAGGACCTGCATCCGGGCGTCCAGCTCCGCGGCGATGGCGGCGGTGGCGGTCAGCTCCTCGACGAAACCCGCGGGCACCTGGTCGTCGTACTTGTAGTAGAGCTTGTGCTCCAAAGTGGCCCAGAAGTCCATCGCGATGGTCCGCAGCTGCACCTCGACCTTCACGTGCTCCACCCGGTCGGACAGGAACACCGGGATGCGCACGATCAGGTGCAGGCTGCGGTACCCGTTCGGCTTCGGCTCGGCGATGTAGTCCTTGGTCCGCAGGATCTCCACGTCGCTCTGCCGGGCCAGCATGTCCCGCACGCGGTACACATCGGACACGAACGGGCACACCACCCGCACGCCCGCCACGTCGTCCAGGTGCTCGGCGGCCAGCGCCAGGTCCGCCGGCAGCCCCTTGCGCCGGAGCTTGTCGAGGATCGCGTCGGGCCGCTTCACGCGGTGCGTGACGTGCTCGATCGGGTCGTGCCGGTGGACGAGGTCGAACTCCTCGCTGAGGATCCGCAGTTTCGTCATGAGTTCGTCGACCGCGAACTTGTAGACCACGAGGGACCGCCGCAGCAGGTCATCCGCGACGCCGATGTCCATGATCCCCACGATACCGGCCGGCCGGTCGTCTAGGATGCCGGGCGTGAACACCCACTGGCACGTGGTCCTTCCGCCGCCGTGCGCCTGACCGGGCGCACTCGCTGACGCACGCCTTCACGCCTGCCTGACCCGATCACGCACGCCTCGATCCGGTCACGCGGTGCGCCCGTTCGCGTCCTCTTCCCTCTCGTCTCGCGAACGGAGACCTCGTGTCGACCTCTGCCGTGGAAACACGTGCTCGTTCCACCCGCGGACCCCTGCCGATCCTGGCCGCGTGCGTCCTGTGGGGCACCACCGGCACCGCAAGCTCGATGGCGCCCGCCTCCGCACCGGCCGCGGCCGTGGGCGCGGCGGGTCTGGTGGTGGGTGGCTGCTTGCTGTTCCTGACTGCTCGCGGCACGCGTGCCGTGCTGCGGACCGCCGACTGGAGGTTGCTGCTGCTCGGCGCGCTGACCGTGGCCGGCTACGCGCTGGCGTTCTACCCGGCCGTCGCGCGCACGGGCGTGGCGGTGGGCACCACCGTGGCGCTGGCCACCGCGCCGATCGTGCTGGGGCTGCGGTCGAGGCCGCTGCTCACGTCGGCCGCGGTGGTCGGGTGCGCGGTGCTCGTGCTGGGCGGCGGCGACACCCGCGTCGACCTGGTCGGAGTGGCGTTGGCGCTGGTCGCGGGCTTGTCCTACGCCGCGTACTCGGTGATCTGCGCGCACCTGATCGGGCTCGGGCACCCGTCCCGGGCCGTGGTGGGCGTGGTGTTCGGTGGCGCGTCGGCCCTGACGTTGCCGGTGCTGGTGGTGATCGGCGTCGGCTGGGTGGCGAGCCCGTCGGGGCTGGCGGTGACCGCGCACCTGGCGGTGTTCACCACGTTCGCCGCGTACCTGCTGTTCGCCCGTGGGCTTCGGCACACGGGCGCGGCGGCGGCGACCACGTTGACGCTCGCCGAGCCGGCGGTGGCGGCGGTGCTGGGCGTGGTCGTGCTGGACGAACGCCTGCCGCTCGTGTCGTGGTGCGGGATGGGTGTGCTCGCGGTCGCGCTGGTGGCGCTCGCGCGGCGGTGAGGTGACCGGGGCCGGTGTCCCGGGTGGACACCGGCCCCGGGTGTCGCTCGTGCTTGGATGTCGCTCGTGCCCGGGTGTTACAAGTGCCCGGGTGTCACTCGTGCAGGGCCAGCACCCACTCCTGGCTCAGGTCGCCGCGGCGCGTCTGGACGTCGACGCGGGGTGGGTAGATCATCTTCGGTGACAGGTCGAGGGCGAACCCACCGTTCCAGGTCGCGATGGTCACGCGGTTGGGCGCCGAACCGGTGCGCACGACCCACGAGTACGGATAAGGGCCGGCGACGACGGCCCGGTGGTCGGCCGGTTGTCCCTCGCCGGGCGTCAGGTAGAGGCCGGTGCCGAGGTTCCTGATGAGCTGGGTGGTCCGGCTGTCCCTGACCAGCTCCCACTCCTGGTAGCCGGGCAGGCCGATCGGCGGCAGGAGGACGGTCGGCGCGCCCTGCTGGCTCGACAGGGGGGTGAGGTGGGCGTCCTCGTCACCGCCGAAGGTGATGCCGTACACCCCGTCCGGGACCATCGCGCGTGGTGCGGCCGTGGTCGAGGCGGTGGCCGAGGGCGCTGTGGTCAAGGCCACCACCGCGCAGACGGCGGCGGTCCACGCGACGATCGTTCTGGCGGCACGTCGGAGAAGCATCAGCGGTCCCTTTCATGAGGTGCGCCCCGGACAGGGCGTATCTCATGGCTTACCGCCATTCGGACGTGACGGCAGTGCTCCGACCGGTGGTGTCGCCTGATCGGGCGGGGTGGGGTGCTGCGCGTCGGGTGTGAGGTGGCGTGGGTCAGTCGGGGCGGTGCGCGCCGCCGCCCAGGCCGTAGAGGATGCGCTGGATGACCTCGGGGTCCACGTTCGGCTCGTCGCCCAGCTGCTCGGCGGCCGGGGAACGGCGGGGTTCGCGGCGGGGCAGCGGCACGGCCGAGGCGTTCATGCCCGACGGGAGGGCCAGTTCGCACCACGCCAGGTGGCCGCCCGCGGTGAGGTCGACCAGGCCGGCGCGGGTGCCGGCCAGCTCCGGCGGCAGCGCGACGCGGTTGCCCTCGACCTCGACCACCAGGTAGGTGCCGGTCAGCCGCAGGCGCACGAGGAGGAAGCCGGGCGCACGCCGGTCGGCCACGTCGACCGCGGCGCCGACCAGTCGGCGGACCGTCTGCGCGGCCTCGTCCTGCATCGCGCGCAGGCGCCACTCGCCCAGCGAGAAGCGGACGAACATGTCCGCCACGTTCACCGCGGTGGGCAGCGCGACGAGTCGAAGGTCGTCGACCTGTTCGGTCTGGGCGTTCACACCGATCCTCCTCGCCTGCGTCCGGCGCGTGCTGCGCCAGATGGTGCCATGAGTGCGTCCGATGTCACCCACGTGGTCTACGACCGTGAGCGGACTGTGTCCGCATCGAGTTCTACAGCTTCAGTGCCGACCGAAGCAAAACTCTGGTTTCACGACCTACTACGGGTGGAGACGGTTCGCGGTTCAGGCAGGTTGCGGCGGCACGCCAGAAACTACCGAAATGCTCGGTGAAATGGAATGACGCTCGGGTTCGCCCGGTCCAGCGACTTGCCCTGACGCAGGGTAGGGGGAGGGGAAGGGGAGGTGGGGGAGGGTCGGTCGAGCAGCGCGAAAGGCCCGCCGGTGTCGGCGGGCCTTTCGGTGAGGCTGGGGCAGGTCTGTTGGGTCAGGCCTGTCGGTCAAGCTCGTGGGCGAGCTCGTTGGGCGAGCTCGTCAGGTCAGGCCTGCTTGACGGCCTCGATCTCCAGCAGGATGGTGATCTTGTCGCCGACGACCGCGCCCGCCGGGCCACCGGTCACGCCGAACTCGCGGCGGTTGATCTCGGTGGAGGCGGAGAAGCCGACGACCTTCGCGCCCTCGAAGCCGTCGCCGAAGCCGTTGATCTCCAGCTCCAGGGTCACGGGCTTGGTCACGCCGTGCAGGGACAGCTCGCCGTCGACGAGGAAGCCCTCGCCGTGGGCGCGCACGCCCGAGGAGGTGAAGGTCAGCTCCGGGAACTTCTCGACGTCCAGGAAGTCCTCGCCCTTGACGTGGGCGTCGCGCTGGTCGTTGCGCGTGTTGACCGAGGCGGCGTCGATCTTCGCGGTGACCGTGGACTCCAGCGGGTTCTCGGCCGTCACGATCGTGCCCTCGAAGGTGCCGAAGTGGCCGCGGACCTTGGACACGCCCAGGTGGCGAACCACGAACGAGATGTCCGAGTGCACCGGGTCGATCGCCCACGTGCCCGCGAGGTAGCCGGGGATCTGCACAGTCTGCGAGGTCATGGATGGTCCTTCTGGGTTGGTCTGGTTGAACTCTCAACAGAACATAGCGCATCCTGGTTGAAGGTTCAACAACGGCCGTATGATGGAGGCATGAGCGACGTGCGGTGGCTGAGCGCCGAAGAGCAGCAGGTGTGGCGTGCCTTCATGACCGCCGTGACCAAGTTCACCGAACACCTGGACCGGCAGTTGCAGCGCGATTCCGGGATGCCGATGGCGTACTACGAGATCCTCGTGGCGCTGTCCGAGGCCCCGGAGCGCTCGCTGCGGATGAGCGAGTTGGCGGCGGTGTGCCACTCGTCACGGTCCAGGCTCTCCCACGCGGTGGCCCGGCTGGAGAAGGAGGGCTGGGTCGAGCGGCAGGCCTGCCCCTCGGATCGGCGTGGCTCGATCGCGGTGCTCACGGACGTCGGGTTCGGGGTGTTGGAGCAGGCGGCGGCGGGGCACGTGACGGCGGTGCGGGAGCACCTGTTCGACGTGTTGACGCCGGAGCAGTTGCGGTCGTTGGCGGAGATCAGCCAGGCCGTGGACGCGGGGTTGACGACGGAGTGCGCGAAGGTGCGGCGGGAGGAGTTCGCCGACCTGTGAGGGGGCGGGTTGTGGGGGGCTGGTTGTGAGGGGGCGGGTTGTGGGGGGCTGGTTGTGAGGGGCGCTGTGGGGTGCGTTGTGCAGGCCGTTGGTGAAGATCAAGGGCGTTGAAGAGCGAAAGAGTCCTCGCCGGACGGGCAGATCAGCAGGATGACGGGCCGATGGGTGGTTCGGCGGCGGGTCCGTTGTTGGTCGGGTTTCGTGTCATCCCACCGACCTCCCTACGGGCTACCACACGTATCAAGGGGGCGGTTCCAGCCCA
>NZ_JBFAMT010000042.1:0-82468 GCF_040656635.1 Actinosynnema sp. NPDC049800 | reverse complement strand
CAGCCCATCGTTCCTGTCGGGGTGGAAGGTGCCCCCTTGACACGCGCGGTAGGGCGGAGCCAGGTCGGCGGGATGACACGAAGCCCTTCTGTTGGAGGAAGGGCGTGGCGGTGGACGGTGGGGCGGGTCGGGTGAGAGGTGGGGCGAGGTTGTCGGCGGGCCGGTGGGGTGGAGGTGTGTTAGCAAAGGGGTATGGGGATTGCGGCGGGTGGGGTTGAGGCGTTGCGGGAGTTGCTGGATGGGCGTTGGGGGGTGTTGCGGCGGAGGTCGTTGGAGTTGCTCGGCGGGTTGAAGCCGGCTGGTGAGCTGGGGCGCGAGGAGTACCGGGCCTGGGTGTTGGAGCAGATGCACGTGTTGGCCGGCGGTGGGCACCCGTTGATCGGGTTCCCGGCCGAGTACGGCGGGCAGGACGATGTCGGTGGGTCGGTGGTGGCGTTCGAGGTCCTGGGGTTCGGGGATCTGTCGTTGATGGTGAAGGCCGGTGTGCAGTGGGGGTTGTTCGGTGGTGCGGTGCAGGCGTTGGGGACGGAGGAGCACCACGAGCGGTACTTGCGGGCGATCATGGCGTTGGAGTTGCCCGGTTGCTTCGCGATGACCGAGACGGGGCACGGGTCGGACGTGCAGCACTTGCGCACCACGGCGACGTACGACCCGGACACCGAGGAGTTCGTCGTCGACACGCCGGACCCGTCGGCGCGCAAGGACTACATCGGCAACGCGGCGCGTGACGGGCGGATGGCGGTGGTGTTCGCGCAGTTGGTGACGGGTGGTGTGACGCACGGCGTGCACGCGGTGCTCGTGCCGATCCGGGACGAGCACGGCGCGCCGATGCCGGGCGTGCGGATCGAGGACTGCGGGCCGAAGGCCGGGCTGAACGGCGTGGACAACGGGCGGTTGTGGTTCGAGCGGGTGCGGGTGCCCCGGGAGAACCTGCTCAACCGGTACGGGGACGTCGCGCCGGACGGCACGTACTCCAGCCCGGTCGAGGGTGAGGGCAGGCGGTTCTTCACCATGCTCGGGACGTTGGTCCGGGGGCGGATCAGCGTGGCCGGTGGTGCGGGCAGCGCGACGAAGAAGGCGTTGGCGTTGGCCGTCCGGTACGGCGAGGCGCGGCGGCAGTTCACGCGGCCCGACACGGGTGAGGAAGTCGTGGTGCTCGACTACCTCGCGCACCAGCGGCGGTTGCTGCCCGCGTTGGCGACGTCGTACGCGTTGCACTTCGCGCAGGAGGAGCTGGTGTCGGCGCTGCACGACGTGGCCGACGACCGGCAGCAGCGGGAGTTGGAGTCGCGGGCGGCGGGGTTGAAGGCGGTGGCCACCTGGCACGCCACGGAGACGATCCAGACGTGTCGGGAGGCGTGCGGCGGGGCCGGGTACCTGTCGGAGAACCTGATCGCCGGGTTGAAGGCGGACACCGACGTGTTCACGACGTTCGAGGGCGACAACACGGTGCTGCTGCAGTTGGTCGCGAAGGGGTTGCTGACCAGCTATCGCGATCACGTCGGCGACCTGGACCCGTGGGGCATGGCGCGGTTCGTGGCGGACCAGGCGGTCGGTGTGGTGATCGAGCGGACGGCGGCGCGGGCGATCATCGACCGGTTGGTGTCGGGCAGCTCGGACGCGTTGCTGGACCGGGGGTGGCAGGTGCGGCAGTTCGAGGACCGCGAGAAGCACGTGCTGGAGGGGTTGGCGCGGAGGTTGCGGCGCGCGTCGCGGGACGACGCGTTCGACGTGTTCAACGCCGCGCAGGACCACGTGCTGCACGCCGCGCGCGCCCACGTGGACCGGGTGGTGCTGGAGGCGTTCGTGGCGGCGGTGGACCGGTGCCGCGATCCGGAGGCCACGGCGTTGCTGGACCAGGTGTGCGACCTGTACGCGTTGAGCACGATCGAGGCGGACCGGGCGTGGTTCCTGGAGCACGGCAGGCTCACGCCGCAGCGGGCGAAGGCGGTGTCCCAGGCGGTGAACGAGTTGTGCGGCCGGTTGCGGCCGCACGCGCGCGGCCTGGTGGACGCGTTCGGCATCCCGGAGACGTGGCTCACGGCCCCGATCGCCGGGTGAGCGGCCGGGAGCGCGCGGAGAGGTCCAGAATGAGGACATGGACGACAGTGCGCTGATCAGCCTCGGACTGGCCCGGTACGTGCAAGCGGTGGCCGAGGAGATCGGCGTGCCACCCGAGGGCACCGAGTTCGAGGTCAGTGACACCGCCACCGCGTACCTCGGCCTGGAGGGGCCGGGACCCGACCTGATGCTGCTGTGGAACGAGCAGCGCGGCTGGTCGATCGCGGTGGAGACCGATCCGACCGAGAAGCCGGTGGTCGTGGCGCACCTCGGCCTGCCGCTCGTGCCGCCGCCGGACGAGGTGGCGCAGTTCGTCGACGACGTGCTGGCCGGCCGGACGGGCGGCGCGGAGCCGGACTTCGGCGCGACCCAGGACCGCCACCGGCTCGCCGGGCGGTTGCGCGAATACCTCTAGGACACGCCGACGAAGCGCAGGCCGGCGGTCGTCACGGCGGCCAGCACGACCACGACGACGAACGGCGCTTTGCGCCACGCCGCGACACCGGCGACCAGGACGCCGATCGGCAGGGCGAGGCCCGCGAAGCCCTGGCCCTTGGTGAGCGTGGCCGTGGCGACCAGGGCGAACAGCAGCACGGTGGCCGAGGTGGACATCAGCAGCTTGACCCGGTCGGACAGCGTGAGGCGGTCGCGCAGCAGCGGCCCGGCCAGGCGGAACGCGTAGGTGCCCACGGCGAGCACGAGGACCGCGGTCAGCGTCACGGCTTGACCTCCTGTCGTGCGGTGATCAGCAGGCCGCCCAGGGCGAACAGCACCGGCACGCCGGCGGGCAGGAACGGCGTGGTGGCCAGGGCGATGGCAGCGCCGAGCAGAGCGGCGTGCCGGGTGGCCTTGTCCTTGAGCGCGGGCAGCAGGAGCGCGAGCAGGGCGGCGGGGAACGCGGCGTCCAGCCCGAACGCGGCCGGGTCGCCGATGTTCCGGCCGACCAGCGCGCCCGCGACCACGGCGAC
Organism: Actinosynnema sp. NPDC049800; assembly: GCF_040656635.1. NCBI lineage: Bacteria > Bacillati > Actinomycetota > Actinomycetes > Pseudonocardiales > Pseudonocardiaceae > Actinosynnema > Actinosynnema sp. NPDC049800. Next base: position 79,439 of record NZ_JBFAMT010000042.1, on the reverse strand, counting down.
GTTCCAGGCGATGAACAGCGCGACGCCGCACGACCAGTAGGCGGCCTTGGCCTTGCGCGGGTCGCTCTGGGCCAGTGCGAACGCGGTCGTCTCGTCGATCAGCAGGTGGCTGCCGACGAGCCGTGGCAGCAGGCCCTTGCCCAGCACGTCGCCGACCGCCAGACCGAACGGCAGGTGGCGGATGTTGAGCAGGAGGCCCGCGAGCACGGCGGCGGCCGGGCTGCCACCGGCGGCGACCACCCCGACCGCCATGAACTGCGAGCCGCCCGCGAAGACGAGCAGCGACATCACCACGGGCAGCCACCAGGGCAGGCCCGCGCCGGTGGAGATCGCGCCGAACGAGGCGCCGCTGACCGCGGCGCCGGCGGCTACCGCGGCGACGTCACGCAGCAGCTCGGCATCAAGGGTTCGCCATGTCGAACGCATCGTCTTTTACGATGAACAGTGACAAGGCGTTCGTCAAGCCGAACGATTGGACTGTCATGTCGAACACAGGGGCTCCGCTCGACGTCATCGCCGCCTCGCTGCGCCGTGAGCGCGAGCGCGTCGGGCTGTCGTTGAGCGAGCTGGCCAAGCGGGCGGGCATCGCGAAGTCCACGTTGTCCCAGCTGGAGTCGGCGAGCGGGAATCCCAGCGTGGAGACCCTGTGGGCGCTCGGCGTCGCGCTCGGCGTGCCGTTCTCGCGCCTGGTCGACCCGCCGACGCCGCGCATCCGGGTGATCCGCGCGGGCGAGGGTCCGGCGATCTACTCGGAACGCGCCCACTACACCGCGACCCTGCTGGCGTCGTGCCCACCGGGCGCCCGGCGTGACATCTACATGCTCCAACTGGAACCGGGCCCGGCCCGCGAGTCCGAGCCGCACATGCCGGGAACCGTGGAACACGTGATCGTCAGCACCGGCCGCATGCTCGCCGGCCCGCGGGAGGAGCCGGTCGAACTGGGTCCCGGCGACTACCTGCTGTACCCCGGCGACGTCCCGCACACGGCCCAAGCACTCGAAAGGGGCACGACCGCCCTCCTGGTCTCGGAGCACGTCTAGAACGCACGTTCGAGCGATCAGGCCGGGCGGTCGACCAGCCGATAGACCTCGCATGACACCACGGGAGGTGCACGCGAATGTCGATGCCCAGGACTAACCTGGATCACGTGTCCGACAACCACGCCTTCGGCCTACGCGCGCAGGTCGCGCACCGCCAGGCCGAGTTCACCGGGGGCCCCACCATGTCGGACGTCATGGCGGACCTCGACCTGTTCCGCGGCGAGCCCACGAACGCCGTCGCCGTCCTGGCCGCTTGCCGGGCCGAGCAGGACGCCCACCACGACGAACTGTTCAAGCACCTGTGGCGACGATCGTGATCGACGCCTCGGCCCTGATCGAAGCACTGATCGGCGCCGAGCCCGTCCAACCGCTCCGCCACCGCGTCCTGACCAGCGAACTCGCCGCCCCCGAACTGATCACCGGAGAGGTGCTCAATCTCCTGACGCAGAAGCGGCCCGCCGGGAAGTCCGGCGGGCCGCTCGTCACGTCCTGGATTACCAGCCGCGTTCGGCCAGGCGGTGGGGTTCCGGGATGTCGTCCACGTTGATGCCGACCATCGCCTCGCCGAGGCCGCGCGAGACCTTCGCGATCACGTCCGGGTCGTCGTGGAACGTCGTCGCCTTCACGATCGCCTCCGCGCGCTGCGCCGGGTTGCCGGACTTGAAGATGCCCGAACCGACGAACACGCCCTCCGCGCCGAGCTGCATCATCATCGCCGCGTCGGCCGGCGTGGCGATGCCGCCCGCGGTGAACAGGACGACCGGCAGCTTGCCCGCCTCGGCGACCTCGCGGACCAGCTCGTACGGTGCCTGGAGCTCCTTCGCCGCGACGTACAGCTCGTCCGCGGGCAGGTTCTGCAACCGCAGGATCTCCGCGCGGATCTTGCGCATGTGCGTGGTGGCGTTGGAGACGTCACCGGTGCCGGCCTCGCCCTTGGAGCGGATCATCGCCGCACCCTCGGTGATGCGGCGCAACGCCTCGCCCAGGTTCGTCGCACCGCACACGAACGGCACGGTGAACTGCCACTTGTCGATGTGGTTGGCGTAGTCGGCCGGGGTCAGCACCTCGGACTCGTCGATGTAGTCCACGCCGAGGGACTGCAGCACCTGCGCCTCGACGAAGTGACCGATGCGGGCCTTGGCCATGACCGGGATCGACACCGCGGCGATGATGCCGTCGATCATGTCCGGGTCGCTCATCCGGGACACGCCGCCCTGCGCGCGGATGTCGGCGGGCACCCGCTCCAACGCCATGACGGCGACGGCGCCGGCGTCCTCGGCGATCTTGGCCTGCTCGGCGTTGACCACGTCCATGATCACGCCGCCCTTGAGCATCTCCGCCATGCCCCGCTTGACGCGGGAAGTGCCGGTGACCTGGGTGCCGGCGTCGGGTGAAGTGGTCACGACCAGCCTTTCTCGAAGTAGGGGGCGAACACCACCATGGTACGGCCGACGTGGACCGCCGAAGCATGCCAATCAGGCACGTTCTCGGCAGGCCACTTCCACTTCCTTCGCAGGTAGTGGTGCACGCCACCCGCCGGCTTGGCGGCGGGCCGGTCGACGACGCGGCGACGTGCGGCTGAGGTGGGCGCGGCCTCCGTCCGGATTCCTCCTGCCGGGTTGGGTGTGGCCGCTTGGGGTTGTCCCCCGCGCCCCACGGGTGTGAGATCGAACACTAAATACTTGTGGAGGGTGGTCCCAATGGGCAGCAAACACTCCGACAACGGCCACTCGGCAGGCGCGGTCGCTGTGGACGACCCGGCCAAGGTCCGCAACGTCGTGCTGGTCGGCCCGTCCGGTTCCGGCAAGACGACGCTCGCCGAGGCCCTGCTCGCCAGCACCGGCGTGCTGACCCGACCAGGATCGGTCACCGAGGGCAACACGGTGTGCGACCACGACCCCGCCGCGGTGCGCCAGCAGCGGTCGGTCGGTCTCGCGGTCGCCCCGGTCCAGCACGGCGACATCAAGATCAACCTCATCGACACGCCCGGCTACGCGGACTTCGTCGGCGAGTTGCGCGCCGGCCTGCGCGCGGCCGACGCGGCGCTGTTCGTGGTCAGCGCGGCGGAAGGCGTCGACCCGGCCACGGTCGCGCTCTGGGAGGAGTGCGCGATGGTCGGCATGCCGCGGGCGGTCGTGGTCGCCCGCACCGACCACCAGCGCGCCGACGTGCCGGGCGAGATCGCCGCGTGCCAGGCGGCGTTCGGCGCGGGCGTCGTGCCGCTGTACCTGCCCGACGGCGACGGGCTGGTCAACCTGCTCACCACCGACGACCCCCGCTTCGAGGAGGAGCGCAACGCGCTCATCGAGGGGATCATCGCGGAGAGCGAGGACGAGACCCTGATGGACCGCTACCTCGGCGGCGAGGAGATCGACCAGGCGACGCTCGTCGCGGACCTGGAGACGGCGGTCGCGCGCGGCTCGTTCCACCCCGTGATGCCGGTGTGCGCGTTGACCGGTCTCGGCCTGCCGGAGGTGCTCGACGGCATCGCCCGCGCGTTCCCCTCTCCCCTGGAGCACCCGCTGCCCCAGGTCACCGGCGTGGACGGCATCCCGCAGCCGCGCCTGGCCGCCGACCCGAACGGCCCGCTGGTGGCCGAGGTCGTGCGCACGGCGGTCGACTCGTACGTGGGCCGGGTGTCGCTGGTGCGCGTGTTCTCCGGAACGCTGCGCCCCGAACGCCCGGTGCACGTGTCGGGTCACGGCATGGCCGACCGCGGTCACGAGGACCACGACGTGGACGAACGCGTGGCGCACGTCTACTCGCCGCTGGGCGCGAACCTGCGCGAGGTGCCGTACTGCGTGGCGGGCGACCTGTGCGCGTTGACCAAGCTCGGCTCCGCCGAGACCGGCGACACGGTGTCGGCTCCGGAGAAGCCGCTGCTGGTGGCGCCGTGGGAGATGCCGGAACCGCTGCTGCCGGTGGCCGTCGTCCCGCGCAGCCGCAGCGACGAGGACAACCTGGCGCGCAACCTGGGCAAGCTGGTCGCGGGCGACCCCACGCTGCGGCTGGAGCGCAACGCCGAGACCCACCAGCTGGTGCTGTGGTGCATGGGCGAGGCGCACGCGGACGTCGTGCTGGCGCGGTTGCGCGCAGGCGGCGCGGAGGTCGACACCGAGCCGGTGCGGGTGGCGTTGCGGGAGACGTTCGCGAGCCAGGCCAAGGGCCACGGGCGGCACGTGAAGCAGTCCGGTGGGCACGGCCAGTACGCGGTGTGCGACATCGTGGTCGACCCCCTGCCGCGCGGGTCCGGCTTCGAGTTCGTGGACAAGATCGTCGGCGGCGCGGTGCCCAACCAGTTCATCCCGAGCGTCGAGAAGGGCGTGCGGGCCCAGCTCGAACGCGGCCTGTCGGGCGGCCACCCCGTGGTGGACGTCCGCGTCACGCTGGTGGACGGCAAGGCGCACTCGGTCGACTCGTCGGACGCCGCGTTCCAGACCGCCGGCGCGCTGGCGTTGAAGGAGGCCGCCGCGAACGGCAAGACGTGCCTGCTCGAACCCGTCGACGAGGTGACCGTGCGACTGCCCGACGACCACCTCGGCACCGTGCTGGGAGACCTGTCGAGCCGACGCGGCCGGGTGCTCGGCACGGAGGCGGAGAGCCCGGGGTACACGGTGATCCGCGCCGAGGTGCCCGCCACCGAGCTGCTCCGGTACGCGGTGGAACTGCGCTCGCTGACCTCGGGCACCGGCACCTACACCCGCCGGTTCAGCCGGTACGACCCGCTCCCCCAGGCGTTGGCGGCGCAGAGGTGAGCTGGGCGCGCAACGCGTCGAGGTCGCCCAGCACCCAGGCGTCCGCCAGCAACCCGCCGCGCGCGGTGAAGAAGGCGGCGCCGCTGTAGTCGACGAGCGCGCCGGTCCCGGGCACGCCGAGCAGCACCCCGCGGTGGTGCCCGGTGTAGCGCAGGCGTGCCGCGGCGGCGTCGCCCTCGACCACGAGCGCGGTGACCTCGTTGTGGAAGTCCGGCACGGCGGCGCGCACCCGGTCGCGGTACGCCCGCCAGCCGGACCGCCCGCGCACGGTGTCGCCGAGCGAGCCCCGGAACGTGAAGTCCGGGGCCAGCAGCCCGTCGACCACCGAGTCGTCCCAGCGGTTCCACGCGTCGGCGTAGAACCGCTCCACCAGCGCCCTCACGTGTTCTGGGGGAAGCCGAGGTTCACCCCGCCGTGCGACGGGTCGAGCCACCGGCCGGTGACGACCTTGGTGCGGGTGAAGAAGTGCACGCCCTCGGGCCCGTACGCGTGCGAGTCGCCGAACAGCGAGTCCTTCCACCCGCCGAACGAGTAGTACGCGACCGGCACCGGGATGGGCACGTTCACGCCCACCATGCCGACCTCGACCTCGTTCTGGAACCGCCGCGCCGCGCCGCCGTCGTTGGTGAAGATCGCCGTGCCGTTGCCGTACGGGTTGGCGTTGACCACGTCCAGCGCGTCGTCGTACGTCGCCACCCGCAGCACCGACAGCACCGGCCCGAAGATCTCGTCCCGGTAGAGCGCCGTGTCCGTGCCGACGTGGTCGAACAGCGTCGGCCCGAGCCAGAACCCCTCGGCGGCGCCGTCGATCGCGTGCTGCCGGCCGTCCACCACCAACGACGCCCCTTCGGCCTGTCCGTTGTCTACATAGGACAGCACGCGATCGCGGTGCGCGCCCGTGACCAGCGGTCCCATCTCGCAGCCGGGCCGGCGGCCGTCGCCGACGTGCAGCTTCTCCATCCGGTCCACGACCTTGGCCACCAGCTCGTCGCCGACCGGGTCCACCGCGACCACGACCGAGATCGCCATGCACCGCTCGCCCGCCGAGCCGAAGCCCGCCGACACCGCCGCGTCCGCTGCCAGGTCCAGGTCCGCGTCCGGCAGCACGACCATGTGGTTCTTCGCGCCGCCCAGCGCCTGCACGCGCTTGCCGTGCCGCGTGCCGGTCTCGTAGACGTAGCGCGCGATCGGTGTCGACCCCACGAACGACACCGCCTTCACGTCCGGGTGCTCCAGGAGCCGGTCCACGGCGACCTTGTCACCGTGCACGACGTTCAGCACGCCGTCGGGCAATCCGGCCTCGGCGAACAGCTCCGCGATGAAGTTCGCCGCCGAGGGGTCCTTCTCCGACGGCTTGAGCACCACGGCGTTGCCGCACGCGATGGCGTTGGGCACGAACCACAGCGGCACCATGGCCGGGAAGTTGAACGGCGAGATCACGCCGACCACGCCCAGCGGCTGCTGGATCGAGTACACGTCGACCCGGGTGGACGCGTTCTCGCTGAACCCGCCCTTGAGCAGGTGCGGGATGCCGCACGCGAACTCCACGGCCTCCAGCGCGCGCTGCACCTCCCCCGCCGCGTCGGACAGCACCTTGCCGTGCTCGGCGGTGACGATCGCGGCCAGCTCGCCCTTGCGCGCGTTCAGCAGCTCGCGGAACGCGAACATCACGTTCGACCGCTGCGTCAGCGACGCGCTGCGCCACAAACCGAACGCCTCGCGCGCCGCAGCCACCGCCGCGTCCACGGTGGACTCGTCGGCGAAGTCGACCCGGCTCGCCACCTGCCCGGTCGCGGGGTCGAACACGTCACCGGAGCGCGCGCTCTCGCCGTTCCAAGGCTTGCCGCCGATCCAGTGCGAGACCCTGCTCGTGTTCACAGCACGTCCTCCAGGATGCCGAGCGCTTCCTCGACCTCGTCCTCGGTCAAGCTCATCGGCGGCGCGAGGCGGATGACGTTGCCGTACAGGCCGCCCTTGCCCACCAGCAGGCCGCGTTCCCGCGTGCCCTCCAGCACGGCGACCGCCCGCGCCGCGTCCGGCGCGCCGTCCGGGCCCACCAGCTCGATGCCGATCATCAAACCCTTGCCGCGCACGTCGCCGACCGAGGGCCGGTCCGCCGCGATGTCGCGCAACCCGTCGATCAGCCGTTCGCCGAGCTTGGCGGCGTTGGCCTGCAGGTCGTGGTCGAGCAGGTAGTTCAGCGTGGCCAGGGCCCCCGTCGTGGCGATCGGGTTGCCGCCGAACGTGGACAGCGAGTTGGCCGTCAGGCAGTCCATCAGGTCGCCGCGCGCGACCACGCCGCCGATCGCGAGGCCGTTGCCGAGGCCCTTGGCGAACGTCATCGCGTCGGGCGTCACGCCGTGCGACCGGATGCCCCAGAAGTGCTCCCCGGTGCGGCCCCAACCGGTCTGCACCTCGTCGGAGACGAAGAGGATGCCGTACTCGTCCAGCACCTCCTTGAACGCGCCGAACAACCCGTCCGGCGGCGAGGAGAACCCGCCGACGCCCTGGATCGGCTCGGCGATCATGCACGCCACGTCGCCCGCGGTGGTCGTCTCGATCACCTCGCGCAGGTCCGCGACGCACGCCTTGACGTAGTCGGCGTCGGAGAGGTCCTTGAACGGGCTGCGGAACCGGTAGCCGCCGTGCACCCAGCTGACCTTCACCGGGCTGAGCGAGGACGCCGACCAGCCCCGGTTGCCGGTGATCGCGACCGTGGCGAACGCGCGGCCGTGGTAGGAGTTGCGCAGCGCGAGGACCTGGTCGCTGCGGCGGAACTGGGTGGCCAGCATGAGCGCCGTCTCGTTGGCCTCGGTGCCGGAGTTGGTGAAGAACACCTTGGCGTCCGGGATGCCGGACAGCTCGGCGATCTTCTCGGCCAGCTCGACCTGCGAGCGGATCAGGTAGAGCGTGGAGCTGTGCAGCACGCCGGTCGCGAGCTGGGACCGGATCGCGTCGGAGATCTCGGCGACGTCGTAGCCGACCGCGTTGGTCAGGATGCCGGCGAAGAAGTCCAGGTAGGTGCGCCCTTCGCGGTCGGTGACGCGGCGTCCGCTCGCGCTCGCCAGCTCGATCGGGCGCTTGTAGTAGAGGGCCATCCAGTCGGGCATCACCGCGCGGTGCCGGGCGAGCAGCTCCTCGTGTCCCATCGCGTCCTCCGGTCGTAGGTCCCTCCCGTGGAGTGTGGTCGGCGGCGCGGAGGGCCGCCATGGACAACCTGTACCGCTTTCCGGCCCGGCGGATTACGTTGTGTCCATGTACCCCACGGTTGCCGAAGCGCTGGCCCTGCCCGTGGTCCGGCGCGGCGAGCCCGCCGTGGTCGCGGGCGCGGCCGGGATGGGCCGCCGGGTGCGGTGGGTGCACGTCGCCGAGGTGGCCGACATCGCGCACCTGCTGCGCGGCGGCGAGCTGGTGCTGACCACCGGCATCGCGTTGCCCGACGACCCGGACGGGCTGCGCCGCTACGTCGCCGACCTCGCGTCGGTCGGCGCGTCCGGGCTGGTCGTCGAGCTGGTGCGGCGGTGGAGCGACGAGGTGCCGGGCGCGCTGGTCGCCGCCGCCGAGCAGCACGAGCTGCCGCTGGTCACGTTGGCGCGGGAGACCCGGTTCGTGTCGGTGACCGAGGCCGTGGTGTCGCTGATCGTGGACGCGCAGCTGACCGAGCTGCGGGCGGCCGAGCAGGTGCACGAGGCGTTCACCGCGTTGACCGTGGCAGGCGCCGAGCCCGCCGAGGTGCTGCGGGAGGTGGCCCGGACGGCCGGGCTGCCGGTGGTGCTGGAGACGTTGGGGCACGAGGTGCTGGCCTACGACGCGGCCGGTCAGGACCCGACCGCGCTGCTGGCCGACTGGGGCCAGCGCTCACGCGCGGTGGCCGTGTCCGAGCGGACCGCCTACCACGAGCAGGCCGGGTGGTTGGTGACGGTGGTCGGCGCACGTGGCGCGGACTGGGGCCGGCTGGTGCTGCTGACGCCCGAGCAGCCGCCGCACCGGCACGTCGTGGTGGCCGAACGGGCCGCGTCGGCGTTGGCCGTGCACCGGCTGGTGGCGCGGGACCGGGAGTCGTTGGAACGGCAGACGCACCGGACGCTGCTCACGCAGCTGCTCGGGCAGCCGCCGCACGACCTGCCGACGCGGGCGGCGGCGCTCGGCGTGCCGCTGGAACGGCGGCAGCTCGTCGGCGTGGCGATCCGGCCGGGGACGGCGAGCGCGCCCGCGCAGGCGTTGGCGTCGCAGGAGGTGCTGCGGGACCTGGCCGAGGCGACGGCGTTGGCGGCGCGGCGGGTGACCGTGCCCGCGCTGGTCGGCGTCGTGGACGACACGAGCGTGCGGGCGTTGCTGTCGTTGCCGCCGCAGGCGGGGTTGGACGGCGTGCTGCGGCGGTTGGCGCGGGAGGTGCACCGGCGGGCGGCGGCGACGCAGCACGCGTTGCCGGTGGTGGTGGCCGTCGGCACGACCGTGACCGCGGTGCCGGACGTGCGGCGGTCGTTGGGCGAGGCGGCGCACGTGGCGGGTGCGGCGCTGCGGTCGCCGGGGACCAGGCTCTACCACCGGCTGGACGACGTGCGGCTGCGCGGGTTGCTGCACCTGCTGCGGGAGGACGAGCGGGTGGTCGCGTTCGCGGACCGTGAGCTGGGGACGCTGCTGTCGCGCGACGCCAACCAGGGCACCCGGTTGGTGGAGCTGCTGCGGTGCTTCTGCGAGCACGGCGGCAACAAGTCCGCCGCGGCGGCGGCCGCGCACCTGTCGCGCACGGCGTACTACCAGCAGCTGAGCCGGATCGAGCAGGTGCTCGGGGTGTCCCTGGAGGACCCGGAGTCCGTGCTCTCGCTGTACGTGGCGCTGTTGGTGCAGGAGATGGGCGAGCGGGATCCTCAGCTACCCCGCCCGCCCACCTGAAGCGACTCAGCCCAGCGGGACCGGCAGCTTGCCGAGCTCGCCGGCCAGGTCGGGCGTCTCGGCCGGGCCGGAGATCGCCGGCTTCAAGGGCAGTTCCGGCAGTTCGGGCAGGGCGCGGGCCTGCGGCGCGAGGACGTCGCCCACGAACGGCAGCCCGGGCGCCTCGGGTGCCTTCAGCGCGGCCGGTGCGGCCACCTTGGGCGCCGTGACGTCCGACGTGCCGCCGGGCAGCGGCACGGGCAGCTTCACGGCCTGACCGCTGAGCAGGTCGGTGACGGGCCTGGTCGCGTCGAGGCCGATCTCGGGGGCGTTGCCGATCTTGCCGATCGTGCCGTCGACGATCTCGGTGGGCCCCTCCGCCGCGGAGGCGGCGGAGGCGGCGGAGGCGAGGAGCGGGGACGTACCAACGGCGAGCAGGGCGGCGGCACGCAGGAGTCCGCGCGTGCGGTATCCGGACACGGTTTTCCTAACCTGGTTGGGGACCTGCAAGTTGACCTACTCCGCATCGACCGGAACCACCCCCACCCTTGACCGCTCGATCAGGTGACTGACGCTCCGTGTCCACACCCCACCCGATCGAGGCACACTGGCTGCGTGGACGAGTTACACAACGGGGTGGTCGGACCGGTGCACGGTCCGGTCCTGCAAGCCGGCGCCATCCACGGCGGCGTGCACGTCCACCCCGCACCACCCGCCCCTATCAACCAACTGCCGCCGGCCGTGCCGCACTTCGTCGGACGTGCGGACGCCCTCGACTTCCTGTCCGCGCAGGTCGATCGCCAGTCCACCCTGCTGATCACGTCGATCGGCGGCACCGCCGGCATCGGGAAGACGACGTTGGCGGTGCACTGGGCGCACCGGGAACGCGACCGGTTCCCCGATGGTCAGCTGTACGTGGACCTGCGGGGCTTCGACCCGCGCGGCCCGATCGACCCGGCCACCGCGGTGCGCGGCTTCCTCGACGCGTTCCAGGTGCCCGAAGAGCGCATCCCGGTGGACCTGGCGGCGCAGGTCGCGCTCTACCGGAGCCACGTCGAGGGCAGGCGCATGCTGATCCTGCTCGACAACGCGCGCGACCCCGACCAGGTCCGGCCGCTCCTGCCGGGCAGCCCCACCTGCGTCGTGCTGGTGACCAGTCGCAATCGCCTCGCCGGTCTGGTGGCACGTGAGCAGGCCAAGCCGCTGGTGCTCGACTTCCTGTCCGGGGTGGAGGCCCGTGAGCTGCTCTCGACCTACCTGGGCGCGGACCGGGCGCGGGCGGAACGCCGGGCGGTCGACGAGCTGGTCGAGCGCTGCGCGCGGCTGCCGATCGCGTTGGCCATCGCGGGCAGCCGGGCGACGACCGAGCCGCACCTGGGCGTCGGCGAGTTGGTGACCGAGATCGCCGAGTTGTCCACCGGGGACGGTTTGGACATCCGGGCGGTCTTCGACTGGTCCTACCGCACGTTGTCCGAGGACGCGGCGAGGTTGTTCCGCCTCTTGGGCCTGCACCCCGGCGCGGACGTCGGGGTGCCCGCGGCGGCGAGCCTGGTGGGCCTGCCCGCGCCGCGGACGCGACGCCTGCTGGGCGAGCTGACCGGTGCGGCCCTGCTGGAGGTGCGCTCAGCCGGCCCGGTACCGCCACCACGACCTGCTGCGCGAGTACGCCGCGGAGCGGGCGGCGGAAGAGGAGACGACGGAGGAGACGCACGCGGCGGTGACCCGGATGCTCGACTGCTACCTGCACGCCGGTTTCGCCGGTGAACGGCAGCTCTACCCCCACCGCGACCCCATCCCCCTCGAACCCGCCCGGCCCGGCGTCGTCCTGCCCGAGGTGCCGGACCTCGGCTCGGCGTGGGACTGGTTCACCGCCGAGCACGGCAACCTCCTGGCGGCGGTGGACCTCGCCGTCCGCGAGGGCTTCACCGGTCACACGTGGCGGCTGCCGTGGGCCTTGTCGTCGTACTTCGGGCGCAGCGGCAGGTGGCGCGACTGGGAGGCCACCCAGCTCGACGCGTTGGCGGCGGCCCGCGCCTTGGGCGACCGCGGGATCGAGGCGCTGGTGCTGTGCGTGCTCGGCCGGGTGTACACGCTCAGCGGGCGGTACCTGGAGGCGGTCGAGGTCCTGAACCGGGCGTTGGCGATCCCCGCCGGGGACACCAGTCGAGCACATGCCCACGAGGCGATCAGCCTGGCGCACGAGCGCCGCGGCGCGGTCGAGGACGCGCACTCCCACGCCCAGCGGGCGGTCGCCATCGCCGATGCCACCGGTCACCGCGCGCGCCGGGTCAACGCCCGCATCCAGCTCGGCCGCGCGCTCGTCGGCGTGGGCGACCTCGACGAAGCGCGCGACCGCTTCCACCAGGTGATCGACATGATGGCCGGCTCCGGCGACCGGATCAGCTACGCGGACGCCACCGAAGGGCTGGGGCGCATCCACCACCGCATCGGCGACTTCGAGGGTGCCGTGGCGCGGTTCGAGGAGGCTCTCGAGTGCCACCGCGACTTCGGTGACCGCTGGTCGCGGGCGTACACGCTGTGCCGTCTCGGCGACTCGCACGCCGCGCTCGGGCGGCACGACGACGCCCGTCGCGCCTGGCGGGAGTCGTGGGAGCTGTTCACCGGGATCGGCCACCCCGAGGCCGATGCGGTGCGCGGGCGGTGGTGAGAGCCCCGCGGGTCCGGGGTCGGGGTACCGGAACCGCGGGGCCGCCCGCCCCCGTTGGCGGATCGTGGCCGCGCGGGACCGTGTCGGGGAGACGTAAGGGCGACACGGTCCCGCGGCGGCTTCTTCCCCCCGGGCTAGGGGTTCGTGACCCCGAGCGTGTAGCTGCCCGAGCCGCTGTACGCGTGCACGCGGTAGCGGTAGTAGCCGGGTGTGCCGTTGTAGTTGACCGTCTCGCTCGCGGCGGGGCTGTCGCCCTTGGCCACGACCGCCCAGGAACTGCCGTTCCACTTCTCCAGGTAGAGGTCGAAGTCGGCGCCGCCCGGGCCAGCCAGGCAGCCGACGTGCGCCCCCGACACCGTGGACTGGTAGTAGCTGTTGTTCGGCTGGTACGCCTGACCGCCCGCGCCGAGGGAGCCGTTGTAGGTGGTCTCCGAGTTCTGGCAGCCCGTCGGCGGGTCGGGGTCGCCGCCGCCACCGGTGACCAGGGTCAGGCCGTAGACCTGGAGGATCTCGTTGACCGGCTGGAAGTAGGTCGTGCCGCCGGTGCGGCAGTTGCCCGAGCCGCCGGACGTGACGCCCTGAGCCTGCGTGCCGGCCAGCAGCGAGCCGCCCGAGTCACCCGGCTCCGCGCACACCGTGGTCTGGATCAGGCCGGTCACCGTGCCCTGCGGGTAGGTCACCGACGAGTTGCGGGCCTGGATGGTGCCGCAGTGCCAGCCCGTGGTCGACCCGGAGCGGCACACGGTCGAGCCGACCGGCGCGTCCTGCGAGCCCGCGACCGACACCGTGCCGCCGGAGTAGTTGTTGACCAGGCCGCGCGGGGTGTTGCCCGCGGCGACCTGCACCCAGGCGTAGTCGTTGCCGGGGAAGCTCGACCCGCGGAACGTGCCGCTCGGGTTGGACGTCGACGCGCCCGTGGAGCCGCAGTGCCCGGCGGTGACGAACCCGCCGTTCACGGAGAAGCCGACCGAGCAGCGGGTGCCGCTGCCGATGTTGTAGGCGTTGCCGCCGATCACGTCGATCAGCGGGCGCGGGGCCTCGGTGGTGGCGGCGTACCGGACGGCCGACGCCGCGACACCGGACGACGCGACGAACGCCCGTGCGGCGGCGAGGCCGCCGGGGTGCGACTTGACCACGACGGTGTTGGTGGGCAGGTCGACGTACCAGCCGGGCACGGACTTCGGCGCGCGCGCCACGTTCGCGTCCAGTGCGGACTTCACCGCGTCCAGGTCGGCCTCGCTGCGCTGGACGAGCTTCGTCCGCACGCCGCCCTGGTCCACGTCGGACGCGCGGGTCACGCCGACGGTGAGCGTGCCGGACGAGTCGACCCACGCGCCGCCGAACCGGCCGTCCAGCCGCTTGCGCAGGCCGCGCGCGGTGTCGGCGGAGCGCTCGTCGGCGGCCAGCCGGGCGCGCGCCTGGTCGGCGTCCAGGCCGAGGTCGCGCTGGATGGCGGCCAGGACCTCGGCCTCTTGGCCCGCGGGCGCCGCCTGCGCGGCGGCGGGGGTCAGGATCCCCGCCGCGACGAGCGCCGCGGCGAGCGCGATCGGTCTCAACAGTGCTGACATGGGGAATTCTCCTCGAAGGAGGGCAGGGATTCCCCGTGAAAGTAGGTCCGCCGATCCGTTCGCGGTAATACCACTTAGGTCATAAGACGCGGTGATGGCCGCCTTGCCCGAGCACGAAGTCCCGGTCCGATGTCCAGGGCGAGCGCCCCGAACCCGGGCCGGGCGAGGTCAGACCAACGCCTGAGGCGGCACCGCGCCGTACTCCGGGTGCGCCGGCAACCAGCCCGCGTAGCGCGGGTTGCGCTCGGCGGTCTCCCGGTAGGCCTCGGCGGCGTAGCGGAGCACCTGCGGGCCGAACGCGGCGGCCGGCCCTTCCGGGTCCCAGCCGATCAGGTGCCGCCACCGCAGCGGCGCGCCCGCCAGCGGCATCGCGACCAGGCCCGGCGTGCGGCGGAACGTGGGCTGGCACAGCGCGACCGCGTCGCCGGAGGAGGCCAGGTCGATGCAGCTGTTGATGTCGACCTCGTACATGGTGCGCGGGGTGAAGCCGGCCCGGCTGCACGCGGCCACGAAGCAGTCGCCGAAGCAGCCGTCACCCGGCGTCACGGCCCACTGCGTGTCCTTCAGCGCACCCAGCTCCACCTCGCCCAGCACGGTGAACGGGTGGTCCTCGGGCATCAGCACGAACACCGGGTCGACCGCGATCACGTGCCACGTCAGCCCGTGCTCCGACGGCGGCGGCGCGTCCCCGCACACGCCGACCAGCACGTAGTCCAGCCGGCCCGCGGCGACCATGGCGGAGAGCTCCCGCCCGGACCACGACACCTGCGTGGAGACGTGCGCGCCGGGGTGCGCCTCGGTGAGCCGGTGCACCAGCCCGCCGAGCATCGGGCCGTTCACCGCGCCGACCCGGTACCGGTCGCCGGGCGCGGTGTCGTCCAGCAGGCGCGTCGCGTCCTCCTGCAACCGGGAGAACGCGGGCAGCAGCACGCGCGCCCGCTCCAGCACGAGTTCGCCGAGCACGGTCGGCCGGGCGCCCTTGTGGTCGCGCTCGAACAGCTTGCCGCCGAGCAGACCTTCGATCCGGTGCAGTTGGGCCGTGAGGGCGGGTTGCGCCAGGCCTAAGAGGGAGGACGCCTTCGACAGGCTGCCCGCGTCCGCGATCGCGCAGACGACCCGCAGGTGCCGCAGTTCGAGCTTCATCCAACGGACGTTAGGACACCGCTCACCCGCCAGTCGAGGGCCGGCCGGGACCACGCGCACCGGCCCGGACCAGCGGCTTGAGTGGCAATGGACAGAGTGTGCCCTGATCATGGCAAGCGTGGACACTTTGCCACTGCCCACGCGCGCGGGCCGACCGGAGGATGCCGGGATGGAAATCGCGCCGAACCGCCCGCACGAAGGGTGTTTCACGAGCGTAACAGGGAAGTGACCGATGGCCCTTGACTCCGCAACCCAGGTCACAGCCGATCCCGACGGCCGCGTCGAGCTGCGTGATCATTCCGCGATCGCGGACAGCCCGCACTACAACTCCGACCTGGCGCCGGTGCCGCTGGAGCGGCGCACCTGGTCCACCTACAACTTCTTCGCGCTGTGGATGGGCATGGCGCACAACATCCCCAGCTACACGCTGGCCGCGTCGCTGGTGGCGCTGGGGATGGACTGGGTGCAGGCGTTCCTGACCATCACCCTGGGCAACCTGATCGTGCTGGTCCCGATGCTGCTCAACAGCCACGCGGGCACGAAGTACGGCATCCCGTTCCCGGTGTTCGCCCGCGCGTTCTACGGCATCCGCGGCGCGAACCTGGTGGCGTTGCTGCGCGCGTTCATCGCGTGCGCGTGGTTCGGCATCCAGACCTGGGTCGGCGGCAAGGCGCTGCACGTCATCGTGGGCCGGTTGGCGGGCGAGGGGTGGGTGCACGCGCCGGTCGTGCTGGGCCAGGTGTGGACGCTGTGGCTGTGCTTCCTGGCGTTCTGGGTGCTGCAGATGCTGATCATCTGGCGCGGCATGGAGGCGATCCGCCGGTTCGAGAACTGGACCGCGCCGCTGGTCAGCGTGGGTTTCCTGATCCTGCTCGGCTACGTGGCGGTGAAGGCGGGCGGGTTCGGCCCGATCCTGTCGGAGCCGTCCAAGCTCGGCTGGGGCGTCGACTTCTGGAAGGTGTTCTTCCCGTCGCTGATGGCCATGATCGCGTTCTGGTCGACGCTGTCGCTGAACATGCCGGACTTCACCCGGTTCGGCGGCAGCCAGCGCAAGCAGGTGCTCGGCCAGGTCCTCGGCCTGCCGACCACGATGTCGTTCATCGCGATCGTGGCCATCCTGACCACCTCGGGCGCGATGGCGCTGTACGGCGAGGCGATCTGGGACCCGGCGGAGCTGGCGAGCCGGTTCGACAGCACCGCGGTGGTGCTGGTGGCGTTGGTGGCGCTGGTGCTGGCGACGGTCTCGGCGAACCTCGCGGCGAACGTGGTGAGCCCGTCCTACGACTTCTCCAACGCGTTCCCGAAGAAGATCACCTTCGCGGTCGGCGGCCTGATCACCGGCGTGATCGGCATCGCGATCCAGCCGTGGCGGCTGATCTCCGACCCGAGCATCTACATCTTCACCTGGCTCGGCTTCTACGGCGGCCTGCTGGCGTCGGTGGCGGGCGTGTTCGTGGCCGGCTACTGGGTGCTGGCGAAGACGCGGCTGGAGCTGCCGGACCTGTACCTGGCCGGGCGGGGCGCGTACTGGTTCAAGGCGGGCTGGAACTGGCGCGCGGTGGTGGCCACGGCGATCGGCTCGGTGCTGGCGGTCGGCGGCGCGCACGGCGGGCCGTTCCCGGTCGACGGCCTGATCCCGTTCCTCAAACCGCTCTACGACTACAACTGGGTCGTCGGCCTGGTCGGCGGCATGCTCGCCTACCTGGTGCTGGCGCCACGGAGGGAGAACGCGTGAGCAACATCATCCGTGCTGGTCTGGTGCAGCAGAAGTGGACCGGCGACAAGGAGTCGATGATCGCGAACGCGGTCGAGGCGGTGCGCTCCGCCGCGTCGCAGGGCGCGCAGGTGGTGTGCCTGCAGGAATTGTTCTACGGGCCGTACTTCTGCCAGGTGCAGGACGCGGACTACTACTCCTACACCGAGGGCATCCCCGACGGCCCGACCACCGACCTGATGTGCGAGCTGGCGGGGCAGCTCGGCGTCGTGCTCGTCGTGCCGATGTACGAGGAGGAGCAGCCGGGGATCTACTACAACACCGCCGCGGTGATCGACGCGGACGGCACGTACCTCGGCAAGCACCGCAAGAACCACATCCCGCAGGTCAAGGGGTTCTGGGAGAAGTTCTACTTCAAGCCGGGCAACCTCGGCTACCCGGTGTTCGACACCGCGGTGGGCAAGGTCGGCGTCTACATCTGCTACGAGCGGCACTTCCCGGAGGGCTGGCGGGAGCTCGGGCTGAACGGCGCCCGGATCGTGTTCAACCCGTCGGCGACCAGCCGCGGCCTGTCCGAGTACCTGTGGCGGCTGGAGCAGCCCGCGGCGGCCGTGGCCAACGAGTACTACGTCGGCACGATCAACCGCGTCGGCGTGGAACCGCTGGGCGACAACGACTTCTACGGCCAGTCGTACTTCGCCGACCCACGGGGGCAGCTCGTGGGCGAGGCGGCCTCCGACACCGAGGAGGAGGTCGTGGTGCGCGACCTGGACATGGACCTGCTGGCCGAGGTCCGGAACCTGTGGGCGTTCTACCGCGACCGCCGCCCCGACACCTACGAAGGGCTGGTGCGGCCGTGAGCATCCTCATCAAGGGCGGCACGGTGGTGAACGCCACCGGCGCGTTCGAGGCCGACGTGCTGGTGGACGGCGAGAAGATCGCCGCGCTGCTCGCGCCCGGCTTCCCCGCGCGGGCGGACGAGACCGTCGACGCCACGGGCAAGTACGTGATCCCCGGCGGCATCGACGGGCACACCCACATGGAGATGCCGTTCGGCGGCACGTTCTCCGCCGACACGTTCGAGACCGGCACGATCGCGGCGGCGTGGGGCGGCACCACCACGATCATCGACTTCGCCGTGCAGCCCAAGGGCTCCTCGCTGCTGTCCACCCTGGACAAGTGGCACGCCAAGGCGGACGGCCGGTGCGCGGTCGACTACGGGTTCCACATGATCGTCTCCGACGTCACCGACACGTCGTTGAAGGAGATGGAGTCCTGCATCGACGCGGGCGTGAACACGTTCAAGATGTTCATGGCCTACCCCGGCGTCTTCTACGCCACCGACGGCGAGATCCTGCGCGCCATGCAGAAGGCCCGCGAGACCGGCGCGACGATCATGATGCACGCGGAGAACGGCATCGCGATCGACCAGCTGGTCGCGCAAGCGCTCGCGCAGGGCCGCACGGACCCGGTCGAGCACGGCCTGACCAGGCCCGCCGAGCTGGAGGGCGAGGCCACCTCGCGCGCCATCACGCTGGCCAAGGTCACCGGCTCGCCGCTCTACATCGTGCACCTGTCCGCCGCGCAGGCGCTGGACGCGGTGACGAAGGCGCGCGACACCGGGCAGAACGTGTTCGCCGAGACGTGCCCGCAGTACCTGTACCTGTCGCTGGAGGACCTGGCCAAACCGGACTTCGAGGGCTCGAAGTACGTCGCCTCTCCCCCGCTGCGGCCCAAGGAGCACCAGTCGGAGCTGTGGCGCGGCCTGCGCACCAACGACCTGTCGGTGGTGTCGACCGACCACTGCCCGTTCTGCTTCAAGGACCAGAAGGAGCTCGGGCGCGGCGACTTCTCCAAGATCCCCAACGGGATGCCGGGCGTCGAGCACCGGATGGACCTGCTGCACCAGGGCGTGGTCAAGGGCGAGATCAGCCTCGAGCGGTGGGTGGAGATCTGCTCCACCACGCCGGCGCGGATGTTCGGCCTGCACCCCCGCAAGGGTGTCATCGCGCCCGGCGCGGACGCCGACGTCGTGGTGTACGACCCGTCGGCGCAGCAGGTCATCTCCGCCGCCACGCACCACATGAACGTCGACTACTCGGCGTACGAGGGCATGGAGATCACCGGCAAGGTCGACACGGTGCTCTCCCGCGGCCGGGTGGTCGTGGACGCCGGCGGTTTCCACGGCGCGGCCGGGCACGGGAAGTTCCTGTCCCGCGAGCTGAACCAGTACCTGGTGTAGGGGGGCACGTGGACTTCGGGGTGGTGCTCCAGACCGACCCGCCCGCGCGGGACGTGGTGGCCGGGCTCAAGGCCGCCGAGGACAACGGCTTCCGCTACGGCTGGACGTTCGACTCGGTCGTGCTGTGGCAGGAGCCGTTCGTCATCTACTCGCAGGTGCTGGCGGCGACGAAGGAGCTGGTCGTCGGCCCGATGGTGACCAACCCGAGCACGCGGGACTGGTCGGTGACGGCGTCGCTGTTCGCGACGTTGAACGACATGTTCGGCAACCGCACGGTGTGCGGCATCGGGCGCGGCGACTCGGCGCGCCGGGTGATCGGGCAGCGGCCCGCGTCGCTGGCCACGCTCGGCCGGGCCATGACCGTGATCAAGGACCTGGCCGAGGGCCGGGAGGCCGAGCACCACGGCACGCCGGTGCGCATCCCGTGGGTGCGCGACGGCAGGCTGGAGATGTGGATGGCCGCCTACGGGCCGCGCGCGTTGCGGATGGTCGGCGAGCAGGCCGACGGGTTCATCCTCCAGACCGCGGACGTGGACATCGCGCGGTGGACGATCGGGACGGTGCGCGAAGCGGCCGTGGCCGCGGGCCGCGACCCGTCGGCGATCACGATGTGCGTGGCCGCGCCCGCGTACGTCGGGACGGACCTGCCGCACCAGCGCGACCAGCTGCGCTGGTTCGGCGGGATGGTCGGCAACCACGTGGCCGACCTGGTCGCGCGGTACGGCGACTCGGGCGCGGTGCCCGCGGCGTTGACCGACTACATCAAGGACCGCGAGGGCTACGACTACGCCCACCACGGCAAGGCGGGCAACCGGTCGGCGGACTTCGTGCCGGACTCGATCGTGGACCGGTTCTGCCTGCTCGGGCCGGCGTCGGCGCACGTGGACCGGTTGCAGGAGCTGAAGGAGGTCGGCGTGGACAACTTCGCGCTGTACCTGATGCACGACGACAAGGACAAGACGCTCGCGTCCTACGGGGACGGGGTGATCGGCCGGGTGTGACCGCGTCCGGGGCGTGCGGCCTCCCGCGCGCCCCGGGGGCGATCGCCCCGATCCGGGGGTGTTGTGCTGGGATGGTCCGCGTTCTCGGGAAGATCAACGAGGAGGGACCCTTCCATGCGCTTGGCACTGACCGCCGCGGTTCTCGGGCTGTCCGCGGGGGTGTTGTCCGGCTGCGGCGGTGACGACGGCGGGCAGAACGCGTCCCCGGCGACGACCACCACCACCGCGGCCACGTCGGAGGCGGCGGAGGAGCCGGAGGCCGAGGGTCTGACCGGCACGTGGGAGCCGATCAACGACAGCCCGATCGCCACCCTCACCATCACCGGCACGACCGCGCGGACCACCGGTGAGCTGGCCTGCCCCGGCACGATCGCCGACGCCGACTCGGCCAAGCCGGCCCTCACCCTGGACTGCACCACGCCGAACGAGGACCGCAAGCGCGGGACGCTGGAGCTCAAGCCGGACGGCTCGGCGCTCGTCGTCACATGGGAGGGGCCCTCCTGGGGCGGCGCGATCGACAGCTTCGAGCGCGCCGGCTGACCTCGCCGGGACCGGAATTGTCGGACCCCCTCGCTAGCGTCGCCGCATGACTCTCCCCACCGCCGCTGACGAGGCCCGTTTCTGGGCGATGCTGGAAGACGCCTGGGCCGGTCTCGGTCCCGGCCCGAACGAGGTGCGCCGCGCGTTGGCCAAGCGCGACGTGTCCGAGGAGGCCTTCGAGGAGGCCGCCGAGCTGGAAGAGCACCTCGAAGGCGTGCTGCGGGCGTTGGCGCGGGCGTGCGAGGGGCTGTCCGCCGAGGAGCTGACCGCGCTGGACCGGGTCGTCGAGCGCAAGCTGTACGACATCGACCGGGCGGACGTCCAGGCGGTCACCGACGGCTCGGACGACGGCTTCCTGTACGCGCGCGGCTTCGTCTTGGCGCTCGGCCAGGAGTTCTACGAAGCCGTGGCCCGCGATCCCCGGGTGGCGGTGGTGGACGCCGAGTGCGAGGCGTTCTGCTACTTCTTCGCCCACGCGCACGCGGACCGGTTCGGGGACTTCCCCGGTACGGGGTCGGGGATCTCCCGGGAATCGTGCTCGAACCCGGCGGGGTGGCCCCGGTAGCCGGTACCGTCGAAGTCGTGATCGACTTCGAGAAGCAGTCCGTCTTCAAGCTGGCGCCGTGCCGGCCGGAGGACATCGCGTCGCAGGTGTCGCCGATCCTGATCCAGGGCGAGCAGATCGTGTCGAGCTTCAAGACGGTCCGGGACTTCGTGGTGTTCACCAACAAGCGCGTGATCGCGGTGAACGTCCAGGGCATGACCGGCCGCAAGAAGGACTTCACGTCGCTGCCCTACAGCCGGGTGCAGGCGTTCTCGATCGAGACGGCGGGCACGTTCGACATGGACGCCGAGCTCGACCTGTGGTTCAGCGGCCTGGGTCAGGTGCGGCTGGAGTTCAAGGGGCACGCCGACGTGCGGTTGCTCGGGCAGATGATCGCGACGTTCATCCTCTAGCCGCGCCAGGGGTGACGCCGCCGCCAACCGGTCGTGCCCGCCGGCGCCGGCGGCGGACACGCTGCACGCCGGCGGCGGGCACTCCGCACGCTGGTCACGCGGACACGCTGCACGCTGGTGGCGGCGGGCACACCGGTGGCCGGGGTCCGGGCCGGCACGCCCTGCCGGCAGGAGCCCTCAGGCCGCGGCCGATCGGCTCGGCGCCGGTGAGGTCGAGCGTGACCGATGCGGGCACGTGCGCGGCCAGGTCGAGCGTCCCGACGCGGGCAGAGCGCGGCCGGGTCGAGCGTCACCGACGCGGGCACGCGCGCGGCGCGGTCCGGCCTCGCGCGAGGCACGGCGCCGAGGGGTGGTGATCAGCCTGTGCCGCAACGGGTCGAGCGCCGTCACACCTCGTACATCAACGAGTTCCACCGCTCGACGAAGACCTCACGGGGTATGGGCTTCACCGGGTCGTCGTGCGGGTCGATCGGCTCGTCGGTGAGGCCGCCGTACGCGTCCTCCATCCGCCGCCACGAGTAGCGGTGCATCCCACCCGCCGAGGGTAACTCGATCTGCCGGATCGCGATCAGCTCACCCTCGTGCTCCACGGTCTCGTAGAGCGCACGCGCGCCTTCGTCCACCCAGCCCTCGACGTCCACGAACTCGAAGTACGCGCGCGGCCGGTCCGACTCCTCCAGAGCGCGGTAGAAGGCGACGACGTCGTCCATCCGGCTCGAGATCCCGATCATCGGACCGAACGGGTCGTGCCGTCCCACCCGACCAGCGCGTCGGGCAGCACCTCCGCCAACTGCGCCGGGTAGACCGTGGCGTCGGTCGACGCCAGTTCCTCCACCGACCACCACCGGTGCCGGCGAATGGTCCGCTGCTCGATCTCGTTGAACCGCGAGGTGTCCACGTCGACCGCCTCCACCTTTCCGACGAAGAACCACTCGACCGCCGCGTAGTTCAAGCCGTCGAAGGCGAACACGGCGTGCCGCTTCCACACCGGACCGACCAGCTCGTCACCGGAGACCTCGACACCGGTCTCCTCGAACAGCTCCCGCACCGCCGCGGTCCGGACGTCCTCCCCCGGCTCGACCCCACCGCCCGCGGTGAACCAGAACGGCTCGTCCGGCCGGCTCGGGTCGAACCCCTCGAACAACAGCACCCGGTCCTCGACGTCCAGCAGCACGACCCGCGCCGACACGCGCTGGGTCAACGTGGACGCCTCGGCGTCACCGCCGGGTTCGGCGATCTCGAAATAGGACGGCGTCGGCGCGGTGCCCGCGAGCCGCAACCACCGCACGGACCGACGCCGGCGCAAGGCCAACGTGTCGCGCACGGCGTCATTGTGCACCCGACGGGCCAGCACCACCCGCTGTTCCGCATCGGACAGCTCGGCCGCCAGCGCGGGCTCCAGGACGGACCGGTCGAGCGCGTCCAGCAACGCCGACAACCGGTTCTCCGCCGCCTCGCGGTCCGGCCGCGCCGACCGCTCGGCCCGGTCCGCCGCCGCACGCAGCTCCGGCTTGCCGCACACCGCCGCCACCGCTCGCGTCACCACCGCGCGCCGCGCCAGGGCGGCGTCCAGCGCCGCCCAGGCCGCGTCCGTGCGCACGTGCAGCCGGTCGAGCCGGTTGGCCGTGCCGAGCGTCCACGGGCCGACCAGCACGGCCAACGCCAGCAACACCAGGAACGTCGTCGCGACGCCGGAGCTCGTCACGCCTCACCCACCCGACGCGGGTCCGCCGCCATGGCGCTCTCGTACACCCGCACCACCTGGTTCGCGACCACCGACCAGTCGAACATCATCACCCGCTGCCGCGCCGCGTCCACGTAGTCCGCCCGCCGGCCGGGGTCGGTCAGCAGCTCCCCTAACGCCCGGGCCAGCGCCGACGAGTCGCCCACCGGGGTCAGCACGCCCGCCTTGCCGTCGTCGAGCACGCGGCGGAACGCGTCGAGGTCGCTGGCGAGCACCGCCGCGCCCGCCGACATCGCCTCGGTGAGGATGACCCCGAAGCTCTCGCCACCGGTGTTGGGCGCGCAGTAGACGTCCACGCTGCGCAGCGCGCGCGCTTTCGTCTCGTCGTCCACCATGCCGAGGAACACCATCCGCGACGCCAGCTCCGGCCCCGCCTGCTTGCGCAGCTCGTCTGCGTCGCCGCGACCCACCACCAGCAGCCGCACGTCCGGCGCGTCGAGCTCGCGGAACGCCTCGAGCAGCACCGGCATGCCCTTGCGCGGCTCGGTGAACCGGCCGACGAACCCGACCGTGCCGCCGGGTCGCGGGTAGCCGTCCAGGGGCGTCGCGTCGGCGAAGAACCCGACGTCGACGCCGTTGGGGATCTCCACCGCGTCACCGCCGAGGTGCTCCACCTGCACGCGGCGGGCCAGCGCGGACACCGCGATCCGGGCGGTGATCTTCTCCAGGAACGGCTGCAGCACCGCCTGGAACGCCGAGAGCATCTTCGAGCGCGGCGTCGACGTGTGGAAGGTGGCCACGATCGGGCCGTCGGCCACCATCAGCGCCAGCATCGACAACGACGGCGCGGTCGGCTCGTGCAGGTGCAGCACGTCGAAGTCGTGCTCGGCGATCCACCGCCGCACGCGGGTGAACGACACCGGTCCGAACGAGAGTCGCGCCACTGAACCGTTGTACGGGATCGCGACCGCCCGACCGGCCGAGGTGACGAATTCCGGCACCGGCGTGTCGTCGTCGACGGGCGCCAGCACCTCCACCTCGTGCCCGAGGCCGCGCAGCGCGCGCGCCAGGTCGACCACGTGCGCCTGCACTCCCCCTGGCACTTCGAAGGAGTACGGGCAGACTATGCCGACCTTCACGCGGATTCCCCCCGGCGGGCCAGGACCCGGCGCAGCGCCTTCTGCCTGCTCTCCGGCAGGTCGGCCAGCCACAGCTGCTGCATCATGTGCCAGTCGGTGGGGTGCGCGGCGATGTCGGCGGCGAACACGTCGGCCATCTGCTGGGTCGCCGCGGGCACGCCCGCCGTGCCGGGGACCCGGATCGGCGGGTGCAGCCGGATGACCCAACCGTCCTCGGTGAACCAGAGGCCGGCCGGGATCAGCGCCGCGCCGGTGGTCGCGGCCAGGTGCGCGGGGCCGGCGGGCATCATGGTGCGCTCGCCGAAGAACGTCACGGGCACGCCACCCGCGGTGAGGTCGCGGTCGGCGAGCAGGCAGACGACCTGGTTCGCCCGCAGTCGTTCGGCGAGCACGAGCGCCGGGTTGCGGTCGCCGCCCGTCAGCGGCACGACCTGGAAGCCCAGGCTCTCCCGGAACGCGATGAACCGCCGGTACAGCGACTCGGGCTTGAGCCGCTCGGCGACGGTGGTGAACGTGCCGCAGTGCCCGACCAGCCAGACGCCCGCCATGTCCCAGTTGCCGCAGTGCGGCAGCGCGATGACCGCGCCGCGTCCCTCGGCCAGCGCCGCGTCCAGGTTCTCGACGCCGGTCATCGTCCGGTCCAGCTCGGCGTAGAGCTCCCGCTGGTCCAGCGACGGCATCCGGAACGCCTCGCGCCAGTACCGCGCGTAGGAGCGCACGGCCAGCCGGACCAGCTCGTCCAGCTCGGCCTCGCCCGCCTGCGGCACGACCCGGCGCAGGTTGGACCGCAGCTGGCGCACGCCACCGCCGCCACGCCCGGCGGCCCGGTCGGCGACCGCGTCGAACAGCGCCCGCGCCGCCTTCTCCGGCAGCAGCCGCACCAGGCGCCACCCGGCCGCGTAGCCCAGGTCGACCAGGGTGCCCTTGATGTCGCGAGCGGTCACGTACCGAGCTCCTTCGCGGCGCGGCTCACGGCCAGGATGCGCTGCACCACGGTGATCGACACCAGCGCGGCCAGCAGGTACAGCGCCACCGGCAGGACGTAGGGCACGCCGAGCCCGTGCAGGCCGACGCCGACCAGGGCCACGATGAACCGCTCGGCGCGTTCGGCCAGCCCGCCGTCGGCGGAGAGCCCGGACGCCTCGGCCCGGGCCTTCACGTAGGACGTGACCTGGGCGCCGACCAGCGAGACCAGGGTCGCCGCGGCCAGGCCGTGCTCGCCCGCGCCGAACGCCCACCAGGCGATGGCGGCGAACAGCGCGCCGTCGGCGATCCGGTCGCAGCTCGCGTCCAGCACGGCGCCGAACTTCGTGCCGCCGCCCTGCGCGCGCGCCATCGCGCCGTCGATCAGGTCGAACAGCACGAACACGGTGACCAGCGCCGCGCCGGTGAACAGCTGCCCGCGCGGGATGAACCACAGCGAGACGGCGACGGAGCCGACGGTGCCCAGCACCGTGACGGCGTTCGGGGTGAGGCCGCGGCGCAGCAGCCACGCGCCGATCGGATCGGTGACGCGCGAAACGGACGCGCGGGCGAAGATGTTCAGCATGGGGTGGCGGGGCACCTACCGACGGGGACGAAGTGGTCACCGGCAGCCTAACCACCCAGCTCAGCCGAGCTTGCGGTGGTCCCTGGAGATGTGCTCCAGCAGGTCCTCCAGCGCGTCGCCGCGCACCGCCAGCCGTTCGAGCCTGCCGAACAGGGCCAGGTACTCGCGCACGTCGTGCGGGTCGGTGATGGTGGCGTTGCCGGTCAGCACGCTCAACGTCACCACCCGCTCGTCGTACACCTGGAACCCGTGCAGGGCCACCATGTTCGCGTCCGCCGTCCACGGCACCACGCCGAGCTGCACATTGGGTCTTCGGACGATCTGCACGAGGTGGTCGATCTGCTCGCACATCAGGTCCGCGGACCCCATCCGCCAGCGCAGCGCGCTCTCGGCCAGCAGGAACACGAACCGCTTGCCCAGGTCGTCCATCCGGGCACGGCGGCTGCGCAGGGTGGCGATCGCCGTGTCCTGCTCGTGCGGGGGCATCGTGTTGTGCACGACCCGCAGGTAGTTCTCGCTCTGCAGCAGCGCGGGCACACCCGCGTTCTGGAAGAAGCGGCTGGTGGTGGCACGGGCCTCGATGCGGGCCACGGTCTGCTGGTGGCGGTGCGCCCCGCGGTGCAGCACCACGCGGCGGGTCTCCGCCTCGGCGTGCAACTGACGGGCCAACTCCACCAGCTCGACCCTGGTCTCCCTGGTCGCGGACAGCTCGGCGACCAGGCGCTCCACGTCGGTCACGGACGGGAGGAGCATGCCGTTCTCGATCTTCGACAGCTTGGACTGGCTCATCCCGGTAGCGCGCGCCGTGGCCGTTCCGGTCATCTTGGCCTCGGTGCGCAGCCTTCGTAACTCGCGCGAGAGCCGTTCTCGGGCCAGCCGCGAACGCTCAGGTGCGGTCATGCAACGCACCGTATCGACGCTCACCCCTCTTGACGATCGGCCAGGAAGGTGTCTGAGGCCGCGCCGGCCGTCGCCCGGGGTGATCTGGGACACGTCGGCGGCCGTTTCGGCGAGCGCACGTGCATCCAGTCGTGCAGGTGCGCTTGCAGCAGGTCCCGGGCCTGCGGGTGATCGTCCTGGCGGCCGGCGGGCCGCCGCGGGCCGGGGTCAGAACGAGACGCGGAGCAGGACCAGGTCCTTCTGCACCAATCTGATCTCGACGCCGGTGATGTCGGACCGGGCCAGCTCGGTCGTCGCGGTCGGCCGGGTGGTCGAGCCGGGACCGGCCGTCCAGGTCGCGACCCGCACCGCGGCGCCGTCGGCCAGGAGCACGTGCAGGGAGTAGGCGAACACGGGCGGCGGCGGCCCGTCCGGCACGGCGTAGGAGCACAGCACGTCGATCCGGGTGCCCCACGGCTCGTCCACCAGCCGCACGCTGGCCGTCACGGGGCTCGGCATGGTCTGGTGCAGCTCGACGTCGGGCGGGGGCGTCGGCGTGGTGGTCGAGGTGGCCGGGACGGTGGTCGCGGCGACGGGGGCGGTCGGTCGCACGGCCGTCGCGACCGCCGCCCCCGTCAACGCCGCCACGACCAGCGCGGCGGCCACCAGGACCCGCGCGCGCCACCGTCGCGCCCGCTCCGCGGCCAGCAGGCCGACGAGCACCGCGGGCGGCGGCTCGGTGGCCGCGGCCTCGGGTTCGAGCAGGTCGAGCGCACGGTCACGGGGCACCGCCGAGAGGATGCCGGGCACGCCCGCGAACGACGCGACGTCACCCGAGCACTCCGGGCACCCCGGGAGGTGCCCCTCGAACTCCCGCCGTTCGCCGGGCGACAGCGAACCGAGGACGTACGCGGCACCCCAGTCCCGGTACGGATCGACTGGCGAGCTCAACGTCCGGTGACCCCCTTCTCCTCCAGCGCCACCCTCAGCGCCCGCAGACCGTAGTGCAGCCGGGACTTCACGGTGCCCTCCGGCAGGTCCAGCGCGACGGCCAGCTCGGCGACCGACTGCCCCATGTAGTACGCACGCACGATCACCGCGCGGTGCTCCGGCGTCAACTGGGTGAGCACGTCGGCCACCAGCCAGGCGTCCAGCGCGGAGTCGCTGTGGTCGTCGCGCGCCCGTTCGGGCAGCCGTTCGGACCCGATCTCCCAGCGCGCGCGTGCGCTGCGGCGCTCGTCGATCACCACGTTGCGCGCCACCGTGTAGAGCCACGCCCGAGCCGCCGTCGCGCCCTGTTCGAGCACCTTGGGGTTGCGCCACGCCCGCAGCAGCGCTTCCTGCACCACGTCGCGGGACAGCTCGTCGTCCCCGGTCAGCCGGCGCACGTACCGCCACAGGGCGGGCGCGTGCTCGTCGTGGAGGGAGCGCAGCAGGGCGATGTGAGTGTCGTTGATCGCGCACCTCCTCGGCTAGTCGTGGAGCAGCGGTTCCCGGGTCGTGCCCAGCGGGGTCGGGCCCGCGAAGGCGGGCGGGCGCTTGGCGAGGAAGGCCGCCGTGCCCTCCCGCATGTCGTCGGTGGTGAACGCCTCCCGGAACGCGTCGAGCTCGAGTGCCAGGCCGGCGGCGACGGTCGTGCCGTTGGTCGCGTTGACCGCGGCCTTGGCCAGCGACACCGCCGTGGCCGAGTTGGCGGCGACCCGGCCGAGCACGGTGCGTGCGGCGGTGAGCATCTCATGGCGGTCGTCGAACACCGCGTTGACGAGCCCGAGCCGCAGTGCCTCCGGCGCGTCGACGTGCCTGCCGGTGTAGATCAGCTCGCGGGCGACCGCGGGCCCGACCAGGCGCTGGAGCCGGACGCAGCCGCCGAAGCCCGGGATGAGGCCGAGCACGACCTCGGGCTGGCCGAACACGGCGTTCCGGGTCGCGTAGGCGAAGTCGCACGCCAGCACCATCTCGCACCCGCCGCCGAGCGCGTAGCCGTCCACGCACGCGACGACGGGGCACGGCGCCTCCTCCAGCAGCCGGGTGACGCGTTGGCCGAGCTCCCCGAACCTCGCGCCCTCGTCCGGCGTCATCGCGGCCATCTCGCGGATGTCCGCGCCCGCGATGAACGCCGGACCGGGCGCTCCGGTGAGGATGATCCCCCGCGGCGCCGGTCCGGTGAGGACGCCGGACAGGAAGTGGTCGAGTTCGGCCAGGACGCGGCCGGACAGCGCGTTGCGCGCCCGCGGCCGGGACACGGTGACCGTCGTGACGCCGTCCTGCTCTTCGACGACCAAGGTCGAGTAGTCCACGAAGTCTCCTCACGAGTCCCAGATGGCGCCGAACGCGGGCACGCCCCGCGCTTCCAGCTCCTCGACGACGTGCCAGGTGGTCTTCTTGTTCGAGATGCAGATGACGGCTTCGGCGTCGAACTCCCGGTGCGCGCGCAGCGCCAGCTCCACCAGGTCGGGCTTGCCGTCGCGGACGGTGTCCCAGACCAGCGCGTCCGGCTGCACGGCCTCGATCTCGTCGACCAGTTCGTCGCCGTAGGTGTCGCGGGGTGTGCGGGTGGACCACACCAGGCGCGACGGCGTCTCCCGCGACAGCAGGTGGGGCAGGCACGGCCCGATGCCGCTGCCGGTGGCCACCCACACCACCCTGGTGAACAGCTTGTCGATGTTGCCGACGCCCGCGGTGGGCACGCCCTTGACCCACAGGTGGCTCGGCAGGTCGTCGATGAGCGAGCCGGTCCAGTCGCCCGCGCGCGAGATGGTGAGCCGGAACCCCGTGCGGCCGGGCGTGGGCACGTTGGCGAACGAGTGCCACTCCAGCAGCGGGTGGCGGCTCACCGCGGTGGAGGAGCCCGCGAACGGCGTCACGCCGTAGTCGAACGACACCAGGGCGACGTGCCGCGACGGGCTGGCGATCCGCACCGGCACGCGACGCAGCCGCGTCCACGGCAGCGCGACGCTCGCGACGACCAGCAGGAGCAGCCAGAACTGGGTCGAGCCGACGAAACCGGGCTGCCGGGAGGAGTGCGCGGCGAACAGGGCGAGCACGGTCCAGCCGGCGAAGCGGTGCACGCGCTCGAACACGTCGTGCCGGCGTGCGCGCAGGGCGGGCAGGGCGAAGACCACCATCGCGACCATCAGGGCGAGGATCGTCCACGTGAGCGGGTCGGGTCGGACCACGGCGAGCGCGGTGAACCACGCGGTGGCGCTGAGGGCGGCGCCCACGTGCAGGCCGCCGAAGTGGTAGACCTTGCCCAGCGTCCAGCGGACCCGCAGCGGCCACGTCGTCGGCGCGCTCGTGGCGAGCCGGAACAGCAGGTTGATCACGTGCTGCTGGCGGATCAGGACGGCCAAGGTGACGTTGGCGACGACCAGGTCGGCGAGCGCTCGCGCGTCGTCCACCCCGAACGCCGCGATCACGTTGACCAGGACGACGGCGGCGGCGAGCCGGTTGTGGTGGGTGAACGGTCGCTTGCGGAGCCTGAGCCCCAGCGCGGACGGGGTGTCGGTGCGCGTGGTCGTCATGCGACGGTCACCAGCGACGACAGCGCGGCCCGGTCCACCTTGCCGCGCGCGGTCATCGGCAGGTCGTCCACCGCGACGACCAGCGACGGCACGCAGTAGTACGGCAGGGCGCCCGCCACCGCGTCGGTGGCCGCCCGGGGGTCGACGGAGGCGGGGCTGACGAACCCGACGAGCCTGCCGTCGTGCAGGACGGTGGTCGCGCGGGCGCAGCCGGGCGTGGTCTCCAGGGCGGAGGTGACCGCGTCCAGCTCGACCCGGAAGCCCCGGACCTTGACCTGGTCGTCGGTGCGGCCGTGGTGCTCCAGCTCGCCGTCCGGCGTCCACCGGCCCAGGTCGCGGGTGCGGAACATGAGGTGGTCGCCGCCGAGGAACGGGTCGGGGCGGTAGCGCTGGGCGGTCAGCACGTCGTTGCCGAGGTAGCCCGCCGTGACGCAGGCGCCGCCCGCCCACATCTCGCCGACCTCGCCGATCCGGCACGGCCGCAGGTCCTGGTCGAGCACGTAGACCGTGCTGTTGGGCACGGGGCGGCCGATGGTGAGGCGGCCCGTCGCCGGGTCGTAGCGCTGCACGGTGTTGACGATCGTGACTTCCGTGGGGCCGCAGGCGTTGTGGAACGCGGCGCGGGCGGACCAGGCGTCGGCCAGGGGCTTGGGGCAGCGTTCTCCGGCCACGGCGACGGTGCGCACGTCGGGGCACGCGTCGGGGTCCACTGTGGACAGGACGCCCGGTGTCGCGATGAGGACGGTGGCGGTTTTCGCCGTCTCCCCGATGTCCCGGCCGCGGATGACGGACGTGGCGCCGTGGGCCAGCGCGCCGAACAGCTCCCACACCGCCATGTCGAACGCGATGTTGAGCAGTTGCGCGACCCGGTCGCCCGGTCGGATGCCGAGGTCGCCCGGTGCGGTGAGCAGGACGTTGCACAGGTTCGCGTGGGTGACGCGGACGCCGTTGGGCACGCCGGTCGTGCCCGAGGTGAAGATGACGACGGCCGTGTCGCCGGGCTCCGCGCGCGGCGGGCCGACGCGGCGGTCCGGGAGCGCGTCGAGGGCGAGGACCTTCGGCGCGGCGAGGCCGCGCACGTGCCGGGCGTGCTCGTCGGTGGTCAGCACGACGTCGATGTCGGCGGTGCGGATGACGTGGTCGAGGTGGGCCTTCGGCGTGATCCGCACGTCCTGCGGCACGTACGCCGCGCCGACCTTGAGCACCGCGAGGATGCCGACGACGAGGTGGACCGAGCGCGTTAAGAAGACGCCGACGTGATCACCGGGGTGCACGCCCGCGTCCAGGAGTTCGGCGGCGACCACGTTCGCGCGGTGGTCGAGCTCGCCGTAGGTCAGGCAGACGCCCTCGTGCTCGACCGCCCGCGCGTGCGGCGATCGTGCCGCGTGCGACTCGAAGGCGTGGTGGATCCGGCGGAACGGCGGTGTCGCACTCGGGCCGCGGCCGAATCGGCGGAACAGGGGGCGGTCGTCCGGGGGCAGCGCCAGCACAGCGTCGGGCTCGGTCATGGCCGTCACAGGGTGTGCACCTCTCGTCAGCCGGGCGTGGACACCCGGTCTGAACGAGACAGCCCCACCGTCCGTTCAAGCCGAACCCAAAAAAGGTTGAACTTTCTCCCATCCGCGTGTCGAACACCCGGCGCCCGCGTGTCGAACGCCCAGGACCGGCAGGTCGAACACCCAGGACCTCCGAGTCGAACGCCCGGGATGCGGCCGTCGAACGGGCCGGGCCGTCGACGTCACCCAGTCGAGACGGGCGGGTGCACCCGGTCCAGGAAGTCCCGCGCCAGGGCGACGACCTCGTCGAGGTCGGTCTCCAACGCCCAGTGACCGCCGTCGAGCAGGTGCAGCTCGGCGTCCGGCAGGTCGCGGAGGTAGGCCCGTGCCGCGCCCTCGGGCATGTAGCCGTCGTGCGGACCCCACACGATGAGCGTCGGCGGTCGGTGTTCGCGCAGGTACGCCTGCTGCCGCTCGAACCAGTCGAGCGTGCTCACCTGGTCGGCCAGCAGGTGGACCAGGTTCCGCCGTCGCTCGGGCGTGCCCAGCAGCGCCCAGGACAACGTCCACAGGTCCGGGGAGACGCGCTCGACCAGCCGCTCGGGGATCTCGCCGACGAACTCGTCGCGGAAGCCGTCCGCGCTGACCGCGGCGTAGAGCCTGGACGTCCCCTCCTCGGTCGGGTCGGCCCAGTACTCCTTGAGCGGGCGGTACTTCGGGCCGTGCTGGTCCTCGTAGACGTCGCCGTTCTGGATGATCAGGGCGGCGACCCGCTCGGGCGCGTGCATGGCCAGCCGCAGCCCGAACTGGGAGCCGTAGTCGTGCAGGTAGATGGCGTACCGGGTGAGGCAGGCCTCCTCGGTGAACCGCCGGAGGAACTCGGCGTAGCCGTCGAAGGTGTAGGAGAAGCGCCTGCGGTCCGGCGTGCCGCTGTACCCGAAGCCGGGGTAGTCCGGCGCGATCAGGCGCCACCGGTCGCCGAGCGCGGCCATGAAGTCGCGGTACTGGAACGACGAGCACGGGTAACCGTGGGGCAGCAGCACCACCGGGGCGTCCGGTGGCCCTGCCTCGCGGTAGAAGATGTCGGTCCCGTCGACCTGCATCGTCCGATGGGCCACCGGGGCGGGCGTGTTCGGTGAAGTCACCCTTGTCCCGTTGCACGGGTCGCTCCCGGGTAAACCTCACCCGGCCCGGGTCAGTCCGCGCCCGCCCAGGCGTCGGCCAGGAGCTGCCTGGTCTCGCCGAGCAGCTGCGGCAGGACCTTGGTGTGGCCGATCACGGGCATGAAGTTCGCGTCGCCGCCCCAGCGCGGCACCACGTGCTGGTGCAGGTGGGCCGCGATGCCCGCGCCCGCCACCACGCCCTGGTTCATGCCGACGTTGAACCCGTGCGGCGAGGCGGCGGACCGGATCACCCGCATCGCCTTCTGGGTGAACGCGGCGAACTCCGCCGTCTCGGCCGGGGTCAGGTCGGTGTAGTCGGGCACGTGCCGGTACGGCAGCACCATCAGGTGGCCGGGGTTGTACGGGTACAGGTTGAGCACCGCGAACACCAGCTCGCCGCGCGCCAGGATCAGGCCCTCGGCGTCGTCCAGCCCGATCACCCGGCAGAACGGGCACCCCTCGGGCTCGTCGCCGACGGCCTTGCCCTCACCGCGCACGTACGAGAGGCGGTGCGGGGTCCACAACCGCTGCAACGCGTCGTCGACCCCGACCCCGTCCTGCTCCTCGTACTGGTCGGTCACTGGACGAGGTCCGCCGTGGGCGAGGCGTTCTCCCGCCGCGCCACCCAGTCGACCACCGTCTCGACGGCGCGCTCGACCGGCACGCCGTTGATCTGCGTGCCGTCGCGGAACCGGAACGACACCGCGCCCTGCTCCACGTCCTTGCCGCCCGCGAGCAGCATGAACGGCACCTTCTGCGTGGTGTGGTTGCGGATCTTCTTCTGCATCCGGTCGTCGGAGGCGTCGACCTCGACCCGGATGCCCTTCGCCTTGAGCTCCTTGGCCACCGCGAGCAGGTGGTCGACGTGCTCGTCCGCGATCGGGATGCCCACCACCTGCACCGGCGCCAGCCACGCCGGGAACGCGCCCGCGTAGTGCTCGGTCAGCACGCCGAAGAACCGCTCCACCGAGCCGAACAGCGCGCGGTGGATCATGACCGGGCGCTGCCGGCCGCCGTCCGGGCCGGTGTACTCCAGCCCGAAGCGCTCGGGCAGGTTGAAGTCGACCTGGATGGTGGACATCTGCCAGGTGCGGCCCAGCGCGTCCTTGGCCTGCACGGAGATCTTCGGCCCGTAGAACGCCGCGCCGCCCGGGTCCGGCACCAGGTCGAGGCCGGAGTCCTCGGCCGCGACGCGCAGCGCCTCGGTCGCCTGCTCCCACACCTCGTCGGAGCCGACGGACTTCTCCGGGTTGCGGGTGGACAGCTCCAGGTAGAAGTCGTCCAGGCCGTAGTCGCGCAGCAGCCCGAGCACGAAGCCGAGCAGCGACTTCAGCTCGTCCTGCACCTGGTCGGGGGTGCAGAAGATGTGCGCGTCGTCCTGCGTCATGCCGCGCACGCGGGTCAGGCCGTGGATCACGCCGGACTTCTCGTACCGGTAGACGCCGCCGAACTCGAACATGCGCAGCGGCAGCTCGCGGTAGGACCGGCCGCGCGACTTGAAGATCAAGTCGTGGAACGGGCAGTTCATCGGCTTCAGGTAGTAGTCCTGGCCGGGCTTGCGCAGCTTGCCGTCGTCGTCGTACTCGGCGTCGAGGTGCATCGCCGGGTACATGCCGTCCTTGTACCAGTCGAGGTGACCGGACGTCTCGAACAGGTTGCCCTTGGTGATGTGCGGCGAGTAGACGAACTCGTAGCCCTCTTCGGTGTGCCGGGCGCGCGAGTAGTCCTCCATGGCCTTGCGGATGATCCCGCCACGCGGGTGGAACACCGCCAGGCCCGAGCCGATCTCGTCCGGGAAGCTGAACAGGTCGAGCTCCACGCCCAGCTTGCGGTGGTCGCGCCGCTCGGCCTCGGCCAGCAGCTCCAGGTGCGCGTCCAGCGCCTCCTGCGACTCCCACGCCGTGCCGTAGATGCGCTGCAGCTGCGGGTTCTTCTCGTTGCCGCGCCAGTACGCGGCGGCGACGCGGGTCAGCTTGAACGCCGGGATGTGCTTGGTCGTCGGCACGTGCGGGCCGCGGCACAGGTCGCCCCACACCCGTTCGCCGGAGCGCGGGTCGAGGTTGTCGTAGATCGTCAGCTCGCCGCCGCCGACCTCCATCACCTCGGCGGTGTCGACATCGCTCTTGATGTCCACCAGTTCGAGCTTGAACGGCTCGGCGGCCAGCTCGGCCTTGGCGGCGTCGACCGACTCGACCACGCGGCGGTTGAACCGCTGCGCGCCCTTGATGATCGACTTCATGCGCTTCTCCAGCGCCTGGAGGTCTTCGGGCGTGAACGGCTTGTCGACCCGGAAGTCGTAGTAGAAGCCGTCCTTGACCGGCGGGCCGATGCCCAGCTTGGCGTCGGGGAACTGCTGCTGCACGGCCTGCGCCAGCACGTGCGCGGCGGAGTGCCGGATCACGCTGCGGCCGTCGGCGGTGTCGGCGGCGACCGCCTCGACCTCGACGTCGACCTGCGGGGCCCACGACAGGTCGCGCAGGTGGCCCTCCGGGTCGCGCACGACCACGACGGCGTCCGGCCCCTTGCCCGGGAGTCCCGCTTCACGCACCGCCGTCCCCGCGGTGGTCCCCGCCGTCACCACCACGCGCGGTGGGTTCGGGGCGGCTGCGGGGCGCGGTTCGGACACGGTGACTCCTCGGTGTGCGTCGGTCCTTTGCCCGAGATGTTATCGGTGCTCACCGAGTCGTTTTCCGGCGCACCGGGTCGGCCGGTCCGGTTTCCCGCGCATCACCCGGTCGGGTGGGTGCTCAGCCGCGGATCAGGGCGGGCAGCGCGTCGGCCGAGGTCACGGCACGTCCGGTGGTGCGCTGGTAGCGGCGGACGAGGTCGCGGTGGCGCACGCGGTGGCCGAGCCTGCGTTCGACGGCGAGCAGCGGGTTGCGGCGCGGCGGCGGGAAGGTCGCGGCGAGGTCGGCGAGCAGGGCTCGGCGGTCGACGCCGGCGGTCTTGAGCACCCACGCGACGCCGGGGTCCAGGGCGGTGAGGGCGAGGGCCAGGTGTTCGGGGCGGTGCTCGCGTTCGCGGCGGGCCAGGGCGAGGCGCAGCGACGCCGAGTAGGCCGCTTGGGCGTCCAGGCCGAGCGGCGGGGTGAGGCGGGCGCAGCGCGCGCGTGCCTTCGCCGCGCCGAGCGGGAGCAGCGGCTCACGGCCCGGCGGCCGGTCCAGGGCGGGTGTGCCGCCCAGCAGCCGGTCGAGGTCGACGCCCAGCGGTGCCAGGACGGCCCGATCCACCGCACCGCCCGCGCCGAGCGGGGCCGCGAGGTGGGCGGCGTGCCGGATGGCGTCCGGGGTCGCGCCGTGGCGGAGCAGGACTGCGGCGACGGTTCCGCCGGTCGGGGTGCCGCCCGGGGTCGGTCCGCCTGCGGTGGCTCGGTCGGCGAATGGGGTCGCGCTGGGCGGATCGTCGGTGGGGGCGCTGTCACCGACCGGACCGGCTTCACCGTGGCCGGCGGCGGTGGGGCCGGAGTCGGCAGGGCTAGCGGCGAACGGACCGGTCGCGGCAGGGCCGGTGGCAGTCGGGCCAGTGGCGAACGGACCGGCGGCGGTAGGGCCGGCGGCGAGCGGATCGGTGGGGGCAGGACCGGCGGCGAGCGGACTGGTGGCGAGGGAGCCGGTGGCCAGGGCGGCCAAGAGGTGCTCGCTGCCGGTGCGCGGGTGGCCGAGTTCCAGGGCCAGCTTGAGCGCGCGGCCGATGGTGCGGTTCAGGTCGGGGTGGTCGCCTCGGAACACCGGTCAGTCCTCTCGGCCGTACTTGCGGTGGACGGTCTGCTTGGTCACGCCCAGGCGGGTGGCGATGTCGCGCCACGACCAGCCGGCCCGGCGGGCGGCGGCGACGTGCTCGGCTTCCAGCTGTTCGACCAGTCGGCGCAGGCGGGCCACGGCGCGCAGCCCGGCGTCCGGGTCGGAACCGTGCGCGGCCTGGTCGAGATCGGCGATCGAAGCCATGTCGTCAACATATGCTGACGCTCGACCGATCGTCAACACATGCTGACGGCAGGTTCACAGCTGACGAACAGCCGACCATCAGGCTCTGCTCAGGTCGGTCGCGCACCATGGCGGACACCAGCACGGGAGAGCAGGAGTTCCGCCATGTCAGACCCGAACCAGCCACCGCACGCCGACCCCGACCCGGCGGACCGGACTCCCCCCGCACCGCCCGCCGCGAACCAGCCGCCCGCCGACGCCACCACACCCATGGCCAGCCCGACGCCGGACCCCACCCACCCGAGCCCGACCGGCGCCCCTGGCCAACCGGCCGCGCAGCCCGCAGACGCGCAGCCCGCAGACGCCGGCGCACAACCCGCCGCTGCCTCGCAGCCCGCCGCCGGCAAGCAAGCCTCCGCGCAGCCCACCGCCGAACAGCCCGCAGCCACCGACCAAGCGTCCGGCCGGCCCACCGCTGCCGACCAACCGGCCGCTGCCGCCCACCAGGCACCCGGCGCGCCGCACCCCGGCCACTATCCGCCACCGCCCGGCAAGGGCGCGGCGGTCGGCCGGGTCGGCCGGCACCGCGCCACCCAGCTCGTCGCCGTCGGCCTGCTCGGACTCGTCCTGGGCGGCGGGATCGTGGCGTTGGCCGACCGCGACCACCACCCCCGCTACGGCGTCGGCTCCGACCGACCCGGGCACTCGCGGTTCGACGAGCGCGGCGACCGGCCAGACCGGGGAGACCGACCAGACCGGGGCGAGCGGGGCGAACGCGGTCCGGACCGCGTGCCGGACCGCGACTTCGAGCGCTGAGGTCAGGACAGGAAGCCGCGCAGCAGCAGGGCCGTGCCGTCCAGGTGCTCGGCCATCGCCCGCCGCGCGGCCTCCGGGTCGCCGGCCAGGATGGTGCTCACGATCACCTCGTGCTGGTCGTTGGAGTGCGCCAGGTTCGGCGGCAGCAGCGGTATCCGGTCCAGCAGCGCGTTGACCCTGGTCCGGGCGTCGGCGACGGCCGCCGTGAGCGACGGCGACCCGGTCGCCTCGGCGATCGCCAGGTGCAGCCGCGAGTCCTTGCGCCGGTAGGAGTCCACCGACGCGTCACGGCACTCGGCCAGCCGCGCCAGCAGGTTGCGCCGCTCCACCGGGCCCAGCGCACGACCCGCCGCGCACTCCGCCGCGCCCGCCTCCACCGCCGCACGCAGCGTCAACGCGTCCGCCAGCTCACCGGGGTCGACCCGGCGGTCCGGCGCGACCACCGGCAACGGCGAGTTCACGAACGTCCCGCCGTACCGGCCGCGCCGCGACTCGACGTACCCGGCGTCCTGCAGTGACCGGATCGCCTCCCGCAACGTCACCCGGCTGACACCCAGCCGGGCCGCCAGGTCACGCTCCGCAGGCAGCCTCTCCCCCGGACCCACGACGCCGAGCCGGATCGCCTGCACGAGCCGCTCCACCGTCTCCTCGAACGCGTTGCCCGCCCGCACGGGGCGGAACAACGCGTCCCGCAGCGGCATCACAGCGGTGTCACGTAGGCACCGGCGATACCGCCGTCCACCAGGAAGTTCGACGCGGTGATGAACGACGAGTCGTCACTGGCCAGGAACGCCACCGCCGCGGCGATCTCCGCGGGCTCGGCGAACCGGCCCAGCGGCACGTGCACCAACCGCCGCGCGGCCCGCTCCGGGTCCTTCGCGAACAGCTCCCGCAGCAACGGCGTGTTCACCGGTCCGGGTGACAGGGCGTTCACCCGCACCCCCTGCCGGGCGAACTGCACGCCCAGCTCGCGGCTCATCGCCAGCACACCGCCCTTGGACGCGGTGTACGAGATCTGGGACGTCGCCGCGCCCATCGTCGCCACGAACGACGCCGTGTTGATCACCGAACCGCGACCGCGCTCGAGCATGTGCGGGATCGCGTGCTTGCAGCACAGGTACACCGACGTCAGGTTGACCTTCTGCACCCGGTCCCACGCCTCGATGCCCGTGGTCAGGATGGAGTCGTCGTCCGGCGGCGAGATGCCCGCGTTGTTGAACGCGACGTCCACCGAGCCGTAAGTGTCCACAGTGGTCTGGTACAGCGCCGACACCTGCTCCTCGTCGGTCACGTCGACCTGGACGAACAGCCCGTCGACCTCGTCGGCCGCCGCCTTGCCGGACTCCGCGTCGACATCCGCGACGACCACCCGCGCGCCCTCGGACGCCAGCCGCCGCACCGAGGCCAGGCCGATGCCGCTGCCACCGCCGGTGATCACGGCAACCCGGCCCTCAAGTCGCTGAACCATGTCTCTCCCAATCAGTGAGCGATGAAGACGTTCTTGGTCTCGGTGAACGAGTCGAGGGCGTCCGGCCCCAGCTCGCGCCCCAGCCCGGACTGCTTGAACCCGCCGAACGGGGTCCAGTACCGCACCGAGGAGTGCGAGTTGACCGACAGGTTCCCCGCCTCGACGGCCCGCGAGACGCGCAGCGCCCGCCCCACGTCCCGCGTCCAGATCGACCCGGACAGGCCGTAGGCGCTGTCGTTGGCCAACCGCACCGCGTCCTCCTCGTCGGTGAACGGCAGCACCGCCACCACCGGGCCGAAGATCTCCTCGACGGCGGCGCGGTCACCGGGCGCGA
This sequence comes from Actinosynnema sp. NPDC049800, assembly GCF_040656635.1. NCBI lineage: Bacteria > Bacillati > Actinomycetota > Actinomycetes > Pseudonocardiales > Pseudonocardiaceae > Actinosynnema > Actinosynnema sp. NPDC049800. The sequence goes on along the minus strand of NZ_JBFAMT010000042.1, from coordinate 39,964 downwards.
CGGGCGCCAGCACCGTGGGCGGGAACCAGAAACCCGCGCCCGACGGAGCCGAGCCGCGGAACGCCACCGGCGCGTCGGCGGGCACGTAGGACGCGACCTTCTCCCGGTGCGCGGCCGAGATCAACGGCCCCATCTCGGTGGCCTCGTCACCCGGCGCGCCGACCACCACGCCCTTGACCGCGGGCTCCAGCAGCTCCATGAACCGGTCGTAGACCGACGCCTGCACCAGGATCCGGGACCGCGCGCAGCAGTCCTGGCCCGCGTTGTCGAACACCCCGTACGGCGCGGTGGCCGCGGCGCGCTCCAGGTCCGCGTCGGCGAAGACGATGTTGGCGGACTTGCCGCCCAGCTCCAGCGTGACCCGCTTCACCTGCTCCGCGCAGCCGGCCATGATCTGCTTGCCGACCCGCGTGGAACCGGTGAACACGACCTTGCGCACGTCCGGGTGCGTGACGAACCGCTGCCCCACCACCGGCCCCGCGCCCGGCACCACCTGGAACACGTCAGGCGGCAGGCCTGCCTCCAACGCCAGCGAGGCCAACCGCAGGGCGGTCAGCGGCGTCAGCTCGGCCGGCTTGAGCACCACCGTGTTGCCCGCCGCCAGCGCGGGCGCGAAGCCCCACACCGCGATCGGCATCGGGAAGTTCCACGGCACGATCACGCCGACCACGCCGACCGGCTCGTGGAAGGTCACGTTCAGCCCGCCGGGCACCGGGATCTGCTTGCCGAACAACCGCTCCGGCGCGGCCGAGTAGTAGTGCAGCACGTCGCGGACGTTCCCGGCCTCCCACCGCGCGTTGCCGACGGTGTGCCCGGCGTTGAGCACCTCCAGCGCCGCCAGCTCCTCCACCGCGCCGTCGACCGCCTCGGCGAACCGCCGCAGCAGCCGGGCCCGGTCGCCGGGCGCGACCGCGCGCCACGCGGGCAGCGCCGCCGACGCGCGGGCGATCGCCGCGTCGGTCTCCTCCAGCGTCGCCAGCGGCACCGAGCGGACGACCTCCTCGGTGGCCGGGTTGATGACGTCGAACGTGGTCACTTCGCTCCCCTGTCCCGTGCTGCCCGGTCCCGACCCGCGCCGACGAGCGCGGCGAACAAGCGGTCGTCCTCGGTGTCGGCCTCCGGGTGCGACTGCACGCCGAGCACGAACCGCGCGCCCGGCAGCTCGACCGCCTCCACCGTGCCGTCCGGCGCGCTCGCGACCACCCGCAGGCCGTCGCCGAGGACGTCCAACGCCTGGTGGTGGTGGCAGAACACGGTGGTGGCGAGGCCGACGATCCCGGCGAGCGCCGAACCGGGCGCGACCGCGACCCCGGTGTGCTCGAACACGCCGGGCGCCGGGTTGTGCCCGTCGACGTGCTGGACCAGCGTGCCGCCCAGCGCGACGTTGAGCACCTGCATGCCGCGGCACACCGCGAGCAGCGGCAGGTCGAGCTCCAGCGCCGCGCGGGCCAGGCTCAGCTCGACCTCGTCGCGCTCGGGCCGCGCCGGTCCGGTGCGCGGGTCGCGCGGCCGCCCGTACCGCGCCGGGTCGACGTCCGCGCCGCCCGCCAGCACCAGGCCGTCGAGGAAGGCGGCGCTGTCGGCGTCCCACGTGCCGACCGGCGGCAGCAGCACCGGGTTGCCGCCGGCGCGCACCACGGAGTCGAGGTAGTCGCGGTGCAGCACCGCCGCCTCCACGTCCCAGACGCCGAACCTCGCGCGTTCCAGGTACGTCGTGACGCCGATCAAGGGCCGTGCCCTAGAGCCGTTCGAAACCACGGATCCGCTCCCAGTCCGTCACCGACTTCTCGAACGCGGCCAGCTCCACCCGGGCGGCGTTGAGGTAGTGCTCGACCACGTCCGCCCCGAACGCCTCGCGCGCGAGCTCGCTCTTGGCCAGCAGGGAGGCGGCGTCGCGCAGCGTGGCGGGCACGGTCGGCTTGTCGGAGGTGTAGGCGTTGCCGGTGAACTCCTCCTCCAGCGGCAGCTCGTTCTCCACGCCGTGCAGACCGGCCGCGATCAGCGCGGCGACGGCCAGGTACGGGTTCACGTCCGCGCCCGGCACCCGGTTCTCGAACCGCAGCGACTGGCCGTGCCCGACCACCCGCAGCGCGCACGTCCGGTTGTCCCTGCCCCACGCCACCGCGGTCGGCGCGAAGCTGCCCTGCGCGTACCGCTTGTAGGAGTTGATGTTCGGGGCCAGGAAGTAGGTCAGCTCGCGCAGCGCGGCGAGCTGGCCCGCCATGAAGTGCTCCATGAGCTTCGACCTGCCGTGCCCCTCGGCGAACACCGGCTCGCCGTCGGCCGAGCGCAGGCTGAGGTGGATGTGGCAGGAGCTGCCCTCGCGCTCGTTGTACTTCGCCATGAACGTCAGCGCCTTGCCCTGCTGCGCCGCGATCTCCTTGGCACCGGTCTTGTAGATGCTGTGGTTGTCGCAGGTCGCCAGCGCCTCGGTGTAGCGGAACGCGATCTCGTGCTGGCCGGGGTTGCACTCGCCCTTGGCCGACTCGACCACCATGCCCGCGCCCGCCATGTGGTTGCGGATGGCGCGCAGCAGGGGCTCGACGCGCGCGGTGCCCAGCAGCGAGTAGTCCACGTTGTACTGGTTCGCCGGGGTGAGGCCGCGGTAACCGCGGTCCCAGGCGTCCTCGTAGGTGTTGTCGAAGACGATGAACTCCAGCTCCGTGCCGACGAACGCGCGCAGCCCCCGTTCGGCGAGCCGGTCGAGCTGGCGCTTGAGGATCTGGCGCGGCGAGGCGACCACGGGCGCGCCGTCCTCCCAGACGAGGTCGCACAGGACCAGCGCGGTGCCCTCGTGCCACGGCACGCGGCGCAGCGTGGACAGGTCGGGCCTCATCACGAAGTCGCCGTAGCCGCTGTCCCACGAGGACATCGCGTAGCCGCCGACGGTGTTCATCTCCACGTCGACGGCCAGCAGGTAGTTGCAGCCCTCGGCGGAGTGCGGCAGGACCTCGTCGACGAAGTAGCGGGCGGCGCAGCGCTTGCCCTGGAGGCGGCCCTGCATGTCGACCGCGGCGACCAGCACCGTGTCGATCTCCCCGGCGTCCACGAGCACGCGCAACTCCTCCACGGCGAGCATCCGCAGTACCTCCAAAGGTATGTCAGCGAGCCATTGGACGCCTCATCTTGACACCTTCGAGTGAAGGCCGCCACACCCTCGCCGCCCGACCCTTCCGGCGGAACGGCTGTTGACACGATCCGGTGACGCGCGCCACTCTCCCTGCAAAGGAGCGCGACTGACCCATTAGGGAGCGCAGATGGCCAAACACGTCGAGTACGAGAAGGTGGGCAGCGACTACCTGGAGCACCGGCAGCTCAAGCGCGGCGCCGCGGGCTGGGTGCTGTTGGCGGGCCTGGGGGTCTCGTACGTCATCTCCGGCGACTTCGCCGGGTGGAACTTCGGGCTCGCCCAGGGCGGCTGGGGCGGCCTGCTGGTCGCGACGATCCTGATGGGCGCCATGTACACGTGCATGGTGTTCGGCCTGGCGGAGCTGGCCGCCGCGCTGCCCGTGGCCGGCGCGGGGTACGGCTTCGCGCGCCGTGCGCTGGGACCCCTGGGCGGTTTCGCGACCGGCGTCGCGATCCTGGTCGAGTACGCCATCGCGCCGGCCGCGATCGTCGTGTTCATCGGCGACTACGTGCAGGCGCTCGGGCTGTTCGGGCTCACCAGCTCGTGGCCGGTGTACCTGGTCTGCTACGCGATCTTCGTCGGCGTGCACCTGTACGGCGTCGGCGAGGCGCTGCGGCTGATGTTCGTGATCACCGGCGTCGCGGTGGTCGCGCTGATCGCGTTCGTGGCCGGGATGATCCCGAAGTTCGACTCGGCCAAGCTGTTCGACATCGGGGACGGCGGGTTCCTGCCGTTCGGCGTCACGGGTGCGCTGGGCGCGCTGGTGTACGCGATCTGGTTCTTCCTCGCGGTCGAGGGCGTGCCGCTGGCGGCCGAGGAGGCGCGTGACCCGAAGAAGGACATGCCGCGCGGCATCATCGGCGCGTTGGTGGCGCTGCTGGTGTTCGCGGCGCTGATCCTCGTGTTCGCGCCGGGCGGTGCGGGTTCGGCGGCGTTGATGTCGTCCGGCAACCCGCTGCCCGAGGCGGTGCGCGCGGCCTACGGCGGCGACAACGTGCTGGCGCAGGTCGTGAACTACGTGGGCCTGGCCGGGCTCGTGGCGTCGTTCTTCTCGATCATCTTCGCGTACTCGCGGCAGCTGTTCGCGCTGTCCCGGGCGGGCTACCTGCCGCGCTGGCTGTCGAGGACCGGCAAGCGCAAGACGCCGTACCTGGCCCTGATCGTGCCCGGCACCATCGGGTTCGTGCTCGCGGCGATCCTGAAGAGCGGCGCGACGCTGATCAACATCGCGGTGTTCGGGGCGGCGCTGTCGTACGTGCTGATGATGGTGTCGCACATCGTGCTGCGGGTGCGCGAGCCGGGGTTGGCGCGGCCGTACCGGACGCCGGGCGGCGTCGTGACCACCGGGGTGGCCCTGGTGCTCGCGGTGGCGGCGGTCGTGGCGACGTTCTTCGTGGACGAGCTGGCCGCCGGGATCACCGCGGGCATCGTCGTGGTGGCGCTGGCGTACTTCTGGTTCTACAGCCGCCACCACCTGGTCGCCGCCGCGCCGGAGGAGGAGTTCGCGGCCATCGCGCAGGCCGAGCAGGAGCTGAAGGACTGACGGGCACGTCGGGTGGCGGCTCGCACCGCCACCCGACCACCGGTCACCGGTCGCCGGGCAGGTACGGCGGATCGCCGCCGTCGGCGCGCACGATCGCGGCGAACACATCCACCGGCCGCGTGATGTCGCCGAAGCGGATGAGGTCGTCGCGGAACAGCGTGCCGCAGTTCAGGTCGACGCGGACCTGGTGCCGCGTCCCGTCCGGGTAGCCGAAGACGATCGCGTAGTACGGGCGCCCATCCATCGGGCAGACGTCGACCTTGTACGGGTAGGGGTACTCGGCGGACAACTCGTTCATCGCCCGCACCACGGTCGCGACGTCGTGCCGGATCTCGGCGCGGTAGTAGGCACCCGGCGGCGAGCCGTAGACGCAGAGCAGGGCGTTCACCGCCGACTCGTCCGCCACCGGACCCTCCGATCCTTGCCGCGGGGGCTTATGCCGCACCTCGGCCGGGCAGTCGAGCGCGGGGATCACCGCGATCGGCGGGGTGGCGACCGGGCGCTCCTCCCGCACGGAGCCGAACCACTGGGTGCCGACCAACGCGCCCGCGGTCAGCGCGACGACCACGCCCGCCGCCACCACCCCGCGGGTCCGGCGTCGCCTTCGCACCCGTCGGCCCACCTCCGCCACCCGGTCAACCTCCGGCAGGTCCGGCACGGCGTCGGCCAGCACTTCGCGCAAGCCCCTCACAGCACTACCCCCTCGTCCATCAACGTCCTGAGCACGGCGTCCTCCCGCAGCACGGCGAGCGCACGTGACGTGTGCGTCTTGATCGACCCGGTGGAGCAGCCCAGCACCCGGGCAGCGTCCTCCACGCTGCAGTCCTCGAAGAACCTCAGCACCACCACCGCCCGCTGGCGGCTGCTCAACCGCGCGAGTCTGGCCCGCACGGCCAGCCGCACGACCGCGTCGCCCTCCACGTCGTCCCGCGTCACGGTGTCCGGCACCGCGACCGACGGCGTCTCCGCCCGCCACCGCCGCCGCCACCAGGTCATGTACGTCGTGTAGAGCACCCGCCGGGCGTACGCGCCCGGCTCGTCGACCTTCCACCAGCGCTCCCACAGACGCACGAGCACCACCTGCACAAGGTCCTCGGCCTTGTGGGCGTCGCCGGTGAGCAACCACGCCGCGCGGACCAGCGAGTCGGACCGTTCGGCGACGAACTCGGCGAACCCCTCGGGGGACCCCGGATCACTGCGCATCGTTTACCTCCACCCCCAAGACGACGGGGCCCCGGGAGTCGGTTGACACGAAGTCACCACGGTTCCACCTATCGTGGAGTACAGGTCCTCTCGTAGGTGGGAACCCCTTGACAACAGGGACCCGCCCACGAGGAGGCACAGAGACATGAAGCGCAGGACGTTCACGGCAGATTTGGCGGTCGCGGCACTCCTGGCCACGGCCACGCCCGCCCTCGCCACCCAGACCTTCGAAGAGCAGGTTTTGGCCCTGACAAACGGGGAACGCTCCGCCGTCGGCTGCCCGGCCCTCGCCTCCAACGCCCAGCTCGCCGCCGCGGCCAAGCGGCACAGCGACGACATGGCGCGCACCGGCAACTTCAGCCACACCGGCACGGACGGCAGCACAGCGGGGCAGCGCGTCACCGATGCGGGGTACCACTTCCGGCTGATGGCGGAGAACATCGCCGCTGGTCAGGGCACGGCCGAGGAGGTCGTGCGGTCCTGGATGAACAGCGAGGGCCACCGGGCCAACATCGTGAACTGCGAACTGCGCGACCTGGGCGTCGCCCACGCCGTGGACGGCAGCAACAAGGTCTACTGGACGCAGGACTTCGGCGTCACGGGCTGACACGTCACCGGCTGACACGTCACGGGCCGGCGCGTCACGAGGCAGGCGCGTCACGGACTGGCCTTCTGGGACACCGACGAGACGACCTCGACGGCGCTGCCCTCGCCGAGCAGCTCGGCCCCGACCACCTTCGTCAGCAGGCCCTGGACCTTCACCACCAGCCCGCGCCGCCCGGCGAACGCCGCCAGGTTCACCGGACTGCCCTCGGTGAAGGAGATCTCCTTCAGGTTGGGCAACCCGGCGATCGGCGCCAAGGCCCGCGCGTCCCGCGCGGAGCCGACCACCAGCCGTTCCAACCGCGACAGCCCGGCCAACGGCCGCAGGTCGAACACCGTCGTGTGCGCCAGGTCCAGCTTCACCAGGTTCCGCAACGCCGCGATCGGTCCGATGTCGAGGGTGCCGCACTTGCGCAGCACCAGGTGCAGCAGCGTCCCGGCCCACCGCTCGACCGCGTCGACGTCCACCAGGGGCGCGTCCTCGATCCGCAGCTCCCCCGGACCCGCCAGGAACGCCAACGGGTGCAGGTCGCGCAGGCCGCGCACGCTCGCCAGCTTCAGCACCCGCAACCCCCAACCACGCTTCAGCGAGGCCAGCTCGGTGGCGTCGCAGCCTCCGATGAGGTTCAGGCGGGACAGGTCCGCCCTGCGGCGCAGGCCGTCGAGACCGGTGGTCTCGGCGGCCGTCGCGCGGACCGAGCGCAGCGCGGGCAGCAGCCCGAGCGGCGCGAGGTCCAGCCTGCCGGGGCGCACGATCCTCAGGTGCGTCAACGACGGCGTGTCCAACGTAGCCAGGTCCACCTCGCCCTGTGCGAGCAGTTCGAGCACGTGGACTTGGGGCGGCACGAAGTCGAGCGCACCCCGCGGCGCGACGCACGACACCCGGCGCACGTGCGTCAGGTGGCGCAGCCCGCGCGTCATGTCGGGGTCGGTGAGGCTGACGGACTGGACCGGCACGTCGGCGAGCACGGTCGCCGCGTAGGTCTCCGGGTCGAAGTTGCTCCACGCCAGCACCAGTTCCTGCCGCACCCGTGCCCTGGGATCCGATCGGTACGCGGCCAGCAGCGGCAACGCGTCGTCCAGGCCGATCGCGGCCGCCGCGCGGATGGTCGCCGCCACCTCGACCTCCGTGCGGGGTCGGGAGGCGGCGAGCAGGTCCAGCACGAACGCGCCCGCCGAGGCGAACGACTTGGCCGCCGTCACCGAGCGCGGCGGCAGCAGGCGCGCGACCCGGTCCTGGATGCGGTCGCGGATGCCCGGTGTCAACTCCGGCGCGGTCTCCAGGCACGCCACCGCGAGCAGGTGCAGGGTGGCGCGGTGCGCCTTGACCGCGTCACCGCGGGTCAGTACCTGGTCGAGCAGTTCATCGCGCCGACCGCGCGAGGCGTGGCCCGCGGCCATCACGACGACCTCGTGCCACTGGTCCAGGTGCGCGTGGGACACGAGCGTGCCGATGTCGTCCACGTCCATCGCCGCGCCCGCCGCCAGGTACTCCTGGAACGTGCGGTGCACGAAGTCGACCCGGCCCTCGACCGGCTCGCGCAGCAGGCCGCTGCGCTCCAGCAGGTGCCGGTACACCTCCTCCGCGGACGCCTCGACCTCCGGCATCGAGGTCAACCGGCGCTCGACCTGGCCGATCGCGCGGTCGACCGGCGCGTCGGTGAGGTCGTTGCGGATGAACCAGTAGGCGAGGTCGCCCAGGAGGATGATCTTGCGGGTCCGGGACAGGCCCGGCAGCGGTTCGATGCGCCGCTCGGCGTCGCGGCGTTCCAGCAGCATCTGCAACGCGGTGTCGTACAGCTCCATGCGGCTGTCCGGCAGGTGGCCGCGCCGGTCGCGGTGCAGGGCGCACAGCAACGCGCACAGCAGCGGGTACCCGGCGAGCTTGCGCAGGTGGTGCCGCGCGCGGAACTGCTCCAGCAGCCGTTCCTGGTAGTCCGCCGGCTCGGCGCGGGCCAGGTCGTCGGACAGGTGCGAGCGCATGGCGTCGTGCCAGCGCTGGACGAACACCCGCACGTCGGTCGACGTCATCGGTTGCAGGGACGCGACCGCGAACTCGTCGGCCGCCAGCCAGTCCGGGTCGACGGCGCTCGGGCGCGAGGTCACCACGAACCGCGCGGCGGGGAACGCGAGGACCAGCGACCGGAGCCACTCGCGGGCCTCCTGGCGGCGGTGCGGCGCGAGCTCGTCCACGCCGTCGACCAGGATCAGGCCGTGGCCGGAGCGCAGTTGCCGCTGGACCCAGCCCGGTGGCATCTCGTCGGCGATGTGGCGGCCCACCTCGTCCAGGAAGCGCTCGGCAGGCGGCAGCTCGCGGTCGGCGTAGCGGCGCAGCGGGACGAAGAACGGGACGGTGTCGTTCCACCTGGTCAACGGCTCGGTGAAGTCCCGTTGGGCGCTGCGGACCGCGATCCACTGCAACAGGGTCGTCTTGCCCAGCCCGGCCTCGCCGCGGATGAAGATCCGGTCGCCGGAGGCCAGCAGGTCCTCCACCCGGCGGCCGGGCGTGAAGTGGTCGGTGGCCCGGCCGTCGGCGGTGAGGCTGAGGTAGGCCACCGACAGCGGGTAGCGGCGGCTCGCCTCGGACAGCGTCGCCCCGAACATCTCGACCTGGTCGAGCGTGCGGGCGACGAGTTGCCGGTAGTCGTAGGAGAAGTCGGTGGAGCTGCGCCGTTGCGGCAACCGGGCCAGCACGTCGCGGATGCCGGCGATGACCTCGGTCTCCCGGCGCAGGATCTCGGTCAACGCGCTCGGGCCGAACGGCGGCAGCTCGCGCGCGATCTCGATGACGTACCCGGCGCACTCGCGCAGCAGCAGGCCGTAGAGCTGGACGCCGTCCGCCGGCAGGCCGTCGAGGGCGTCGGCCGCGCGTGCGCGCAGGTGCCGGTCGAGCCGCCGCGCGTCGAGGTCGGCGGCGAACAGGTCGTCGTCGTCCAGCGCGGCCCGCTCGAAGGTCTCGCGCACGGCTTCGATCGCGGCGAGCCGTTCGTGCTCGGGTAATCGGCGGTACTCGGTGTCCATGATCGGCTGCACCCGCTCGACCACGGCGTCGGTGAACTGCTCGCCCATCCGCCGCAGCTTGCGCTGGTCGAGCGCGCCGGTGAGCCGCTTCTCGAGCAGGTCGACCCCCGTGCCGCCGACGGCGGCCGTGATCGACTTGTCCCCCAACCACAGCTTCAGCGCGCTGCGCACCACCGACGCGCCCAACGGGATCAGCGCCACTTCGAGGCCCATGCCGACCAGCCTGGCACCCGCCGTCGCCGACGGGTGCCGGACCCGGTCATCTACCGGCAGTAGACCGAGCCGAACAGGCCGATGACGGCTTCCCCGGGAACCTCGGCCGGCAACGGGTTGTAGGACAACGTGGCCCGCGTGCCGTCGTCGGCGCGGGTGGCGTAGGTGAGGTAGCCGATCAGCTCGCCGCCGTGACCCCACACCGAACGGCCGCACGGCAGGTCGAACCGCTGCAACCCGAGGCCGTAGGCGAAGATCGTGCCGGTGTCGTCCACCGTCCGCCGCATCTCGGCGAGGGACGCCGCGCTGGTCAGCCGACCGCCCAGGAGCGCGTCGAAGAACCGGTTGAGGTCGTCGGCGGTGGAGATCATCTCGCCCGCCGCCCAGTCCAGGGTCGGGTTCATCAGGGTCGCGTCGACCAGTCGGCCGTCGACCTCGGTGTAGCCGCGGGCGTGCGGGAGGGGCAGGCCGGGCCACCACCCCGGCACGGTGGTGCGGGTGAGGCCGAGGGGGCGGAGGATGCGTGAACGCACCTCGTCGCCGTAGGTCCGGCCGGTCACGCGTTCGATCAGCATCCCGGCGACGATGTAGTTGGTGTTCGAGTAGTGCCAGCCCTCGCCGGGTTCGAAGTAGGGCGTGCCGGCGAACGCCACGTCCAGCAGCTGCCGGGGCTGGTAGGTGCGGAACCGGTCGGCGCCGCGCCAGCGGTTGGTCGAGTAGCCCTCCTCGTGCGCGTAGTCGTACAGGCCGCTGGTGTGGTTGAGCACCTGGCGCACCGTGATCAGGTCGCCCTTCGGCACGCCGGCCACGTACCGGTCCACCGGGTCGTCCAGCCCGACCCGGCCCTCGTCCACGAGCTGCAGCACGACGGTGGCCACGAACGTCTTGGTCGCGCTGCCGATCCGGAAGTGCCCGCCGACCACGGCCTCGCCCGCCGCGTCCGCGCGGGTCCCGGCGGAGTCCTCCACGGTGAGCAGGGCACTGGACGCCCATCCTTGCTCCACCCACCCGTCCAGGGCGGGGAACGTGCCGGTCACGGCCAGCAGCGCGCCGGCAATCGCAGTGTTGATCATCACGCGGTCGACGCTAGGCGTCACCGCGACGGCCGACCATGAGGAGCACCACCCGGTCGGCTGTGGAAAACCCCAGTGGTGATGTGCCCCCGACCGGCGCCCCTGGCAGGATCGGGGCGTGAGTGACATTCAACGTGTTGGAGTGGTGGGATCGGGCCTGATGGGCTCCGGCATCGCCGAGGTCTGCGCGCGGGCCGGGCTGGACGTGCTGGTGGCCGAGGTCAGCCCGGACGCCACGGAGGCCGCGCGGGGGCGGATCGCCTCTTCGCTCGGCCGGGGTGTGCGCAGCGGCAAGCTGTCCGCTGAGGACCGGGACGCCGCACTGGAGCGCCTGCGGTTCACCACCGACCTCGCCGACTTCGCCGACCGGAACCTGGTCGTGGAAGCCGTCGCGGAGAACGAGCAGGTCAAGACCGAGGTGTTCGCGGCGGTGGACAAGATCGTCGTGGACCCGGACGCGATCTTCGCGTCCAACACCTCCTCGATCCCGATCATGAAGCTGGGCATGGCCACCAGCCGTCCCGAGCAGGTCATCGGCGTGCACTTCTTCAACCCGGTGCCGGTGTTGAAGCTGGTGGAGCTGGTGCCGTCGTTGCTGACCGGCGACAAGACCAGGGCCAGGGCCGAGGCGTTCGTGACCGGGGTGCTGCACAAGGAGGTCATCCGCTCGCAGGACCGGGCCGGGTTCGTGGTCAACGCCCTGCTGATCCCCTACCTGCTATCGTCGATCCGGATGCTGGAGTCCGGGTTCGCCAGCGCCGAGGACATCGACAACGGCATGGTGCTCGGCTGCGCGCACCCGATGGGTCCGCTGCGCCTGACCGACCTGATCGGCCTGGACACCACCAAGGCGATCGCCGAGTCGATGTACGAGGAGTTCAAGGAGCCGCTGTACTCGCCGCCGCCGTTGTTGCTGCGCATGGTGGACGCGGGGCTGCTGGGCAAGAAGAGCGGGCGCGGGTTCCACAACTACGCGTCCTGAACCCGGCGCCGGGCGCCCGCGGGGCCGTCGATCCTGGTGATCGGCGGCCCCGTCCGCGTGTCCGGGTCGCTTTACCACACCGCGGTCGCCGCCGTCACGCCGAACGCGCCGCGAACAATTAACAGCAGCGTCTTGAATGGCTAACAATATTAGCCGGCAAACGATCGACCGCGCTTCGGGTAACGGTCGGTACAAAATAACACGATCCGTCATCGGTCCGCGCCGGGTCATTAGTGCGAAAGACTGACGCACACCTCGTCAATAGGCCGTTCGGAGTATCCTTGATTACCGTCGTCTTCCTCGGGGTTACTGATCGACAGGACCTGTGACCTGCCTTTAGAGTGCCCTACGTCACGCTACGGCCGCCTGGTGGACAAGATTGCTTCGCCTAGCGTAACTTTCGACTCGCCCCCCACGAGGAGAACCCCGCCTTGGACCCTCAAAAAGTATCCATACGCGATTTCACGGGCCGCCAGCTCAGCGCCCTGTTGCATTCGCTGGGTATCACCGAAAATAGCTTCAACTCCGTGGGACTGCTCGCGGACGCCCTCGGACCCGGCGGCCTCCGGCCGGTTTCCACCAGCCCGGCCTGGCCTTCCGACGTCGCCGACGACCACACCCCGGTCGAGTTCTCGACGGCGTTCGCCGCGGGTGAGTCCCCGACCCTGCGCACCATCGTCGAACCCACCGCGACCAGGCCTTCCCGTGCGGCCAACACGTCGGCGGCGCTCGCCGCGCTCGACCGGATGAAGCGCCGCGGCGACCTGGACACCAGTCGTTTCGACGCGGTCAGGAGCTTGTTCCTGCCGGAGCACCCGGAAAGCGATTTCACGTTCTGGTACTCACTGGTTTTCCGGCGCGACGAGGCACCCGCGGTGAAGGTCTACTTCAACCCGGAAGTGCGCGGCGAGGCGGTCGCCGAAGAGTTGGTGCGCGAAGGCCTGGAGCGGACCGGTTTCGCCGCCGGTTTCCCGACCCTGCGCTCCCACGCGGTCACCAGGCCCGGACTTGACAAGTATTCCTTCTTCGCACTCGACCTGGTCGAACAACGGCGGGCGCGGGTGAAGGTCTACATCTCCCACCACGCAGCCGATGTAACGGACGTCACGCGTGCGGCGAGCGCCGCCCGGGGTGTCGATGTGGACAGGGTGCCCGATTTCTGCTTGCTCACCGGCGGCAGCACCGGAACGTTCGACAAGCGTCCGCTCATTTCCAGCTACACGTTCCTGGACGGCGACGCGGACGCGCCGAGCGGCTATTCCCTGTACGTGCCGATCCGGGACTACGTGGCCGACGACGAAGAGGCCCGGCGCCGGGTGCTCGCGGTGATGGCCAAGTACGACCTGGACCCCACGCAGTTCGACAGCGCGCTGCGCACCATCGCCCGACGTCCGCTGGACGAAGGCGTCGGCCTGATCGCCCACGTGTCGCTGCGCATGGGCAGGCCCCGCCCCGGGATCACCGTCTACCTCTCGTCCGAGGCCTACGACGTGGCCTCGCCCCGTTCGGTCAGCCTGGCAGGCTAGGAGTCACCCATGCCCACGATGGAGCCGTACCGCATCAAGGTCGTGGAGCCCATCCCGATCACCACGCGCGCACACCGCGAACGGGCGTTGGCCGCAGCCGGGTACAACCCGTTCAACCTCGCCGCCACCGACGTGACGATCGACCTTCTCAGCGACTCGGGCACCGGCGCCCTGTCCGCGGAGCAGCAGGCGGCGGGACTGCGTGGTGACGAGACCTACGCCGGTGCGCGCTCCTACTACCGCTTCCACGACGTGGTGCACGACCTGACCGGCTACCCGCACGCCTTCCCCGTCCACCAGGGGCGTGCGGCCGAGCGGATCCTGTTCACCGCCCTGCTCAAGCCGGGCCAGGTCAGCGTCAGCAACACGCACTTCGACACCACGCGGGCGAACGTCGAGATCCTCGGCGGCCAGGCCGTCGACCTGCCGTGCCAGGCCGCCAAGGACCTCGACGACGACGCGCCGTTCAAGGGCGACATCGACCTCGACGCGCTGGAAGCCATCCTGTCCGGCCCGCAAGACGTCGCCGTCGTGCTGCTCACCATCACCAACAACGGTGGTGGTGGGCAGCCGGTGTCGATGGCCAACCTCAAGGCGGTGGCCGGGATCGCCCGCCGCCACGGCGTGCCGTTCTTCCTCGACGCGGCGCGCTTCGCGGAGAACGCGTGGCTGGTCACCCAGCGGGAGCCGGGCTACGAGCACCACACACCGCGGCAGGTCGCGGAGGAGGCGTTCCGGCTGGCCGACGGGTGCGTGGCGAGCCTGAAGAAGGACGCCATCGTCCACATGGGAGGGTTGCTCGCCCTCCGCGACCCCGAGCTGGCCGCCAAGTGCGAGCTGCTGCTGATCGCGACCGAGGGCTTCCGCACCTACGGCGGTCTCTCCGGCCGTGACCTGGAGATGCTGGCGCAAGGCCTGCTCGAGGTGACCGAGCCGGAGTACCTGCGGGCCCGGGCGGACGCCACCGCGTACGTGGCGGAGCTGGCCCGGGCGGCGGGGGTGGACAGCGTGCGGCCGACCGGCGTGCACGCGGTGTACCTCAACGCCGGTCGCCTGCTGCGGCACCTGCCGGCGAGCCGGTTCCCGGGGTTCGCCCTGGCCACCGAGCTGTACCTGGCGGGCGGCATCCGGTGCGCCGAGCTCGGCTCGCTGTACCTCGGCGAGCTGGACGACGCGGGTGAGCTGGTCAAGCCCGCGCCGTACGAGCTGGTCCGCCTGGCCATCCCGCGCCGGGTCTACACCCAGAGCCACCTGGAGTACGTCGGCGAGACGCTGGCGGAGATCGCGAAGGACCCCGAGCGGGTGCCCGGCTACCGGTTGACGCACGTGCCGAAGCTGTTGCGGCACTTCAACTGCAGGCTCGAACCGGTGGTGTAGGCGGACGGGTGACCGGTGTCCCGGTCACCCGCCTCCGGCCGCGGTGGCCGTCGACCGGTCAGGCCATGGCGTCGAGCCGGTCCATGGTGTGCTGGATCAGGCTCACCAGCACGGTCTTGGCCGACTCGCGGTCCCGCGCGTCGCACAGCACGAGCGGGATGGCGGCGTCCACGTCCAGCGCGCGGCGCACCTCGTCCACCTCGTAGCTGTGCGCGCCCTCGAAGCAGTTCACCGCGATGATGAACGGGATGCCGCGCCGCTCGAAGAAGTCGATCGACGGGAAGCTGCTGTCCAGCCGCCGCGTGTCGACCAGGATCACCGCGCCGATCGCGCCGTAGGCCAGCTCGTCCCACATGAACCAGAACCGGTTCTGGCCCGGGGTGCCGAACAGGTACAGCACCACCTCCGGGTTGATGGTGATGCGGCCGAAGTCCAGCGCGACCGTGGTCGTCTCCTTGGACTCCAGGCCCAGCACGTCGTCGACGCCGACACCGGCCTCGGTGAGCAGCTCCTCGGTGTGCAGCGGGGGTATCTCGCTGACCGAGTTGACCATCGTCGTCTTCCCCGTGCCGAAGCCACCGGCGATGACGATCTTCACTGGGGTGGGTACGAGCAGTTCCCCACCCGGCCGCTCAGATTCCACGGACACCATCCAACACCGCCTGGAGCAGGTTCCGGTCCGGCACTTGCGGGACTCGGGAGGGGTCTCGGATCACGACGTCACCGCGCTGGATGAGATCGCTCAACAACACCTTGACGACGACGAGCGGCACATCGAGGTACGCGGCGACCTCCGCCACCGACAACGGGCGCCGGCACAGCTCCATGATCTCCAGGTGCTCGACCGACAACGCGTCCGGGTCCGACGCCGACGGCATCGCGCGCACCTGCGTCACCAGGTGCAGCTCCGGCCGCAGCGGGCGGGTCCGACCGCGCACCATCGCGTACGGGCGGACGAGCGGGCCCGCGGCCTCGTCGTACCACCAGTCCTCGCGGCCCGCCATCAGGAGGACCTTCGAGCGGCCGGCAGGCTCGCCGCGGCGGTGCCGCGCGGCGCCGACGACAGGTACGTGCCGACGCGCTTGACGAGCATGTTCATCTCGTAGGCGATCATGCCCATGTCGGAGTCCTCTTCGCCAAGGACGGCCAGGCAGGCGCCGTGGCCGGCCGCGGTGACGAAGAGGTAGGCGTGCTCCATCTCGACGATGGTCTGCCGCACCGCCCCGCCGCCGAAGTGCCGTCCCGTGCCGCGGGCCAGGCTCTGGAACGCCGAGGCCATCGCGGACAGGTGGTCCGAGTCGTCCTTCGACAGCCCGGGCGAGCGGCCCAGCAGCAGACCGTCGGCCGAGAGGACCACCGCGTGCCGAGCTCCGACCACCCGGTTGACCAAGTCCTCCAACAACCAGTTCAGTTCGTTGTGCTGGCTGGTCATGTCGTTCATCGGGTTGCCTTTCCGGTTTCCAGTCGTCCGGCCACTGCTGGTCAGGGTTCGAGGTCGTCGGCGGGTGTCCGACGGGCGTCGCGTGTGCCCCGTTGGAACGCCGACAGGCCCTTGCGGACCCTCTCGGCGGACTTCTCGGGGTCGACCTCGGGGAGCGGTTCGGGCGAAGGGTGGAAATCGTTGCGCACCAACTGCGGCGCCAGGTTCTGCTGACGGCGCCTGCGTGGCAGTTCGGGTCGGTCGGCGACGGCGGCGGCCGACTCCGGCTCGTCCGCGGGCCACTCGGACGTGGCCCGCTTCCGCTGCGGCAGGTCGAGCTCGCCGCTGCGCTGCGACAGGTCCAGCCCGCCGCTCAGTCGTTCGACCTCTGGAAGGGGATGCTCGTTGGCCGCGGCCTCGGCCTGGGCCCAGAACCCCTCGAGGTCTCGGGAACTGTCGGGAAACCTGGCGTCTCGCACTGAGTCGTCGCCCTGCTCCGGGATGTCGTGGAAGGAGCGGCGGGGCAGTTGCCGGGTCTCGGCGGGCTCCGTCGCCGTGGTGGGGCCCGCGACGATCGCGGACGGGATCAGCACCAGCGCCAGCGTGCCGCCGTAGGGCGAGTCGCGCAGTTCGACGTGGATGCCGCGGCGGGCGGCCAGCCGGGCGACCACGAACAGCCCGAGCCGGGACTCGCCGCGCAGGCGCATCGCGTCGAACTCCGGCGGGTCGGCCAGCATCGCGTTGTGCTGCTCGCGGTCCTCGGGGTTGATGCCGAGGCCGTGGTCCTCGATCTCGACCACGATGCCCTGCGGTACCTCGCTGGCGTGCACCTGCACCTGGGAGCGCGGCGAGGAGAACGCGGTGGCGTTGTCGACGAGCTCGGCGATCAGGTGGATGGTGTCGGCGACGGCCGCGCCGACCAGCGCGGTGTCCGGCACCGGGTTCACCTTGACCCGCACGTACTGCTCGGTCTCGGCGACCGCGGCGCGCAGCACGTCGAGCAGGCGCACGGGCTTGCGCCACTGCCTGCCGGGCTGCTCGCCCGCGAGGATGATCAGGTTCTCCGCGTTGCGGCGGGCGCGGGTGGCGAGGTGGTCGAGCTGGAACAGCGCGTCGAGCTGCTCGGGGTTCTCCTCCTCGCGCTCCAGCTTGTCCAGGATCTTCAGCTGGCGGTGCACCAGGCCCTGGTTGCGGTGCGCGATGTCGAGGAAGACCCGGTTCACGCCCTCGCGGGCCTGGCTCTCCTTGACGGCCGCGGCGACGGCGGTGTACTGGGCGGCGTTGAACGCGTCCGCCACCTGGCCGATCTCGTCGCTGCCGTAGTCCAGCGGCGGCACCTCGACCTCGACGTCGACGTGCTTGCCCTCGCGGAGCCGGTCGACGATGTCGGGCAGCCGTTCGTGCGCCAGGGTCAGCGAGTCCTTCTTCAACGCGGTGAGGCGCGTGATCAGGGCCCGGTTGACCAGGCGGTTCGACGTGCGGATCGCGATCAGGATCCCGATGATCACGGCGAGCAGCGCGACCAGGCTGCCGATCAGCACGGTGCGGAACTTGCTCTCGCCGCGACCCATGGTCACGTTCACCGCGCTCGACGCCTGCTCGCTGACCAGCGCGGTCAGCTCGTCGGAGATGGGGCCGCTGACGTTCTGCCACTCCTGCAGCGACCCGGCGTTGCTCGGCTTCGAGCCGTTCTGGATCAATCTGCCCTCGAACTCGACCAGCCGCTTCCACTGGTCGCCCTCGATCATGAACTGGTAGTGCTCGCGCACTTCCGGCTGGGCGTAGGGCGCGATCGAGTCGTAGGAGGAGTGGTAGGCGCCGACGAGGTTGGCGAACTCGATGTGCTCCTCGGGCGTGAACTGCCCGGCGGCCAGGGCGCTCGACGCGAGCGACGTGGCGCGGGACATCCAGTCGGCCGCCTTGAAGTACTCCTCGGCGGTGATGGCGCCCTTCACGGACTCGTGGTCGGGCACCACGCGCGCCTGCACGCTGAACAGCGCGTCACCGGCGTCGAGGAGGCTGTTGTAGTAGGTGTAGATCTCGGACTTCGAGGCGCGTCCGGCGTCGAGGGCCGAGCGGCGCTGCGGCAGCTGGTCCAGCAGCACGTTCAGCGCGTTGATCTTGTCGACGATCTCCTGCGGCGCCTGGGACGCCAGCTCGTCGAACGCCGCGCGCATCCCGTCGACCGCGCGGTCGGTCTCGGCCTGCTGCACCTCGAGGTTGCTGGTGCCGAGCGTGGGCTGGCTCAGCGCGGTCATGCTGAGCTCGCGCTCCTTCTGCAGCGCGGCGAAGGTCTGGACCGCCGGGATCGACGCGTCCTTCACACCGGAGGCGACCGCGCGGAGGTAGAAGCCGTCGAACAGGGTGTACGACGAGAACAGCGCCCACATGATGAGCAGGACGATGCTGGGGACGACGACGACACCGGTGAGTCGTGAGCGGATCGTCTTGTAGTTCGTCTCCGTGGTGCTCTTCTGCTTCACAGCGCTCCGCAGCCTCGTCCGTTGCCAGGTCAGGCGCAGCACTAGGAACGCTGACTCTTCTTCACCCGATCGGCGACGGAACGGTAACACTCAAGATCATTATTACGAAGAGACAGCGATCACTTGCGCGACGCGACGATGAGGTTACCCAGTCGAGTGATGCCACGAACAGGGGGCCGATGTGAACTTCTCGCCACCGGCCCCCTGTGTTTCACGGCTTCGGCACCGAAACGGCGTTGTACGTCGTCGTGGGCGTGGGCGGCGTGGTGAAGCGGGCGTTGGGCAGGTAGAGCCGGCCGGCGAACGACGCGACCGTGGTCGGCACGTCGAACCGCGCGTCGGTGATCTTGGTCACGAGCGCGCCGCTCGACCCGTCCTTGGCCAGGGAAAACACCGCGACGGTGTTGAGCCGGTTCTGCACGACGTAGAGCGTGCGGCCCTCGACGAGCAGCCCGTCGCCGTTGGTCAGCACCTCGCCGCCCAGGTCGACGGCGGTCGTCACGCCCGTGCGCGCGTCGACGCGGTGCAGTTGACCGGTGTTGCTCTGGACGACCAGCAGCGCTTTGCCGTCGGGCGTCTCCGCGATCCCGTTGGCGTTGTTCACGCCGGGGGTCAGGACGAAGTCGCCGGTCAGCGGAATCGCGGTGTGCGAGTCCGGCAACGACCCGTGCCGGCCGAACGGGACGCGATAGAGCACCGCCTTCCGCGAGTCGGTGAAGTAGGCGGCGTCGTCGGTGATCACGACATCGTTGACGAAAGTATTCACATCCGCCGCGAACCGGTAGGACTTGAGGATCACTCCCGTTCGAGCGTCGACGACCCGCCCGTCACCACCCGCGCCACCGGCCACGAACAGCCGCTTGCGCCGATCGACCTTCACCCCGACCGAAGCCGTGCCGGGCCCCTGGCTGAACACCTCCCCGCGTCCGGTGCGGAGGTCGACGCGGAACAGGTCCCCATCGGCCCGCGACCCGAAGTAGGCGGTCGGCGCGTCCCCGATCGCGATGCCTTCCGGCAGGAACCCGTCGGGCAGGGGGAACTCCGTGGGGAACGGGTGTGCTTGCGCGGCGGTGGCGGGCGCGGCGGTGACGAGGGAGACCCCGAGCACCACGGCGGCCAGCGCACCGAGTGTGCGTTGCATGAACACTCCTTCTCGCGTTGCGGCGGTCCGGCGAGTGTTTCGCAGCCCTCGTCACCCGGTGAAGCCCACGGCGCGCGTGGTGCGGGCATCTACAGCAAACCGACAGGAGCCGGATCGGCGTGCGCCAAAGAGGGAAGGCGCGGGGTTTCCGACGGCAACGCGCGCTCCGCCTCCCGAGCCGCGTCGGACGGGCGGCCGTCCTTGAGGTAGCCGACGGCGAGCCGCATGCGCAGCTGGTGTTCGGCCGCCGTGTTGCCCGCCGCACGCGCCGCGCGCACCCCTGCCTCGTGAACGGCGATCCAGTCCGACAAGTGCTGCCGGTTCGGGAAGAAGCCCCACATCACCTCGACCAACCGCCAAGCGAGGTCGTGCCACCCGTGGTCGGCGGCCGTGCGGACCACCGACACGAGGTTGCTCCGTTCGGCCTCCACCCAGTCCGACGCCCGGTGGACGTCACGGAACGCGGCGACCTCGTCGCGGGGTCGAAGCGCGGCCGGTCCGGTGACACCGCGAGGTCGGCGGCCACCGCGCGTTCGAGGTACCACTCGGTCACGCGCAGCACCGCGGCGCACAGGTCGTCGGGCGGATCGCTCTGGGCGTGCTTCCGCGCGTGGGCGCGGACCAGGTCGTGATAGCGGAAGCGCTCTTCACCCACTCCGCCGAGGAGGTTCCGCTCCACCAGGTCGGACAGGACCTCCTCCACGTGCGCCAAGGGTTCGTCCACGAGCGCCGCCGCGGCTTCCGCTCCGAACGACTCGCCCAGGTGCAGGGCGCACAGCCGGTAGACCTTGGCGTGCGACGGCGGCAGATCCAGGTACGACGAGTCGAACACCGCTCCGACCGACACGTCGTCACGCAACGCCAGGTTCCCCAGCAGGTCGTCGCGCAGGGCTTCGACCTCCTTCGACAGCGATCGCGCCGGCTTGGTCGACAGGCGGGCGCCCACGACGGACAGCGCGATCGGCAGGCCTCCGCACAAGCGGGCCAGTTCCCGGGCCGCTTCGGGCTCCGCCGTGACACGCGGACCGAGCGCGCGCTCGAGGAGTTCGAAGGAGGTGTTCTCGTCGAATTCGCCGACCTGGACGAACCGCGCGCCGTCGATCGCGAGGCCGCTCAGCCGCCACCGGCTGGTGACGACGACCGCGCTGCCGGGCGATGTCGGCAGGAGCGGGCGGACCTGCGCCGCGGTGACCGCGTTGTCCAGCAGGACCGAGATCGACCGCTCGGCGGTGAGCGAGCGGAAAGCGGCCTGCCTGGGCTGGAGTCCCGCCGGGATCGCGGTGGCCGGCACGCCCAATCCCGACAGGAACCAGTCGAGCACGTCCTCCGGCGTCACCGGCCCGTCGCCGCCGTCGGGGTCGAGATCGGCGTAAAGCCGGCCGTCCGGGAACCCGTGCCGGGCGCTGTGCAGCCATCGCAGGGCCAGCGCCGTCTTGCCCGCTCCGCTCGGACCGCTCACCACGACTACGAGCGGGTGCCCTTCGTCCTTCGAGAGCCACCCGTCCAATTCGGCCAGTTCGCGCGTCCGGCCGGTGAAGAACCTGGGTGACGGCGGCAACTGGTGCGGCAGGGATGGTTCCGCGTGCCGATGGAAGTGGACCTGGCCGACGCGGTCCGCTTGGACCACCGACCCGTGGGCCGTGCCGGTCATCACGTTCTTCCTGCCTTGCGGCAACGCGCCCTCCTCCCTCGTGCGCAACGTGGTTCGAGTGTCACAGAAATGGCAGGAACCTCATTGGCCTCGGCGGGCGGCAGCGCAAGCGATCGAGCGGTAGGGAAGGTTAGGGGTCGGTTCGGATAACGAAAAGGTAACGGTCAGGTCGCGGACTGGGTTCGGTACGTATGCCACTGTGTCCACCGCCCACCGGCGGTCGGGGTTCAACGCACACAGGCGCGTACCTACGACGAGGTGACACATCCATGACGCGAAACCAGGGGCGGCACCGCTTCTCCCGGCGCACGAAGCTGACTGCCGGCGTGACCGGGTTGGCGCTCACGATCGGCCTGGCCGTCGCGATCAGCACCACCGGTGATCAGGGCACCGCCCAGGCGGACGGGGCCGACATCTCCCTGTTCGTCGACATCACGAAGCAGCAGCGCAACGTGCGGGCGCCCCGGCCGCAACGGGGCGCGAGCACCGGCACGTTCACGGTGGACTGCGGCCGCAACGAGAACGGCCACTTCAACCCGGACAACTTCATCGCGCAGCCGGGTGTCCGCAACGGCGCGGAGCACCTGCACGACTACGTGGGCAACGTGTCGACCGACGCCGACTCCACCGACGAGAGCCTGCTCGAAGCCGACACCACCTGCAAGAACGGCGACAAGTCCGCCTACTTCTGGCCCGTGGTCCGGATCGACCGCGAGAACGAGGACGACGAGCCGGGCGAGCCGGCCGGCGCCGAGGTCGAGTGCCCCGACGTGCAGCGCAAGCTGCGCAACGTGCCGCGCCAGGCCAAGGCCGAGGTCGACCGCAACCTCCAGGCGTTGAAGGACCAGATCGCGGAGGCCAACACCAGGCTGAAGGCGGCGGCGAACGTCGACGACCCCGGCTTCGTCAACAACGCCGTGCTGCGACCGCTGCGGGACAAGCGGACCGCGACGATCGACCGCATCGTGCAGGCCGTCGACCGGGTCGCCGAACGACCGCGAGGGCTCAAGAGGCTCGCGCCGTGCACGGTGAAGGACGGCGACGCCAACGACGCCCAGGTCGCCGAGGCGGCGCAGGAAGCCGAGGCCGACGCGCCGGAGAAGGGTGACGGCAAGAGCGCCAGCGACGAGAACGAGCTGCCCGGCAACGAGGGCGAGATCCAGCGCCCCGAGGTCGTGGACATCACCTTCCGCGGCAGCCCCGTCGGCAAGGTCGAGCCGATGCCGCAGTTCCTGCGGATCCTCTACGGCGACGCGAAGGTCTCCACGAACGGCCCCAAGAACGCGCGCAACTCGTGGACCTGCACGGGGTTCGAGGACAAGGTGCTGATCAACAAGTACCCGATCTGCCCCGAGGGCAGCAAGGTCAAGCGCATCCACGACTTCAACAGCTGCTGGGACGGCAAGAACACCGACAGCGCCAACCACCGCGACCACATCGTCGCGCCGAACCAGGACGGCAAGTGCCCCAAGGGGTTCAAGGCCGTGCCGCAGCTGCGGATCAGCCTGACCTACAACATCCCCCGTGACGTCCAGGTCGCCGGGCAGTACGCGGTCGACGCCTTCCCGCAGGAGGAGCACAACCCGTTCTCCGACCACGACGACTTCGCGAACGTGATGTCCGAGGAGATCATGAACCGACTGGTGCAGTGCGTGAACTCCGGTCGCCGGTGCAAGGAGTGACGATGATCCAGGCCAACTTCGCGTCCGGTGTGGACGAACTGCGCGCCGCGGGCGACGTGCGCCGCCTGCTCGACCGCCTCGCGGTGGCGCGCGAAGCCACCCTCGTGCACGGCGACCGCCCGGACCACCGCGTGTGGGTCGGCGTGCGCGGTGACCGCGGTGCGATGCTGTTCACCGACGTGATCACCGGCTCGTGGGCCAGCCTCGGCGAGGGCCCGCGCCGACGCCCCCGGTACGCCGGGGTCCGCTTCCCCACCCACTGCGAGATCCCGGTCGCCGACCTCGCGGTCGCGATCGAGGAGTTCCTCGCCACCGGACAGCGCCCGACGCTCGTCCCGTGGCAGCAGGTGAGGTGAGGAGGACGTCGTCCCCGACCCGCGCGGCGGCGGGTCGGGGACGGCGCTCGTGCGCGGACCGGGTTCAGCCGGCTTGCAGCGCCAGGTACAGGTCCACCCGTTCGGTGAAGTCCGACAGGTCCACGCCCAGCAGGTCCTCGACCCGGCCGACCCGGTACCGCAGGGTGTTCACGTGGACGTGCAGGCGCGCGGCGGCGGTGGTCCACGAGCCGGAGCAGTCCAAGAACACCCGGAGCGTGCCGACGAGGTCCGAGCCGTGCTCGGCGTCGTAGTCGAGCACCGGGCCCAGGAGCCGGCGGCGCAGCGAGCGGCGCAGTTCCTCCGGCACGCCGGCCAGCAGCAGTTGGTGCAGGGCGATCTCCTCCCCCGCCACCACGCACGTCCGCCCGGTCCGCCGCTCGCCCAGCCGCCGGGCGTGCGACGCCTCCTCCGCCGCGCCGCGCAGCCCCGAGTGCCCGACCGGTGACGAGATCCCGACCAGCACCCTGGTCGAGCGCAGGCCCGGTTCCAGCGTCCGCAACGCCGACCGCACACCGTCCGCCCACGCCCCGGACGGCACCAGCGCGTACACCTCCCCGTCGACGGCGGACACCAGGAACGCCGACGTGACCGACGCCAGCACCTCCTCCACCAGCGCGACGGCCTGCTCCACCTGCCCGTCCGAGACCGAGGCGGCCAGCACCCGCAGCGGCTCGTCCGGGTCCCACCCGACCGCCGCGATCCGCGCCGCGAGGTCACCGCCCGCGAACACCTGCCGCAGCAGCGGCCCGGCCGCGCGGTTCTCGATCTCGCGCCCCTGCACGACCCGCGCCCGCTCCACGCCGACCAGGCTGGCCAGCTCGGTGGCCACCTCGTCCTGCGCGCGGTCGCCGGAGACCACCAGGATCCACGACGTCAGCCGCGAACCCCCGCGCGCGGACACCGGCAGCAAGGTCGTGCCGCGCACGACCCGGGGCAGCCGGTCGGCCAGCAGGTACTCCCGCACGAGCGTCGCCGCCTCCGGCAGTTCGGGCCCGGCGACGACGTGACCGGTGCACGACAGCACCCAGCAGGGCACGCCCAGTTCCGACGCGCCCGCCGCCACCAGTTCGGACAGCCCGCCGCCGTCGGCGACCACGGTCAGCAGCCGCCGGTGCCTGCCCAGCAGCGCGCCCGCGTCGCCGACCCGTTCGGCCGCCAGCTCCGACACCACCCGTTCGGTGATGGCCGCGAACGACAGGTCGACCGGCACCTCCAGCAGCGGAACGCCGTATTGTTCGCACGCCCGCACCAGCGCTTCGGGCAACTCGGCCGCGTCGGGCGAGCTGGCCGCCAACGCGGCGACTCCCGCCGCCGCCAGGGAAGCGACAAACTTTTCACAATCGGCGGCCCTCCGGTGCCACAACAGCCCGGAGAGCACCAGCTCGCCACCGGAGAGGTAGCGGGCCGGATCGGGCAGTTCGGTGCCGTAGAGCCTGGTCACGGGCCTGTCCAACGACTCGGCGCCGCTGACGAGGCGGAGCCGGAGCTCCGGCATCCCGAGCAGGCTCCGAACCAGCAACACAGGCGCCCCCTCCACGTCATCCGGCCGGTTTACCTTCGTCCGATCGTGTTTGTAGGAAAGCACAAATCCACTCGTCGTAGGAGCCTGGGATTCATCCACACCGCTCTAGCCGATCACCGCCCCGGGTCTGTGTACTGGCTCACACACCGCGCACTCCACCCACCGAGGTAGCCGATGGATTTCCTCCGCCCCGACACACTCGCCGAAGCGCTGGCCCTCAAGGCGCAGCGCCCGGACGCCGTGCCCATCGCCGGCGGCACGGACGTGATGGTGGAGCTGAACTTCGACCACCGCCGCCCGACCGCCCTGCTCGACCTGACCCGCATCGCCGAACTCCGCTCCTGGGACTCCGAGGGCGGCAACGGGGACGGCGGCACGGTGCGCATCGGCTCCGGGGTCCCGTACACGCGGATCATCGACGAGCTGGGCGACCGCCTGCCGGGGCTGGCGATGGCGTCCCGCACGGTCGGCTCGCCGCAGATCCGCAACCGGGGCACGGTCGGCGGCAACCTCGGCGCCGCGTCACCCGCCGGTGACACGCACCCCGTGCTGCTGGCCGGGGACGCCACCGTGGAGGCCGCCTCGACCAGGGGCACCCGGCTGATCCCGGCCACCGCGTTCTACCTGGGCGTGAAGCGCAACGCGCTGGAGCCGGACGAACTGATCACGGCGGTCCACGTGCCGGTCACGCGGGCACCGCAGCAGTTCGCCAAGGTCGGCACGCGCAACGCCATGGTGATCGCGGTGTGCTCGTTCGCGGTCGCCCTGCACCCGGCGCGGCAGCGGGTCGGGGCGGCGGTCGGCAGCGCCGCGCCCACGCCGCGCCGTGCGTCGGCGGCCGAGGAGTTCGTGTCCGCCGAGCTGACCGCCACCAACCAGTGGGATTCGCCGAAACCATTGCTGGACTCGGTGAAACGGCGGTTCGGCGAACTCGTGGCGGAGGCCGCGAGCCCCATCGACGACGTGCGTGGCTCGGCCGCGTACCGCAAGCACGCCCTCTCCGTGCTGGCCCGCCGCACGCTCGACTGGGCCTGGCGCGACTACTCCGAGAAGGTGGCCTGACCATGCGCGTGAACGTGACGGTGAACGGCGAGCCGAGGCAGGCCGACGACGTGTGGGAGGGCGAGAGCCTGCTGTTCCTGCTGCGCGAGCGGCTGGGTCTGCCCGGCTCGAAGAACGCGTGCGAGCAGGGCGAGTGCGGCTCGTGCACGGTGTACCTGGACAACACGCCGGTGTGCTCCTGCCTGGTGGCCGCGGGCCAGGTGCAGGACCGCGAGGTTCGGACGGTGGAAGGCCTGGCCGAGGGCGATCGGCTCGACCCGGTCCAGGAGGCGTTCGTGGAGGCGGGCGCGGTGCAGTGCGGGTTCTGCACGCCCGGTCTCGTGGTCGCCGCGCACGACCTGCTCGACCGGGTGCCGCGGCCGAGCGACCCGGAGATCCGCGAGGCCCTCGCCGGGAACCTGTGCCGCTGCACCGGGTACGAGAAGATCCTGGACGCCGTGCGCCTGGCCGCGACCCGCAAGGCGGACCCGGAGGCCGCGGCCCGATGACGCCGACCATCCTCGACGGTGTCGCGGTGGCCACGGTGGACACCGCGGGCACCGAGCACGCGTTCGGCCACGTCGTCATCGAGAACGGCCGGATCACCGCGGTGGGCGCGGGCCAGGCGCCCAAGCCGACCGGCCCGCACACGTGGGTCGACGGCAGCGGCTGCCTGGTCACGCCGGGCCTGGTCAACACCCACCACCACCTCTACCAGTGGGCCACCCGGGGCCTCGCCCAGGACGCCACGCTGTTCGAGTGGCTGACCACGCTGTACCCGGTGTGGGGCGGCCTGGACGCCGAGATCACGCACTCGGCGGCCTCCGCCGGGCTGGCGAGGCTCGCGACCACCGGGTGCACGACCGCCGCCGACCACCACTACGTCTACCCGCGCGACGGCGGCGACCAGTTCGCCGCCCTGGTCGAGGCGGGCAAGCGCGTCGGCCTCCGCCTGCACGCCATCCGCGGCTCGATGGACCGCGGCCGGTCGCACGGCGGCCTGCCGCCGGACAACCTGGTCGAGGACACCGAGGCCGCGCTCGTCGCCACCGAACAGGCCGTGAACGACCACCACGACCCGAGCCCGGACGCGCTGATCCGGGTGGCCGTCGGGCCGTGCTCGCCGTTCTCGGTCAGCGCCGAGCTGATGACCGGCGCGGCGCGGCTGGCCCGCGCCAAGGGCGTCCGGCTGCACACCCACCTCGCCGAGACGGTCGACGAGGAGGACCAGTGCCAGGCCGAGTACGGCTGCACGCCCACCGAGTACGCCGAACGCCTCGGCTGGCTCGGTGACGACGTGTGGCTCGCGCACACCGTGCACCTGTCGCCCGACGCGGTGAAGCGGCTGGGCGCGACCGGCACCGGCAGCGCCCACTGCCCCACCTCCAACGGCCGGCTCGGCACCGGCATCGCCCCCGTCCGCGACCTGCTCGACGCCGGCGCCCCGGTCGGCCTCGGCGTGGACGGCGCGGCGTCCAACGAGTCCGGCGGGATGGTCGAGGAGCTGCACCAGGCCCTGTTGCAGGCCAGGCAGCGCGGCGGCCCCAAGGCCTTGGACGTCCGCCAAGCGCTGTGGCTGGGCACCATGGGCGGCGCGCGCTGCCTCGGGCGCGACCGGGAGCTCGGCTCGATCGAACCCGGCAAGCTCGCCGACCTGGCCGTGTGGCGGCTCGACGGTCTCGACCACGCGGGCATCGACGACCCGGTCGCCGCCCTGGTGCTCGGACCGCTGCCGAAGCTGAAGCTCCTGCTGGTGGGCGGCCGGACCGTGGTGGACGACGGCGAGCTGCGCACCGCCTCCGAAACCGATCTCGCGCGCGACCTGCGCGCCGCCGCCGAGCGACTGAAGGGGACGCGATGAGCCTCACCCCCGCCGAACTGACCTCCGCCGTGACCGGCGGCATCGGCTCCAGCCCGCAGCGGCCCGACGGGAGCCTCAAGGTGCGGGGCGAGTTCGCCTACGCCTCGGACCTGTGGCACGAGGACATGATCTGGGGCGCGACCCTGCGCAGCCCGCACCCGTACGCGCGGATCCTCTCGATCGACCTGACCGAGGCGCTCAAGGTGCCCGGTGTGCACGCCGTGCTCACGCACGAGGACGTGCCGGGCCGGAACCGGTACGGGTTGGAGCACAAGGACCAGCCGGTGCTCGCCGAGGACGTCGTCCGCTACCAGGGCGAACCGGTCGCCCTGGTCGGCGCGGACCACCCGGAGACCGCGCAGCGCGCCATGAAGCGCATCAAGGTGGAGTACGAGGTGCTCACCCCCGTCGTGGACATGGAGACGGCGATCGACGACACGCCGCTGCACCCCGGCGGCAACCTCGTGCGGCACGTGCCCGTGCGGCGGGGCGACCAGCACGCGCGGGCCGAGGTCGTGGTCACCGGCCGGTACGAGGTCGGCATGCAGGACCAGGCGTTCCTCGGACCCGAGTCCGGGCTCGCCGTGCCCGACGAGGAGGGCGGCGTCGACCTCTACATCGCCACCCAGTGGCTGCACGTCGACCAGGGCCAGGTCGCGGCGGCCCTCGGCCTGCCGCTGGAGCAGGTGCGGCTGACGCTGTCCGGCGTCGGCGGTGCGTTCGGCGGGCGCGAGGACCTGTCCATGCAGGTGCACGCGTGCCTGCTGGCGCTGCGCACCGGCAAGCCGACCAAGATGGTCTACAACCGCGAGGAGTCGTTCTACGGCCACGTGCACCGGCACCCGGCGGTGCTGCACTACGAGCACGGCGCCGACCGCACCGGCAAGCTCGTGTACGTCAAGGCCCGGATCCACCTCGACGGCGGCGCGTACGCCTCCAGCACCTCCGCCGTGGTGGCGAACGCGGCGACGCTCGGCGTCGGGCCCTACGACGTGGACAACGTGACGGTCGACTGCTGGGGCGTCTACACGAACAACCCGCCGTGCGGCGCGATGCGCGGGTTCGGCGCGGTGCAGTCCGCTTTCGCCTACGAGTCCCAGATGGACAAGCTCGCCGAGGCGCTCGGCATGGACCCGGTCGACGTGCGGATCGTCAACGCGATGAGCGAGGGCTCGGTCATGCCGACCGGTCAGGTGGTCGACTCGGCCGCGCCCGTCGCGCAGTTGCTGAAGCTGGTGAAGGACAAGCCCATGCCACCGCAGGCGACCGCGGTCGACCTGCGCGACATGCCCGGCGGCGTCTCCAACACCACCCACGGCGAAGGCGTGGTGCGCGGCGTGGGGTACGCCGTGGGCATCAAGAACATCTGCTTCTCCGAGGGCTACGACGACTACTCCACCGCCCGCGTCCGGCTGCAGGTCATCAACGGCGAACCGGCCGCACTCGCGCACACGGCGGCGGCCGAGGTCGGCCAGGGCCTGGTGACGATCATGCAGCAGATCGTGCGCACGGAGCTGGGCGTGCAGCGGGTGACGATCCTGCCGATGGACACCACCATCGGCAACGGCGGCTCCACCTCCGCGTCCCGCCAGACCTACGTGACCGGCGGCGCGGTGAAGGCCGCGTGCGCTGCCGTGCGGGAGAAGCTGACCAAGCTCGCCGGTGGCCGCGACCCGTCCACCGTGGACCTCTTCGAACTGCTGGGCGACGACGTGATCGACGAGACGGTGGAGTGGCGGCACCGCGCCACCGAGCCCATCGACCCGGAGACCGGGCAGGGCAACGCCCACGTGCAGTACGGGTTCGCCGCGCACCGCGCCGTGGTGGACGTGGACGTGGAGCTCGGCCTGGTGAAGGTGGTCGAGCTCGACTGCGCGCAGGACGTCGGCAAGGCGCTCAACCCGCAGGCCGTGCTCGGCCAGATCCAGGGCGGGTCGGCCCAGGGCCTCGGCCTCGCGGTGATGGAGGAGATCCAGACCCAGGGCGGCAAGCTGCGCAACCCGTCGTTCACCGACTACCTCATCCCGACCGTGCTCGACATGCCGCCGATGAGCATCGACGTGCTGGAACTCGCCGACCCGAACGCGCCGTACGGTGTGCGGGGCGTCGGCGAGCCGCCCACCATCTCGTCCACCCCGGCCATCGTCGCGGCCATCCGCGCCGCCACCGGCCTCGCCCTGACCCGCGTGCCCGTGCGACCGGAGCACATCACCGGCACCTGACCCGCGCACAGCCCCCCGCACCGAACCGCGCACCCGCCACGGCCGCCGTGGCGCGCTCGCGCACGCCCTGAGGAGCACCCCATGACCACGTCCGTGTCCCCCGACCACGCCTGGCTGCGTGAGTCGATCGACCTCGCCACCCGCAACGTCGCCGCGGGCGGCGGCCCGTTCGGCGCGGTGATCATCCGGGCCGGCGAGGTGATCGCGACCGGCACCAACCAGGTCACCACGACGCTCGACCCGACCGCGCACGCCGAGGTGGTCGCCATCCGGGCGGCGTGCCGGGTCGTCGGCGACTTCCGGCTCACCGGCTGCGTGCTCGTGTCCTCCTGCGAGCCGTGCCCGCTGTGCCTGTCCGCGGCGCTGTGGGCGCGGGTGGACCGGGTCGTCTACGCCGCGGACCGGCACGACGCCGCCGCGGCCGGCTTCGACGACCGCGAGTTCTACGAGCTGTTCGGCCGCCCGCGCGAGACGTGGAGCCTGCCGGTGCACCAGGTCTCCACGGGCGAGGACACCACGCCGTTCACCGCGTGGCTGTCCCGGACCGACCGCGTCGACTACTAGCCGGAGGACACCCGGAAGGCGGAACCGGAGCAGGCGGCGGATCCCGGCGCGGCCACGAGCCGCTGGTGCTGACCGGAGCACCGAGAACACCGACCCGAACGCGTTCGGCGGGGCCGTGCTCGACGGCCTCGCCCGGCCGAACGCGCCCACCGGCATGGGAAGGACGTCATGACCCGGATCACCGATGGCATCCCCACGCGGACCACCCGACTCGACCGGTTCTTCCGCGTCAGTGCGCGCGGCAGCACCATCGGCCGGGAAGTGCGCGGCGGTATCACCACCTTCGTGGCGATGTCGTACATCGTCCTGCTCAACCCGCTGATCCTGGGCGCCTCGGCCGACATCACCGGCACCCGCCTCACCGTCGAACAGGTCACGACGGCGACCGCGCTGGCCGCGGGCGTGATGACGATCCTCATGGGTGTCGTCGGCAACGCGCCGCTGGCGCTGGCCGCGGGCCTCGGGGTGAACGGCGTGGTGGCCTTCCAGCTCGCGCCGACCATGACCTGGGCGCAGGCGTTCGGGCTCGTGGTGCTGGAGGGCCTGTGCATCGTCGTGCTGGCCGCGTCCGGGGTGCGGGAACGGATCATCAACGCCATCCCCGCGCCGCTCAAGACCGCCATCACCATCGGCATCGGCCTCTACATCGCGCTGGTCGGCCTGGTCAGCGCCGGGTTCGTGACCCGGACGCCGGACGCGGCCGGCTCCACCGTGCCGGTCCGGATGGGGCTGGACGGCCACCTGGTCGGCTGGCCGATCGCGGTGTTCTGCCTCGGCCTGCTGCTGATGATCGTGCTGATGGCACGCGGGGTGCCCGGCGCGGTGCTGATCAGCATCGCGGTGGCCACCGTGCTGGCCGTGGTCGTGAACGCGGTGTTCGACGTGCCCGGGTGGGGCCTGGTGACGCCCGACGTGCCGGACTCGGTGGTGGCCGCGCCGGACTTCGGGCTGTTCGGCGAGGTGGACCTGTTCGGCGGGTTCGCCTCGGCGGGCGCGATCACCGCGACGGTGTTCCTCTTCACGCTGGTGCTGTCCGGGTTCTTCGACGCCATGGGCACCATCACGTCCGTGTCCGACGAGGCCGGGCTCACCCGGGACGGCAAGGTGCCGGGCATGGGTCGGATCCTGCTGGTCGACGGGTTCGGCGCGGTCGCGGGCGGGGTCACCGGGTCGTCGCCCAACACGGTGTTCCTCGAATCGGCCGCGGGCGTCGGCGAAGGGGCCCGGACCGGTCTGGCGAGCGTGGTGACCGGGGCGATGCTCGCCGCCACCCTGCTCTTCACCCCGCTCGCGGCGGTGGTGCCCGCGCAGGCCGCCGCACCGGCACTCGTGGTGATCGGCGGTCTGATGATGGCGCAGTGCCGGCGGATCCCCTGGGACGACGCGGATTACACGATCCCGGTGTTCCTCACCGCGGCCGTGATCCCGTTCACCTACTCGATCACCAACGGCATCGGCGCGGGCCTCGTGTCGTACGTGGTGATCAAGACCTGCAAGGGCCAGTGGCGCTCGGTCGGCTGGCTGATGACCGTGATCGCGGTGCTGTTCGTCCTGTACTTCGGGGTCGAGGGGTTCACCGCCGTCCTGCGTTAGGGAGGGTGGGGTGCGCTTGTCGGCCGCTTCGGTGCCGGCGTGGACCAGGCCGCTCGCGGTCGATCTCACGGTCGAAGGGCGTCCGGTGGTGTCGTCGTGGTCGTTGGCCATGGGCCCAGGTTCGGTGCGATTCCCGACCTTCGCAGCAACTTCTTCCTCGGTTGTGGACAACTCCCTTGTGGAGTAACGGGGAACGGCTCCGCGAGCGCTGGTGCTCCGCGCCGTCGACCGCGCTCGATCGCGGCTCTACCACGAAGTTCCTGGAGTACCACGTCTTGGTGCGCGATGCCCGACCTGTCTTCGCGACTGTGGACAAGGGCCCGGCAACTGGACCTACTCCCCGATCCGCAAGGAGGCCCACGATGACGTTGATCTTCCTCAACGGCGGCGGCATGCGCGGCGGCCCGCTGCACCACCAGTTGCAGGGGACGCCGCTGCTGTGCGTGGCGCGCAGTGCCCCCAGGTACCGCTACTTCTCCGTGGGCGACCGGTTCCCCGCGATGCACGCCTCCGGTTCGGGCCGCGTGGTGGGCGAGCTGTACGACGTGCCGCTGACCGTGCTGCGCGACCACCTGCTGCCCGCCGAGCCGCCGGAGCTGGAGCTCGGCGTGATCGAGCTGGCGGACGGCAGCGCCGCGCTGGCCACCGTGCTGCGGGACGCCTGCCTCGACAGCCCGGAGCTGACGGACATCACCCGGATCGGCGACTGGCGGGCCTACCTGGCCCCGGGTCAGGCGCCCAGCAGTCCCCGCTCGTAGGCCACCGCGACGGCGGCGGCGCGGTCCTTCACGCCCAGCTTGGCGTAGACGTGCACCAGGTGCGTCTTCACGGTCGCCTCGCTGATGAAGAGCTTCGCCGCCGCTTCGCGGTTCGTGCACCCGCGCGCGATCAGCCCGAGCACCTCCACCTCGCGGTCGCTCAACGGCTCCGCCATCGGCTGCCGCACCTGGCCCACGAGCCGGGTCGCCACGGACGGCGACAGCACCGCCTCTCCCCTGGCCGCCGAACGCACCGCCCGGAACAGCTCGTCACGCGGGGTGTCCTTCAGCAGGTACCCCGTGGCGCCGGCCTTGATCGCGGGCAGCACGTCACTGTCCGTGTCGTACGTCGTCAGCACCAGCACCTTCGTCGGACAGCCGCGCAGCCGCTCTATGGCCGTGACGCCGTCCACGCCGGGCATCCGCAGGTCCATCAGCACGACGTCCGGCCGCAGTGCCCGCACCACGGTGACCGCCTCCGCGCCGTCCGCCGCCTCGCCCACCACGTCCACGTCACCGGCGCTCGCGAGCATCCCGCGCAGCCCGTCGCGCACGACGGGGTGGTCGTCCACGATCACCACGCGGATCACGGCGCCACCTCGGCGGGGATCGCGGGCACCGACGCGGACACCGCCGTGCCGCCGCCCGGCTCGGACTCCACCACCAGCGCGCCCGCCAGGCGTGACACCCGCTGGCGCATGCCGACCAGCCCGAACCCGTCCGTCCTCGCCTCCGGGTCGAACCCCGCGCCGTCGTCCCGCACGTCCAACGTCACCACGTCCTCCATGTACGACAACGTCAGCCCGACCCGCGAC
This sequence comes from Actinosynnema sp. NPDC049800, assembly GCF_040656635.1. Classification (NCBI taxonomy): domain Bacteria; kingdom Bacillati; phylum Actinomycetota; class Actinomycetes; order Pseudonocardiales; family Pseudonocardiaceae; genus Actinosynnema; species Actinosynnema sp. NPDC049800. The sequence continues at coordinate 6,163 of NZ_JBFAMT010000042.1, read as the reverse complement.
GCGCGCGCGTGCTTGGCGACGTTCGACAAGGCCTCCTGCGCGGCGCGCAGCAACGTCACCTCCACCTCGGGGTGCAGGGGCCGTGCCGCGCCCGTCGTGCTGATCGACGCCGCCACGCCCGTCTGGTCCGTCCACCCCGCCGCGACCTCGGCCAGCGCGTCCGGCAGGTTCGCGTCCACCAGCGCGGGCGGGCGCAGGGCGTGCACCGAGCGACGGGCCTCGGCCAGGTTCTCCCGCGCCAGCCGCAACGCCGTCTCGACGTGCCGCGGCGGGTCCTCGTCCGCCTGGAGCTGCGTGATGATGCCGGCGAAGCCCTGGGCGAGGGTGTCGTGGATCTCCCGCGCCAGCCGCTGCCGCTCGTCCAGCACGCCCGCCTCGTGGGCCTGGATCAGCAGCTGGGCGTGCAGGCCGGCGTTCTCCTTCATCATCGCCGCCATCTCGGCGACCAGCTCCTTGCGACGCCGGGACTGCTCGGAGGTGATGTGGCCGAACGCGGTGAACGTGCAGGCGATGACGACGATGAACACCACGATGAACAGGTACACCACGATCGGCCCGAGCTCCGCCGGCGGGAGGCCGCCGTACAGCGACGTCGCCGCGAGGACACCGGTGGCCGACACCCCGACAAGCTTCCACCGGCCGGGCAGCACGTCGATGGCGTAGATGTACCCGGCGAAGGAGAAGAAGCCGAACATCGGGTCGCGCAGCCCCAGCAACGCGTACGAGACCAGGATCCCGACGAAGAACAGCGCCATCAGGCCGGTCCGGGAGCGCCAGCCCGGGTGCAGGGTGTGCCACCACAGCATCCACAGGCCGGTCGCCGCCGCGATCCCCACGTTGACCGCCGTGGTCGAGCCGGAGTCCGTCCCGACCACCAGGTACATGCCGGTCGTCAGCACGAGCACGAAGTACGGGATGACGTGCCCGGCGACGTCCAGCCGCCGTTCCCACGCGTCCAGCACGTCCATCGCGCGCAACTCCTACTCCCAGCGGAACGACTTCGCCGCGACGGTACCCGCCACCACCGTGACCAGCGCCAGCACGCCGAGGTGGACGGGGTCCGGGGCGGCGCCCAGCCACGACTGCTGCAACGCCTCGACGCCCGGCGGCAGGTACGCGCCGATGACGTTGAGGAAGTCCGGCAGCAGGAACCGGGGCAGGTACACGCCGCCGAAGAACATGACCAGCATGAACACGACGGTCGCCCACCCGCCGGCGGACCGCGCGCTCGGCGCCCAGGCCGCGACCAGCAGGCCGATGGCCGACAGCGACAGCATGCCCAGCAGGAACGTCACCAGGAACCAGAGCGGGTGGTGCGGCAGGTCGATGTCGAACACCGCCCGGGCCACGACCACGAGCAGCACGATCGCGATCACGCCCGCGACCAGGTTGACGAGCACCTGCGCCACCAGCAGGCGCGCCGGGTGGACCGGGGTGGTGGAGAAGCGGCGCAGCACGCCCTTCTCGCGGTAGGTGGCGACCGTGGCGGGCAGCTTGTTCAGGCCGAGGAACGCCAGCGTGGTCACGACCAGCGACGACATGAAGGCGTCGATGAACCGCTGGTTGCCGAAGTTCGGGTCGGGGGTGCGCAGCGCGGGGATCGCGCCGAGCACCAGGAGCAGGATGGTGGGGAAGAGAACCGCGAACACGACCATGCTCGGCTCGCGCAGGAACAGCTTCCACTCGGTGTTGACGATCTTCAGCATTCTGCTACTCCGTGAGCGCGCGGCCGGTGAGGCGGATGAAGGCGTCGTCCAGGCCGGCCTGCTCGATGCGCAGGTCGGCGGCGACGATCTGGTTGCGGGCGAGGACGGACGTGACGGCGTGCAGCAGGTTGCCCGTGCCGGTCACGACGAGCTGCGGACCGTGCTGCTCGACGTCCGAGACCTCGGGCAGCTCTTCGAGCAGCTTCACGTCCAGCGGCGCGGTCGGCCGGAACCGGACCCGCTGCTCACCGTCCACGCGGGACACGAGCCCGGCGGGGCTGTCGACCGCGACGAGCTTGCCCGCGTCGATCACCGCGATCCGGTCGCACAGCCGCTCGGCCTCTTCCATGAAGTGGGTGACCAGGACGACCGTGACGCCGGCGTCGCGGACCTGCTCGACCAGGCTCCACGTGTCGCGGCGCGCCTGCGGGTCCAGGCCCGTGGTGAGCTCGTCCAGCACGGCGACCTTGGGCTTGCCGATCAGCGCCAGCGCGATGGAGACGCGCTGCTTCTGGCCGCCGGAGAGCTTGCGGTACTCGGTCTTGGCGCGGTCGGCCAGGCCCAGGCGTGCCAGCAGCTCCCGCCAGTCGGCCGGGTCGCGGTAGAACGACGCGTACAGGTCCAGGGCCTCGCCGACCCGGATGCGGTCGGGCAGCTCGCTCTGCTGGAGCTGGACGCCGAGTCGCGTGCGCAACTCCGCCCGGTCACGTCGCGGGTCCAGCCCGTCGACCCGGATCGTGCCGCCGTCCGGGGAGCGCAAACCCTCCATGCACTCGACGGTCGTGGTCTTCCCGGCCCCGTTCGGGCCGAGGATCCCGAAGATCTCCCCTTCGTCGACGGAGAACGAGACACCGTCCACCGCGACCTTCCGGTCGTAGGTCTTGACGAGGTCGACCACCTCGATGATTGCCATGCCACCAGCGTCGTCGCCGGGGCGTTCGACCGGATCACACGGCGGGCCACACCTCGCATCAACCGATCGGTTGATCTTCCCGTAGACCACCCTGATCCACCCTCAGGGACGCACCCTGAGCGTCGAGCCCGGGGGTCCGAGACAGGGGTCAGGGGTGGAGGCCGCGGAGGACCTGGGTGACGAGGGCCGTGACGACCTGGTCGTTGTGGGCGGTGTCGCCGGGGCGGAGGGTGCGGGAGGCGGCCTCGACGGCGCCGTGGACCAGGACGGCCCGCAACCCCGGTGAGGGGATGCCGGCCTCGGCGAGGACGTCCGCCAAGGGGGCGAGCAGCTTGTCGTGCTCGGCGCGGATCGCGCTGCGGGCGGCGTCGGGCAGCGCGTGGGCGGAGAGGGCGACGACCGCGCCGTGGCGACCGTCGGCGATGATCTCCAGCTCGGTGCGGAGGTAGGCCTCGACCTTGGCCTCGAGCCCGTGGGCCGAGCACACCGCCTCGGCCAGCCTGCGGCCCCACTCGGGCAACTCGTCGGACACGATCGCGGCGACCAGCTCCTCGCGGGAGCGGAAGTACTCGTACAGGCTCGGCCGCGACAGACCGACGCGACGGGCCAGCGACGCGAGGGTCAGCGCGTCCGCGCCCTCCGAGGCGACGATGTCGCGCCCCGCGTCCAGCAGGGCCCGCAGCCGGTTCGCGCGGTGCTCCGCGAGCGTGTCGGCGCTGATCCTGGGCACTCGCCCGATCCTAGCCCTTGCCTTGCCTACGCACCGTTGGAATAGTTCCCTACGCAGCGTCGGGAACCACGGAGGTGCCGGGTGTTCATCGCGACCAACCGCTTGTTCGTCCCCGCCGAACGCGCCGAGGAGTTCGAGGCGCACTTCCGGAGCTCCATGCGCGAGCACCTGCCCGGCGTGCCGGGCCTGCGTCGCAGCACGCTGCTGCGCCCCACGCGCCCCGACCAGCCGTACGTGTCGGTCAACGAGTTCGACACCGAGGACGACTTCCGCGCCTGGGTCGCGTCGGACTCCTTCAAGGAGGCGCACCGGCGCAACGCCGGCATCGCCCGCCACGTGACGGGCAACGCGGTGGAGACCTTCCGACCGTCGGAAGACCTGCTGCTCAGCCCGTGATCGCGGTCAGGGGATCGTGATCGCCCTCATCCGCTCGATCTCGTCGGTCTGGGTGACGGAGACGTCGTTGGCCATCTCCTCGACCCGCACGTCGCTGCCCGAGGACAGCACCTCGACCGCCATTCGCACGGCGCCCTCGTGGTGGGCGATCATCAACTGGAGGAAGAGCCGGTCGAAGTCCGCGCCACGGGCGGCCTTCAGGGCGGCCAGCTGCTCGTCGGTCGCCATGCCGGGCATCGAGCCGTGGTCGACCTCCGGCAGGTCGGCGCTGTGGCCGTGCGCGGGCGCGCTCTCCGCGTACTGCCGCTGCCACTGCTCCATCGCCGCGATCTCGGGGCCCTGCGTGTCGTGGATCCGCGACGCCAGGCCGCGCACCGTCTCGTGCTGCGCGCGTTCCGGCGCCAGCGCGGTCATCTCCAGCGCCTGCTTGTGGTGGACGATCATGCCGGCGACGTACTTCAGGTCCGCCTCGCTCGGCGCGACCCACCGATCCGTGCCGAAATCCTCCGGGGCCAGGGTTTTCGCTTGCTCGCCCGGCCCTTGCGGCGCAATGATCGGAGCCTGGTCGTCCGACTGGGACGTACAGCCCGCGAGGACGGCCACCAACACCGCGACGAACACCATCCGCATCCCGCTACCCCCTAGAACCTCCGGTCGGCCGTCAACGTACCCGGCCGTTCCACCGGCCGGAAGCGGAGAAAGTTTCCGACGATCGGGTCTGGTCCTTAGCCATGCGAAGGGGTGATACTGCGGGCCCTGCAGTGGGTTGGAAGGGGAACCTGAAGTGGAAGTACGCGATTTGACCCGCCGGCGCAGAACGCCGGCCGCGGTCTTGGGGGCGTTCGCGCTGAGCCTGTCGGTCGTGGCCTGGGCGCCTCAGGCGACCGCCGCGCCGGACGACGCCGACCTGGCCGGACTGTCCGAGACCCAGCTGTCGAGCCAGGAGCAGCCGGCCACCGGCATCCCCGGCGTCGACGAGATCCGCAACAGCCGCAACGTCAAGCACCTGGCGAACCTGCCGAAGCCGGCCCCGTTCACCGCCTCGTCCACGTGGTCCGACCTGGCGTTCCAGAACGGCTACGCGTTCGACGGCAACTACGACGGCTTCGTCATCTACGACGTGCGCCAGCCGCACAAGCCGTCCATCGTGAGCACGGTCTGGTGCCCGGGCTCGCAGAACGACATCTCGGTCAAGGACAACCTGCTCTTCCTGTCCACGGACTCGTCGCGCAGCGACAACTCCTGCGCCAGCACGCCGCTCTCCGCGACCAACAAGGACGCGTGGGAGGGCATCAAGATCTTTGACATCAGCGACAAGAAGAACCCGAAGTACGTCGCCGCGGTCGAGACCAAGTGCGGTTCGCACACGCACACGCTGGTGCCGGACAAGAAGGGCAAGAACGCCTACCTGTACGTCTCGTCGTACGGCCCCAACGACACCTTCCCCGACTGCAAGACGCCGCACGACCTGATCAGCATCGTCAAGGTGCCGCTGAAGGACCCGGCGTCGGCCTCCGTGCTGTCGGAGACCGTGCTGTTCCCGGACGGCGGCAACCCCGGCCGTGACGGCACCATCGAGGACGGCTACGTCCGCGCCACCTCGGGCTGCCACGACATCACCGTGTACCCGTCGAAGGACCTCGCGGCCGGCGCCTGCATGGGCGACGGCGTGCTCTGGGACATCTCCGACCGGGAGAAGCCCCGCGAGATCAGCCGCGTCCAGGACAACGTGAACTTCGCGTTCTGGCACTCGGCCACCTTCAACAACGAGGGCACCAAGGTCGTCTTCACCGACGAGCTCGGTGGCGGCGGCGCGCCGACCTGCAACGAGAAGATCGGCCCGACCCGCGGCGCGGACGGCATCTACGACATCACCGGTCGCGGTGACGATCGCGAGCTGGAGTTCCGCTCGTACTACAAGATCTCCCGGACCCAGGGCGACACGGAGAACTGCGTGGCGCACAACGGTTCGCTGATCCCGGTCCAGGGCCGCGACATCATGGTCCAGGCGTGGTACCAGGGCGGCATCTCGATCTGGGACTTCACCGACTCCCGCAACCCCAAGGAGATCGGCTGGTTCGAGCGCGGTCCGCTGCCCAACGGCGCGGGCGGCGGCTCGTGGTCGGCGTACTACTACAACGGCTACATCTTCTCGTCCGACATGGCCAAGGGCTTCGACGTCCTCGACATCCGCGACCCGCGGACGGCGACGGCGAAGCTCGTCCGGGTCGGCGAGTTGAACGTGCAGACGCAGGGCTCCTACCGGGACCTGTTCCCGCGCTAGCCCGGACGGTCCGACCGTCGTGACACCAGGAGGGGGCGCCCCCCCCCCCGGCGGGCGGCGCCCCCCCCCCCGGCGGGGCCGCAACGTCGTCGGCCCTGCCGGTCTGGGGGCGGGCTGGGCGGCGGCGGGGGGGG